>JAWKTX010000004.1:0-300000 GCA_041398825.1 Planctomycetaceae bacterium | reverse complement strand
ATAGCCATGGCCATGCTCCTGATACAACTGCCGTCGGTCAAAGTACTCCGGCTGACGAATGAGAAGAACACGCACTGAGGTGCCTGGCAGCATCGTCCAGTTCACGGATCCCTCAACCACTCGCCCATTCATCGTGATCGAAAACTTGAGTCCGGTACTGGAAACGTGAGGCAGCCGTGGCGAATTCGCCTGACGAACGGCAAAGTAATCGGGCAGAATGAGTACGACATCGTGCCCTAGTCGATCAAGCGCAGCGGCCAGCGCGCCGGTTACGTCCGCGAGCCCGCCAGTCTTCGCAAATGGCACCGCTTCAGAGGCGGCCAGTACAATTCGTAGTCGCTGAGCAGGCAACCCGTTCACAGGAATTACTTTCGCGAAAGGCATCGATAATCGTCATTGCCGCTGGAATGCGGTGTATCCGCAACTAACGGCAGCCCGATTCGCTGTCTTGAGTTCTACCCGGGTGATCTGCATCGTGCAGGCAAGATACAGTCGACTCGCTGGATTAGCACGATGCAAACGATCTCATCGGATAATCAGTTTTTAGCGACCCGGCAAGCACTGAAATCCGCAAATACCTACACTACTGGCTCCGGGAACTCCGGCACCCCTGAGGTGTCCCAACTGCAGCTGCATTCCCCAGTCTCCGACGTCGGCATCCTCCAGTCCTTTGAAGATCCACACGAAAGGCAAACCACTTCGTTCGCGAGGGACTTTTTGTTGAAGGATGTGGCCTGTCAGCCAAACTCAGCTGTTCATCTGCAGAATTTCTGCGTCACTGCATTCGCCGTAAAATTGCGTCGGCGAATCTTTCGGGTGATTGCGGATCGAAAGGGAAATAGAGAGACGGTTCGATCAATTCGAGCTCCATCACGACGGGTTTACCGTCAGGCAGGCGTACCAAGTCTACCCGTGCGTACAGCAAACGCCCGGAAACGGCCTGGATAGCTTTCTCTCCGGCAAACAGAAGATCTACTGCCGGTGTGATCGCTCTCAGCTGGCCTCCGTGTTCTTCCTGTACTCGAAAATCTCCTGCCGTCGGAGTCTTCAGTACACAGTGACTGAATTGCTCGTCAAAGTAAAACAGTGAGTATTCGCCGACGGTCGTGATGCTTGGGACAAACGCCTGCACCATCGCTTCGCGTGACTCATATGTCGTTGCGACTTCCCTGCGGACGTCCGGCGACGTACGAGATGAGAGGCGAAAAGTGTTCTCTGCTCCCGCACCGACTACTGGTTTGCAGACAAATTCTTCCTCGCCAAATCGTTCGCACAAACAGTCCAGATCTGCGACAGACAAAGACGCAAACCATTCGGTAGGAACAATATCAGCACCACGATGGTCAAGATCCTTCAGATAATGCTTATTGATGTTCCATCGCACAGTCTGCAGATCATTCACCAGGCATGTCTTCTGGTCGATCGAATCCAGCACGTGCAGGAATGCGTCAGCGGATTTGTGGTAGTCCCAGGGGCTGCGAATGACCACCATTTCGTAGTCGCTCCATTCCGCATTCGCACGCCAGGAAACATGGTCCACCTGAACACCACGCCGCAAGAGTGGCTCGTTCACCATGTCATCGTAAGCAAAAAAACCTTCAAGCGAGTCCATTGTCAGGAAGGCAATTCGTCGGAGCGAACGTTTGTTCATAAAGCAGGTTCACCGTACCGGAACACGTGAATGACTGGCAGTGGATCGAACTCACGATCGGACGTTGCCCCGCCATCGATCTGCACAAGGTACAGCAGGTTGTGTTCAGGATCGCAGGCGATCCCACCAAGATACTGTGTACATGATGGAAACAGGTACTGAGCGGGCCCACCTCCCGGAGAATTCCCATCCCAAATGTACCACGGTTCGATTCCTGTTGGATCAAGGCTGTGCCGACTGGCAGCGACCAGCGCCTGTGGAGCGTAAAAACGAATTTGAGATTCATAAGGCGCGCCGTGATATCCCTTGTCGATCGTGCAGTCACCTGGCCTTGCTTCGCCATAGTAGACTTCACCAAGCGCTTTGCGGCCGCTGATGATAATCGTATTCTTTTCGCCAAGTCTGAGCCACGCGCCGCCTGTCCATCGATCCGCAGGATTAAAGTCCCTGGCCGGTCGACTGATGTCGTTGTACATCAGCGGCAGTGCATCAAGGGAACGGCCGGGAGAAGTTGCGACAGTCGGGAGGCTGTAAGCAAACAGCGATGGGCCATGGCTCGCAATGTTCAGCCCGGTAGCAATTTGCAGCCCGGAGATCAGCTTATGTCCGTAGAACCACTGATTCGCATAGTCCTCCGGAACGCGCAGAATGTACCCGGCATGCTTGTACGAATGCCATTCTGAACGGCCTGTCTCCGAGGGACCCAGATGCCATGGTCCCTGCGGTTCAGGACGATTCAGGTCAAGGGTCGATACTCCGTGCGATGGAAAATCAATCGTCTCAACGTTGTAGTACTTGTACATCGTCCAGTGAAGCCGTCCGTCAATCACATGGAGGCCGCCATACCGGAATGGCTCGGAAGAATCGCCTGTCATGGAACCGCGAATACCACCAGTCGGATCTCCAAACGACTGCAGAATGTTTGCTGCGGGAATGGCATCCAGAAACCGCGGCTTTGCCGTCACTGGCTGCGGAATCGAGATCTCCGCAATCAACTCCTGTGTCGGGTCGCTGGAAATGAAAAGTGATCCGGCGAACCCGTCAGAAGAACCACTCGGGTCGCCATCAGGGTTGTAAGCCAGTGTCCAGCCACCGTAACAAAACCGCGATGCTTCCCTGTTTTCGTCAACATGAGGAGCTCTGAAAGCCCCCAGATACATGAAGTTTCCCGGCGTGACCATGGCTTCGTGAAGTGGCGATGCATGATAATGCGGCGCGGGGCCCTCAATTAAGATCTGCTGCGACGGCGGCTCAGAAACTGCGGAATCGGTGCGTCCCAGAATTCGATTCATGACCGAAGTGACCAGCCCAGCCTTCTGCGCCGGCACAGCATCGATGGATTCTCTGGCAGGTGTTCGCACTTCGCTGCCTGAACGAACAGGCGAATCCGCATTCATTAACTCTGCCGCTGTACCGGAAACTTCCCGCCTCTCGGATGGAAGGGTCGCTGTCTTTGGAATCGCAGTGTCCATTGCAGCCATTCGCATCTCAAGAAGCGTGCGACCACCGATCAACACGGCCGCAACGCAAACCAATCCCCAAAACGCAAGGCGGACAGGCTCAGCCTTTTGCTGTGTTTGTCGCAGCAGCAACTGCTGGACAAGTTCATCGCGTGGTGGCTGTTGCGGCAGATGTAATGGAACGTCGTCTCTGGCAATCGATCCCGATGGTGCCTGATACTGCCCCTGATTCATGATGATCGTTTCCCAATGCAGGTTGTGACGGTCTCACACCATACGTTCGATGCTGGCCGGCATTCATGAAACATAGCCGCTGCAATGGGCCGTCGGAGAACATTCCCGAAGGCCTGAATCAAATCGCGAGGGCGATCCCATCAACCTGATTGCATCAGGACAGAATGTTGCCGTAAATCAACACAGGGTGTTGCGAAGAAGCCACAAACAGCAGGAGACCTTGCAAATCAGGCAGGGCCATTCCGGCGGATGCAACAACGCCAGAAAAGTTGAGCCACTATTCAGCGTCAATCCCATACCGGCGCAGTTTTTCCCGGAGCGTATCGCGATGAATCCCCAGCATCCTTGCCGCAAGTGCGCGATTGCCACCGGCAACATCAAGAACTCGACGCAGGAGAGGCGGCTCTGTATGCCCCGACAACTGAGCCAGCAGGTCACTCGCTGTTTCAAATGAGCCCGAACCGTGTAGGTTTAGGCCATCATCAATCCAGTGTGTGACAGCCAATTGCAGACTTTCGACGGGGGAGCGGCCAGAACTGTTGATCTGGTGTGATGGTTCCGGCAGGTGCTCGGACCGGATCACTTCGCCGCGGCAAACCACCGACGCAGCCTCAATGGCATTGCGAAGTTCTCTTACGTTGCCGGTCCATTCGCGTTTCAGGAGAATCGACTGGGCCTCATCAGAGAGCCGCATCCCTTTCCCGATGCCAACATCCGAAAGAAATCGTTCTGCCAGAAGCAGAATATCGTCCGTGCGTTCCCGCAGAGGCGGTAAATGGATACGAAAGACATTCAGACGATAAAACAGGTCACTGCGAAATGTTCCTTCAGCCACCATGGCTTCCAGCGATCGATTAGTCGCGGCTACAAGGCGAAACGACGAATGGCGGCACGTGCCCGAACCTACCGGTTGAACTTCGTGTGTTTCGAGCACCCGCAGCAGTTTTACCTGAAGCGGTAAGGGTATCTCTCCAATCTCATCCACAAACGCGGTCCCCTGATCTGCCTGCTGCAACAATCCGATGCGAGCCACATCAGCGCCGGTGAATGCCCCTTTGGTGTGACCGAATAATTCGCTCTCAACCACAGTGTCGCTGAACGCGGGAACGCAGATTGGAACAAACGGACCACGTCGTCGACTATGCTGATGAATGGCCCTTGCAACAAGATCCTTGCCGGTGCCGCTTTCGCCGGTGATTAATACCGGCACGTCTCGCTCAGCCACCAGCGCAATCTGCCGAAACACCTCCTGCATTGCGGACGACGAACCGACGATCAGTTCATCCGAAGCGCAATCTACGGCTGGCATTTCGTCTCCACTTGCCGGTGCCGAATTTATTGCGGCTGCCTGGCGGATCACTGCAACAGCTTTGTCCAGGTCGATCGGCTTGATCAGATAATCAAACGCCCCGCCATCGATAGCTCGAACAGCTGTCGACAAGCTGCCAAAGGCCGTCATGATGATGATTGGTATGGAGGCGGCCTTTTTACGAAACTGCTGCATGGCCTCAAGTCCATCCATGCCTGGCATGCGAACGTCCATGACAATGACATCGGGCATTTCATCGTCGGTCGATGCCAGCGCCTGTGCGGCAGAACTGGCAACGCCAACTTCGAATCCTTCGTCAGTCAGACATTCTCTGAACGCCCAGCAGATCGCAGGTTCGTCATCGACAATCAATACTCGTGTCAAGAATTCTCCCTTTCCACGTAACCCGTTCCGCAGCAGAATTTGATTCCCCGTGGGAAATGAGGCGTATATTGAGATATCAGGCTTGCGACAAGGGCAACTCAAATCGAAATCGAGTCCATTCACCGGTGCGTAGACAGGTCAGCTGACCATGATGATCACTGGCCGCGCGACTTGCCAGCGTCAGTCCCAGTCCAACGCCCTCCGGTTTTGAAGTCACGAAAGGATCGAACATATTGTCCGCGATTTCCGGTGCAACCGGCGGGCCAGTGTTCCTGATTTCCACAATAAACCGGCTCTCGGCGAATGAAGATTCAATTTCAACCTGCCCGCCCGGTCCCGTGGCTTCCATCGCATTCCGAACAACATTCAATAAAGCCGCCTCCATCTGTTCGGCATCGCTGATCGTAAACCCGCTGTTCGAAAGTTGAACGTCAAGTCGAATCTGATGATGCTGGCATTCCGGCTGAACGAGTAATTCAACATGACGAATCACTTCGTCAGCTTCTCCCGGTTCAGGCTTTTGCTGAAGATCTCGTGTCAGTGTTAAGAGCCCGCGAATTTGAGATTCCGTCAATGACAACTGGCGCAATGCCACCTGAAGACTTTCGCGATCTGATTGTTCACATCGACGAATATGGACCTGCACTGCCAACCTTGCCCCGGTGATCGAATTGCGCAGCTGGTGTGCCAGTCCTCCCGCCACCTGAGTGACTACAGCCGCACGCTCGTTGATGCGGATCTGCTGCGTCAGATGGTCAAGTTCTCCTGCCAGTTTGTGGATTGATTCCGCCAGCTCGCCGAGCTCATCTGAACCCGATTCGGGAATGGCTAACTGAAAATGCCCGGCAGAAATTCGCCGAACGTGGTCCTGCATGCGACGAATTCGCTGAGCAAATCGACCAGCAAGCACAATCGAGACCGCGACCATGATACTCAGAGCGGCGGCACCGATCAGCAACGGAGGCCACATATTCGATTCCGTCAGTGCTCGCCAGTCGCCCTCCGGCATCATGACAAAGAGCTCAGATGCATTGCTCGACTTCCGGATGTCCGCGCGACCCACAACGTACGGTCCTTCGACCGTGTGGACCGGGATGAAGTCGCTGATTCCACTATCCTGTCGAGTTCCGGATGGACCGGATTCTGAGCTGTCGTCCTTTGCAAATTGTTTCATCCCCAGAATCTGATTCACCAGTCGCGCCGTGGTGGATTCGGGCAGAGTGGAACCGACAATTCCTCCGTCATCATTCAGCGCAATGTAGTCCGCTGCCGACAGCCCCTTCATCTGTTGAAGAATCGACGAATGGACGGGGAAACTGGCGTCACGCAGGGTCTGAACAACTCCATTCAGGCGCCCCACCGCCTGTGTCTGAGCCGCATCAATGGCTCGCAACGCGAGCAGAATAGACAACGCACCAATCGTCAGTGTTTGAATCAGTGCGAAGGGCCAGAGAATTTGATTTCGAATGGAAGACTTCATCGCGACACGGAGGCTCTCGACGTGCGTGGCACACTGTTGACTCCTGGCCAATCACTCCTGGCCAACATCTTGTCGCTGCCGGACAATTTGAATCGCTTCCGCAGCCGTTTCGGTAATCGCAGTCCAGTTGCCTGTTTTCAGATGCTTCGCGCTGACTAACCACGAACCGCCTACGGCCAAAACCGATGGACTCGACAGGTACTGTGAAAGGTTAGATGGATTGATTCCTCCAAGTGGAATGAACTTTACACCAAGATGGGCGAATGGCGCGTAAAGACTGGCCAGCATCTTCAGTCCCCCCGATGGCTCGGCCGGGAAAAACTTGAGTTCTCGGCATCCCAGAGCTACAGCCGTTTCGATATCTGTGGGTGTCATGACTCCCGGAGCAAACGGTAATTGCGTTCGGATCGCCTGCTGTACCACGCCAACGCTGGTTCCGGGCGACACGCCGAACGCCGCGCCAGCATCCCTGACCTGGTCTACCTGTTCGGGGCGAAGTATCGTCCCCACGCCAGCAAGCATCTCCGGAACGTGAAGTCGAATCTGACGGAGACTTTCGAGCGCCGAGGGCGTGCGTAGCGTAAGTTCCATTGCTTGGACGCCGCCGTCCAGAAGTGATCTGGCCACCGGTACAGCGTCATCCGCATTCTCAAGAATCAGGACTGCGATAACACCTGAGGTTTCGATACCTTCCAGAAGTTCATCGGGGAACAGTGATTTCATCTGTGCAGTCATGGGTATTTGCAACAGCTCCTGAATGAAGGCGTCTCAATCGACGCTTTGCCCCGTGTCGTCACGGACGACCACGAGTTTGTGATTGGCAACGTCGTACTGATAAGACATGCCCTGCGGCAGCGACGGTAACCGAATATTGTTCTCTTTAATGATCCGCGTCATGAACTCGTCAAAGTCTTTCGGGTAACGTCCTTCAAGCGCCTGAAACAGGCCGACTGCATGGTCGATCCCCAGTCCTGCAATTTGTCGCTTCAGAGGTTGGTAGGCCTCCAGTGCCCCGGTGATCGGGTTTGATATCCTGACTTCGTTGGATACGACCTCGCGGCCCGCATTCGGGTTGAACTCATCTACCTTATCGGTTGTTCGGGGCTTTGCAGGGCTACTGCTTGTCGCCGGTTGGCTGTCGGTGCATCCCAGGGCCAGTACCACCAGAAGTACCGCGCTGAAGCGGATTCGCCGATGGACAGGGCGACGAGTGCACAATTCGACATTACCGTTCATAGCACAGACTCCCATGGCTGAATCCTGTAGATGACGCCAAAGTTCTCCAGAACCTTTCGCGCGGGGGCGATCATTCCATCCGGAAACAGCCTCAGTCTACACTGCCGTCGGGTGAGTGGCGAGCGACGCAGCTCGAAAGGGAGACCATCCAACGCGACGCAAGAGAGAACGCATCTTTTCAATGCGGCAGTATCATGATGTTTTCAAGCGTCATTATCAGTCCATTGATCCACGGCATTCGCCCGTAACGTCCGCCCTGAACGCACGCCCAGGTCGAACGGAGCCCGCCGGAGGCACGGCTTGCCATCAGAAAAGAGATCTGCGTCGTTTGCATGGTAAGAAACCCAGGAATAAACTTCCGCCGGAAGCATTGTCATTTCGCCGCCCGGTTTGTGCATTGTTTGTACAACACGTGTTGTGACCAGGTCGTTCTTCGGAATTCATGTACGAAATAGACATTGTCAATTCGCAGCAGGCCTTACCCGTCGACGAAACCGAGTTGGCTGCCGCGTTGGAAACCGCGCTTCGAGCGGAAGGGGTTGGCTCTGCCGTGCTCAGCGTATCGATCGTGGGCAATGCTGCCATCCACGTGATCAATCGGGACCATCTGCAGCACGATTACCCGACCGATGTGATCAGTTTTCAACTGGACTTTTACCCTGATAAAGAGGACGGCAGCCAGGGCGGCAGGAGAGGCTTTGGTGCCTCAATTGAAGGTGAAATTGTCGCCAGTGCGGAAATGGCCGTTGAAATGGCGGCCGATGCAGGTTGGGAACCGATCACCGAATTGAAGCTGTACCTGATTCATGGAATGCTTCATATTTGCGGCTATGACGATCTCACTCCCGACGAACAGTGTCTCATGCGGGACCGCGAACGCGCGATCATGGGAGAACTTGGATATACTCCGGTGTACGCGGAAGATCGCCCCGACGACTGTCCAGCAACTATTTCACCAATGAATTCCGGAAACATGACAGCCAACGATTCAGTCGAACCTGAAGAACCTCCGTCCAGCAATCTCGGATCGGGCAGCAGCTCAGTTCGATCTCGGAGGACGATTGGGTGAATCAGCTTCTGATCACTGCTGGATGGTCATTTCCACCGCTGCTCCTGATGTTGCTTTCGTTGATTTGTTTTAGCCTGCGTGACTTTTCACGCAGTAAGCTGGAGGAGATCTGCGAAGAAGAAGATGATGCCGATCGATTTGGTCGAATTCTGCACAACTACGAACGTGTTCTCTGGATGTGCGAACTGGCCTTTGCGGTGACTCTATTCATCTGCACGTTGATTTTTCACAGCTCGTCCTACTTCGGGCTTTTTGTGTTTCCGGAGAAAATTATCGCCGGGCAGGCGGCCCTCGTTGCAGTCAGGATCTTAGGTCTGGTTCTATTGGGGACCGCGTTTATTTTTGCGATTCCGTGGACACTGGCCCGGGTCACAGGGGAAGCAGTCATCTATCGGCTGTGGCCCTTGCTCGAAATTGCGACCCGGCCGCTCGTACCGGTCTGGTCGGCAATGTTGAAGCTGGATCGTGTGATGCATCGTGTCTTTGGTTTGCCTGAACCCGATTCGTCCGAGGCAAATCACCTTCTGGAGGATGAGCTTCGAGCCGTTGTTGATGAAGGACATCGGGAAGGTGTCCTGCAGTCAAACGCCTCCCGAATGATTCATCGCGTCGTGGATCTGCAGTCGGAGGACGTTGCTGCGATCATGACGCCCCGAACCGACATGGTGACAATTCCTCGCGAGACGGTCCTTCAGGAAGCACTGAGTATCCTGGTCGAACAGGGATACTCGCGTGTCCCGGTCGTTGGCAAAACAATCGATGATGTTGTTGGTATTCTCTACGCCCGGGATTTACTGGCCGCGTCACTGAATCCACCGGAGAATCCCGCCGAAGCGACCGTCGACAAGTATGCCCGCGAAGTGCTGTACGTGCCCGAATCTCAGGGCATTGAAACGCTGCTGGAAAAAATGCAGCAACAAAAAGTTCATATGGCCATTGTTGTGGACGAGTACAGCGGTGTGTCAGGGCTGGTGACGCTCGAAGACATCGTCGAAGAAATCGTCGGTGATATCTCCGACGAATACGACGACGAAGAACAACCGATGATTTCATCACAGGATGATGGTTCGATCACCGTTGACGGTCGATTTCACATTGATGATCTCAATCGCGAACTCAACGTCGAACTGCCGGAAGATGAAGATTTCGACACCATTGGTGGATTTTTGATGTCGGTCCGGGGCCATATTCCCGTGCAGGGCGAAGTCATCGAATCTCACGGGTTATCATTCCGCGTCGTTGAAGCAGACGAGCGTCAATTGAAGCTCATTCAAATTACCCGTTTGCCGGACGAGGCCCGGGAAGGCTGAAAAGTCAGATGCAGCTGGATGACAAATTGTGCTACTGCTTTCATGTGACGCAACGCAAAGTCGTCAATTTCATCCGCATTCATAAGCCGCAGGTTCCCAGCCAGATGAGCGAATGTGGTGGGGCGGGTACCGGCTGTGGCTGGTGCGTGCCGTTTCTCAAACACTTGTTCGAAGCCCGGCAGGCACCAATTGAATTGACCCCCGAAGAATACGCTCAACAACGCGCCGCCTACGTGAAGGAATCCGGACGAAAAATCCCTCATGGTGGAACGCCAGCCGTCGATGCAAAGAGTGACAGCTGACAGATACCAGATTCACGGCCCTGGGGCATGATTCTACAATCCGGGTTTTGGCGGAGTGACCGGCGCTTTCCAGGTATCGACACCCCGGGCTTTGATTCGACGTTTGAATACGCTGTCACCGCAGGTGACGACCAAAACGTCTCGATCAGGGCCGGCAAAAACGGCGTTGGACAACCAGCCAGGCTTTGGTTTATTAAAGATGAAGTGGACACGCCCCAATTGGTCAAGCACCTGAAGCCCCATCGCTGTCGTAACGTAAATTCGCCCTTCTGTGTCCACGGTCATGCCATCGGCCTCAGACTTAAGATCATCCGTGACATGCAGCCAACCATACTTCTGCTTCCAGGCAAGAGTTCCATCGGCCTGAATCTGAAACGAGTACACAAATCGACCTCGGGTGTCTGACACGTTCAGCAGTGTCTGATCCGGCGACGTAATCAAACCATTTGGAAATTCAATTCCGCTGTCTACCTCCTGCTTTGTGCCATCGGCCTTGAAATGCCAGACCTTCTTCGCGTTCGGTTCTGTTACAAAACCACTGCCATCCGCGAAAACAACCAGATCATTACACTTAATACCCTGAACGACGACCTCCATTTGTTTGCCATCGGGTGAATAGCGGACAACCTGAGAATCATCTGCGCGGCAGGCGTATAAATGGCCATCCGCCCCGAACATCAGTCCATTCGCACGTCCGGTTTCTTCGGCAAATATGGACACGGTTCCGTCCAGTGTCACCTTGTGAATACGACTGGCGGGAATGTCGGTAAAGAATAATTCCCCTGCTTCGTTGACGGCGGGCCCTTCGGTGAACTTGTGCCCTTCGCTCACCAGTTGCCATTCTTCCCCTTCGATCAGCAAATCAGTCCGTCGTTGTTTCCCGCCGCCCGCCCGCGCCTTCAGTGGCTGTGGGTAATCTCGCCAGATCCATTTGATTGCGTCCGGCATAATCGATGCGCTGTGCTTTCCATTATGTCCGCCTTCGCCCCAGATGTGGTGGACGTCGTAACCACTGAATCGTAACGCTGACAGCATATCCTGATTGGCGACCCACCAGCTACCGGCGTAAATATCCAGGTCGTTGCTGCCATCCTGCAGGAAGACGCGAATGGGTTTAGCCTCTGTCTTGCGAACCAGGTCGGGAAAAGCATCCGCCCCGCGCAAAGCAACAAACGTCCCGACTGTAGAAATCACTCTGCGGAACTGATCCGGACGTTCCCATGCCACATTAAATGCACAGATTGCACCGGAACTTGAACCCGCGATGCAGCGATCATCAGGGTTATCGCTGAACGTCCACTTTTGGCGAACCTCGGGAAGCAGCTCTTCAATCAGGAAACGGGCGTATCGGTCGCCGAGACCATCGTACTCAAAACTACGATTAAATCGGGGTTGAGCGTTCTTGTTTGGTGCCGGCACCTGTCCGTGCCCCACAAAAACTCCCAGCTGTACGGGAACTTCCCCTTTGCTGATCAGGTTGTCCAGAATGGTTGGAATCTTCCAGTTCTTCGCGGGTCCTATTCCATCCTGAATGACGAACAACGCCGGTGGTTTCGATGCATCGTATTGAGCGGGCACATAGACCCAATAGTCTCGCACTGTCCCGGGAAAGATCTTGCTGTAGAACTTGAACGGTCCTTCAATCCTGCCCTGTGGTACGCCGTCCTGGACCATTGCGTCCGGTGGGACGGGGTATGTGTCATCCTGAGCGACACTCGAAGCCGAAGACACTCCAGCCACAAGAATTGATGTCAGAAGCAGAGCCTGATAGAGCCTCATCTGTGAAAACATAACACTCCCCAGTCAGCGCAATGGCGCTTTGCTTGTTGTGGTATCTGTATTCGTTGCCGCACTTTGTTGGTTGCGATCTACTGCCAGAATTTCCGGAAGATCGCGGATGATATCAGGCATCGAACCGGATTTGCAGAGCCACCGAAGCAATCACCATCGACAGCGCTCCTGGCCCGGCATATTTGTGATTCGGACGAATTCTGTGGCCGGAATACTGCTGCCCGGACAGCAACGAGCGTCGTTGCGGAGGGTGTCTGAACCGCCGGGGATTTTCGTGGAGTTCCGACGGATGGCTCGCACTCCAACGTTCAGGAAGGGTATGCTGCGGCTCAGGGTGGATCTCTTTGAGTCTGGTTGGAGGCAGCGTCGATGTCCAGAGAATTCTCACGGCGGCAGTTTCTCTCCAGCGTCAGCACCGGCACATTGATCGCCACGCTGGGGCCGCATATTGCCTCTGAGCTTGGTTTCTTCCCAAAAGCCCTCGGGGATGGTTTCGAAGAGAAACCACTTCACTTCGGGAACATGGAATCACTTGTCTGCCAGATGCAGGAGACGCCCGTTGAGCAGCTTCAGTCGCAGCTCGCCCGGATGATCGCAACAGGAACGAGCCTTCGAACGTTTATCGGCGCCGCCGCCCTGGCGAACGCTCGGACATTTGGAGGCGAAGATTACGTTGGTTTTCATACATTCATGGCCATGGCCCCGGCCCTGGAAATGTCGAAGCGACTACCGACTCACCTGGCCCCGCTTCCGGTTTTTAAAGTTCTCTACCGCAACACTGACAGAATTCAGCAGTTCGGTGGGCGAGATGCAGAAGTCCTGCATCAACTTGATCCACCTGTCGTAACCGTAAACGGCGGAAACCTGCAAGAGGCCATTGTCAACGGAGAAACTTCCCAATCGGAGCACATCCTGAGGCAGCTCATTTCTGATTCTCCCGTAGACGCACTGAATGCTCTTGTTCCCCTTGTCCTGCATAACCCGGAAGTGCACCGTACCGTTTTACCCTTCCGAGCCTGGGACATGCAGCGGATCGTGGGGACCGAGCATGCAATGACACTGCTTCGGCAGTCTCTTCACTACTGTCTCGCTCAACCGCAGATTTATCAGCGTGAGGCCTGGAAGAAAAATGGGGATCTGCTGACTTCGCTGCTGGATGAGTTTCGCCTGCTGCAGAATCCTCCGGGTTCCAGGATGGCCGATGACGCAAAGCTCGAAGAACTGACCGAATACTTTTCGACATGTCAACCGGATGATGCAGCGCGAGCTGCAGCAATGACGCTGTCAGAGGGATTTCACCCTTCCGTCATTGCTGAAGCCGTTTCTCTCGCGGCCACTCGACTGGTGCTTCGCGACGCCGGACGACTTCCTCAATGGGAATCTGTCGGAAAACCGGCCGGTTGCGTCCATGGTGATTCACCCGGAGTACACGCCAGTGACACCGCAAATGCATGGCGACATATGGCCAAAGTGACGACGGGGGCGTCAGCGATGGCCTGCGTAATCTTCAGTGCATGGGAAATTGCACGAGATCGGACCGCATCGCCAAATTTGCTCAACTCGCCTTTACCTACCGAGCGGCATCTTGCTGAGCTAACCAGCGCAGACCCGGATCGATTGCTGATTCAGCTGGAGGAGTCCATTCGCCAGAACCAACAAGCTCATGCCACAGCGATTGCATACCAGTACGGTCAGAAAGGATTGCCCGTCGACCGTATCTTTTCAACACTGTTGAAATTTGCCGTCAGCGAAGATGGCGCTTTGCATGCAGAGAAGTACTTCCAGACAGTTCAGGACGAATTTGCATCGACGCGAGCGGCGTATCGATGGCAACACGTGGCCGCTCTGGCAAGAGTGACTGCCAGCGAATACGGACATCCTGCTCCTGGTCAGGATGAGGCCAGACAACTGCTTGGCGTTCAGGACTGACGGCGGTTCGAACTGAATGCTTGTCATTGTCGGGAGGATGGACAGCAAAACAGCCGGCAGTAAGGGCCTGCCGGCTGTTCAGAACCAGTCCATTGATTGTCAGTCACGGGCGATCTGACAATGCAAACAAACGCTACTTGTTATTGATGGTAACACCCGGCCAGTCGTCCGTTCGGAATGGTGTTAGAGGAAGTCCCGCATTGTCATACATATTGCAGACCGGGTTGTCGGCCCAAGCGTAACGGACGGCTACTGGATCCGCGACCTCTTTACTGCTGACCTCGATACGCCCATCCTGCAGAATGGTTGCATCCGCCCAGACGAATTTCTTGTCGTCACCAGCGATTGCGAATCCCACAGGATTTCGAACATCAAATGGGCGCCATCCGTTGCCATCGACGAATTCGAATGACATTGTGATCTTGCCTCCGTCTTTCTTCATCGACTTGTATTGCGGGCTGCGGTAGGGCACTGAAATCCCGTAATCCCTGGCCAGAGCCCATCGAGCCAGACGATGCCCGACGTCGACCTTGTTCTTTGGATGAATATCCTTGCCTTCGCCGATATCAATAATCACCGCTTCGCCAGTGTTCGGCAGTTTTGCCATCGTCATCGTCTGAGCTTCGCGAAGTTCTGCCCAGTCGCTTTCCACCGGTTCGGCTTTTTCATCACGAAAATCTGCCAACTGTACCCAGTAGAAAGGAAAGTCACCTTGTCCCCATTCATCGCGCCAGTTTGAAATCATGGCTGGAAACAATTCACGATATTGATACGCGCGGGAAGCATTGCTTTCGCCCTGATACCAGATCGCTCCCTTGATACCGTAACCAAGGTGCGATTTCAGCACGCCATTGTAGATATTCCCCGGTCGGGCATTTCCAGCCATCAATCGTTTCAGATTTGCGAGCTGTTTGGTTTCGTTTTCGTTCAGGTCCGTTCGTTCAGACAGTTTTGCGAAGGCATCTTCGTTCTGTGCCCATCGATCGAGCAGCGGCTGGAATTGTGGATCAGCGCTCAGCACATCCCGATTGACCCAGGCTTCACAGGCTGAACCGCCCCACGCGTTATTAATCATTCCAACCGGCACGTCCAGAGTGTCCAGGAGTTGACGACCGAAGAAATACCCAACGGCTGAAAATCCACCAACTGTTTCGGGTGTGCAGACCTGCCATTGTCGGTCGTGCGACCAGATGGGTTCCTGTGTACCAACCTGAGGGAAGTTGATCATGCGCAGATTTGGGTGTTTGGCCGCAAGTCGCTCCAGGTCTGCATCGTTCGCCGCATTCACACTCCACTGCATATTCGACTGGCCGGAACAAATCCAGACTTCGCCGACCAGCACATCCGTAAAAGTTTTCGTTTCGTCAGCCGTCACTGTCAGTGTGAGCGGGCCTCCGCCTGCTTCCAGAGCCGGCAGACTCATGCGGAAGTTGCCTTCGTTGTCAGCTTCGGTCTTGCCGGTGCTGCTACCCACCTCTGCCGTCACAGACTGACCCGGCCTGGTCTTTCCCCAGATCACGATGGGAAGTTTCTGCTGGACAACCATGTGATCGCCAAAGATGTTCGGCAACTTTAATTCAGCATTTGCAATCGACGGTAACAATATCGCTGCGACAAGTAGACACAGTTTCTTCACCAGGAACCTCCAGTACTCTTTTCAGGTGGGAACAATACGGGGAAGGCAAATCTCTCACTTCTATCGCATCGCGTGATGACTTCAGCGATTGGGTTTGCCCAGAGTGGTATTAGAGCAAGCTGATTGACGACTTGCATCTGAATCAGACGCAACGCTGTCCCAAACGGTCGCCCGCAATTGTGCAATACCGGCGTTTGCCTGACAGCGGCCATCACGAAGTCGAAAGCTGACCCGGTGGGTTGGACATAACAATCTGCAGATTATGGCAAAGGATGCTTTTCTGTGTCGCAGGTGGAACCACCACCAGCACAGGCGCCTGCCTGCTAACGAACATCCTTCTGGAGTCAGTCCGTCAAAACGGATCGCTTGTGCATCGCAGCACCATTATTGAGTATTGCGGAGCCGCGGATGAAGCGAACTGATCCGGAGAGCTGACATCAAAGCAAATCCAGGATTGTGCTGATGTCGCTGAAGACGACAAAAGCATCTTCCAGAGGAGCGACATCCCGTTTCGCCGGAATTTCAGATACAGTGACCGTGGACGTGTACGTCAGGGTTAATGATGTGTCTGATTCGATGGACTTGACGAAGTAAAGAAGACCGAAAGCCTGAATCGAATCTCCAACCTGGAGTTCCGTCGTGAACTGCGTGCCGGTTCCGACGAGAATATCACTGTTGGTTGTCAACGCGACGGTGCCTGACAGCGACTGATTTGTCGGATTAAAGCTGGTCAACGGCACCTCCGTCAGGGCAATATCATCGTAAATATCACCAAGGTTGAAGGTTCCAAGTGCATTGATCGCGTCTACGACTGCCATGCCGTCACCGATGACGCGACCAAAGACCGTATGCAGGTCTCCATCCAGTGCTGCGTTGTCTTTGACGTTGATGAACCATTGATTAGTGCCGCTGTCAGCATTCCCGGGAATGAGGGCCATCGACAACGTGCCTCGCAGGTTTGAATTCGCTGCATTGAATTGATTCGTGATCGACGGATTATTGTTCACCAAAGATAGGTCACCACCTCCAGTGGACGTGTATTCGCCTCCCTGAATGATGAAGTTGCTTACGCTTCGATGAACAATCAGATTGTCCCAGGCATTGGCATTGGCGTACGCAAGGAAGTTGTCGACCGTTTCGCCGGCGTCATCATCGAGCAGTTCGATATCAAAGGTGCCCTGCGACGATGTAAACCGGACAACGGTTCCAACAGCCATGTGAGCATTCACCGCGGCTGTCTGGCTCTTGTTACCCAGAGTCGTACGGACGATGATCGAGTTTTCACCGTGGTTGGTTGCATCGTGAGTCAGACTGACATCGATTGAGAAAGTACCGTCAGCGCCGACAGCAGCCGTTCCGTCGTCAAAATTTCCATCACCATTGGTGTCAATATCCACAACCGAGCCAGGAACAGTGATCCCACTGATACCGATCATGTCCTGCCGCGTGATCACTGTTGAATTTGACGCCACAAGGTCTGACGTTGACGAAGAGGAGCTGGCCTGAGCAGCAGCAGTAATCGTCAGATTGTCATCGTCCAGTAATGTTACAATTGTCTGCCGGTTGACCGCATTCGGTGTCGAGCCGGTAATCGTAACCTCGATGTTCCCGTTTGGCGTTGCATTATCAACAGGAGATAAATCGAACTGTGCTGTCGTCTGGCCTGCTGGCACAACGACGGAGCCCGGCCCAGTAAGATCGGAAGTCGAGTAGTTGAGGGAAACCGTCCGATCAATAGCCGATACCTGATTAAACTCCACGGTACCTTTGAGTGACCCTTCCCCAGCGCTCTCGGCGACTTCGCTCAGATCCGTTGTCAGTGTAAAGGCGTTGTTGAGAGTTTCGTCGTCCGCAACACTAATGGCTGTGGATGCCGAAAGGAAATCCGTTGCCGAGACCATTATTCCCACGCTGACATTGCCATCCTGGACATCGTTGTCAATCGGCGTCAGACTCACCTGAACGGACGTGTCACCTGCAGCAATCGTCGCCAATGATGGCGCAGATAGTCTCGTGGTTTCGTTCAGGGTAATCGAAACTTCCAGTGCCTCCGTGGTATCGGTGTTTCGACTAATCGTCAATGTTGCTGGCGCCGGAGACGCTTCGCTGATGGACGCCAGATCAACCACAGCAGATAACCTTGCCACATCGTCATCCGTAACACTGATCGCAGCAGTTGCCGTGGCGAATCCTGAGGCCGACGCTGTCACTGTGACAGACGCATTGCCGTCTACGAACTGATTGTCCAGCGGATTGACAAAGAACACGGCGCTCGTTTCGCCGGCGGCAATTGTCACGCTCGCAGGCGCAATCAATCGGTTGCTGTTATCAGAGTTCAGGTCGACCGTCAGCGGCTGGGATAGATCTGCCATGCTTCGAGTGACTGTCAGTTGAAGCGAATCGGTCGACGCATTCTCGGGAAGTGTGTTGGATGCCGGGGCCAGAGATAATGTCGCGGTGTCGTCATTGGTAACTGTGAGAGCAGCAGTGGAACTCACGAAACCGGAAGAAGACGCAGTCAGTGTGACTTCAGCATCCGGGTCATCGATGTCGTTGTTCACCGCCGAAACGCCGATTGTGGCCGACACCGAACCAGCCGGAATTGTGACTGTCGCCGGCAAGGTCGCTTTATCCGTGTTCGAGGAGGCCAGCTCCACAACCAGATCCTGTGCCGTACTTCCCGAACGGGTGACCGTCAGTGTGGAGGCATCCAAACCTGCACCCTCAGCAACGGATGACTGTGACAATTCAATGGTCAGCGTTTTCAGAAACGAATTGCGAACGGCTCCGGCAACTGCGTAAACGCCGGTTGTCGAATCGTCCACTCGCACAGTTGCGACTATATCCGGCACAAGCGTTTGATAGGTACTGTGAGTCTTCAGCCTCGCGACCCCCACCGTTGGTTCAATCTCGATAATATCGGCAGATGTTCCGCCGAATACCGTCATTCGATCCCAGAGGATAGATTCACCGCGAACCAGGACATAATCCTCACCGCCTTCCAGAAACAGCCACGATCGACCTGTCAGATCTGATGAATCAATTGTGACGGTATCGGCTCCCGGCCCGCTGATGACGGTTGTATGGTGACCGATGCCGGAACTTCGCAACGCCAGATCGTCGTGTCCTAAGCCGGTCACAGCAACCAGGTCTCGCCCAATATTCGACTCGTCAACCACGATGTTATCCTCACCTGATCCAGTGACCAGGAACAGGTTGTGACTGACCGTCGACTGAAAGAGATCAATCGTCCCCGTGCTGCCTGCAAGCGTGATAGCGGCGTCAAAGCCTATAGATGAGTTTTGAATGCTCAAGGCATCGTTTCCATTTACGTCCGTCACGATGAGACTGCGTCCAATGGTCGATCCCACAATGCCAACCTGATCGCTGCCAGATCCCGGAAGGATCACGGCATCCTTCGCGATCGATACACCTTCGATTCGAACAGTGTCATTCCCGCTGCTCAACGAGGCCACCAGACTGTGCGGCAGTTGAAGACTGCCACTGATCAGCGTCATCGCGTTATCGCTGCCGTTAATGGTCGTCCCGGCCATGCCGCGAACGATGACGTTGCCTTCTTCTGCAACGATCGCAATGGAATTGTCCTGACTGTCGCCATAAACCAGAACATCACTGCCTGCCATCATGACATTGACATTGCCCGTCAGCAGTGCACGGCATTCGAGCGATTCTGAGACTGGCAGTTCCGACCGGCGCGGCGTGCGGCGTTTTCTGGCCGCTCGAGAGAGTGACTGTGCCGCGAAGAATCGATTGAGAGTTCTGCGAATCATGATTTCGAATCACCCTGAGATTGGAACAATTGTTTCTTCAGTAACTAATCAGCAACTTCCATCCGGAAGCAAGCGCATGGACAGACGATTCCGGACCCGATTTCTGACAATCCGGCGAGCCGAAGTATAGGGGGCGAATAACCTGGATATCCACTCTTCGTTGCGGCGATCCCCAATTCTGACCGGTAGAAATTCTTCTCCGACCAGGGACGGAGTTCCCGGTGTGATGTTTGATCAGGTTTCGCCGACGTGTTGCGATTCCGCAATAGTGTTTGGGAGGCCAGTTGCGTGCCTGCAGCCGGTTAGTTTTCTTATCTCTACCATGAACGATACGCTGCGTGGCTATAGTATTTCGGGGACGAATCCAGTCGAACATGAAGCCATGCCACCCCACCACCAGCAGTGCTCAACCAGACCGGGCATGGGCAAACGTCATGCAGTCTGTCTTCCATTTCTCTGCCGACACACCGCCACAGTTCACGAATCTGGTCTTTCGCCGCTTTGCGAAGGAACGAAGCCAGATGACCGTACGCATCGACGTGGACCAGCGGCGCCGGGACAACCAGCCTGGCGTCGCCTCGAAGATTTCGGAATGCGATGGCCTCCGCACCAGATCCAGCGGAATTGAAGTGGTCAGCAAAACTGACGCTATCAATCTTCCTTTGAACAAACTCCGGTGCGTTGATCAGCACAAACTCAAAATTGCAGCTCCTTGATTCAAGGGAAATGGGCGGCGTCTCCCAGCGAAATGCTTCAAATGGCGACTCTTGCAGGGAGCGAACAAACACTTCCACGAACGCGTCGCTGTGCTGCCAGAGTTGTAATACACGAGAATATGGCAAGGGTTGTCCTTCCTTGGTCCATCTGTACCGCGAACTCCGCCCGGTGATAAGCTCCTCCGTTTCGAACTCAAACATGCCCGTTCTCCGGTTCAGCACGAAAAAACCGCCTGCCAGGTGTAGCAGACGGCTTCAGGATTCTGTGAACACGTACCCGCAACAGATTTTATTTCAGTTCTTTAATACGGACGTTGCGCCAGGCCACATCGAACGGTCCAGTCCCTGCACGTATTCCATGGACCTGCAGACCGATGTGCCCCCTGGGGTGGGTCTTGTAGATTCCTTCGTGGACAAGACTGGCGACTTCGTGTCCGTTGATCCACGTTTGAATGTGATTCCCCTTTGCGACAACTCGAAACTTGTTCCACTCACCGTTCTTCATGAAAGAATGAGAGTGATTTGGATCTTTCGGCTCTTCTGAGAGCCAGCCTGTTGCCTTGCCGTCAACCACAGCGGCTTCACCGTAGATATAGCCCGCCTGCCCCGGACTCGCTTCAATTTCAACCTGAGGCCCATGAAAGCGATGCAGGCCGTTGCCACCTTTGGAATGATCCACTGCAACATCGGCTTCCGTCTTTTCACGCGACCGAATCTGCACGCCGGAGTTCAGCTCATCATGCACCTTGACTTCGAATTCCAGTTCGAAGTCACCAAATTCCTTCTCGCTCATCAGGAATGAATTGGGGCTGCCTTCAACAGTCTTACCGTAGATAGTCCCGTCAACAACACTGTACTCGGCTTTTCCCAGAACAGCTGGTTTCCAGCCATCCAGCGTCTTGCCATCAAACAGATTTACCCAGCCGTCGTTTGCGAAGGCACCACAGCTGGTGATCACTGTTGCCACGGCGAACAATCCGGTTTTTACACACTGTCGAAACATCCACGCCTCCCTTGAAGTTCAAAACTGTCAAAAAATCAATTACCACTCCACGACGCCGAGCATACTGCGCGTTTCCGATTCGATGCTGTCCAAATACGCGAACAGACCGGCAAACAGCCGACTCGAATAGTCGTCGGCCTCCATTGCCGACTTCATGCGGTCATGCATTTCCTGATCCGTTACGACTTCGACATCAGACTCCTTTGCAGCATGCCGCAAAGCCGAAAGTCGCGGCAGAAACGTCTGCCTCACGTGCTCACTAAGTTCGCGAGCAAGCATTTGTGAGACCAGAAATCGTTCGGCCAACGGCAGGGTGTCTGGATCTTTGGCGAATTCCACGGGTATCTCCCGGTTCTGGGTGGGCACCTGGTGGCCACAACATTCGACAGCCAGGAACTGCGTTGAGGCCGATGGGGCCGCCCATTGTACGGGCATTGCTACCCTGCGTCAAAACCGCTTTTCCAACGTGCCTGCTGTCTACTCGCCATCACGGCACGACCAAATGCAAACTCCGGCAGCCTGTTGTCAGCAGCCTATTGTCAGCATCTTGTCGAAACAAAGCTCGAATAGTAATCCGATGTGTCAGCGATGTGATCGATGGCGTGTGATCGATCGCCTGAAGAAAAAGTGTCTCACACACCTGTCGGATTCTCTTTTGCAAAGCTTACGACGGGAAGGGTTGGCCGCGGGGTGATTGAGCGGATTGAACCACACTGCGATGATGCAACCAGCGCTGAAGGATCCAACTGAGTTCCTGGTTGTGGCGAGTGGCTTGAGAAATGGAGGGGGCGACGCTGCGGAATGTTTGCGGCCTGTTGTCCGCACTAAGCGCCCCCCTCTTCTGCCTGTAGTTCTGACAGGATGTATTCCACGTAACGGTCAATGGAATGATCGGAGAATTGGTCAATCCTGAATTGTAGGAGTCCTCCCAGGAAACCTCGGATCCTGTCACGGACACGAAGAATACCGTTGATCTTCTGGAGGCGACCGAATCGATTCAGGTAATATTCAACACCGGCGTGTCGATAACCCATCCAGGCGGGGGGCACACGTGTCACAATATCGTTGTTGTTCACCCAGCGGCTGTGATCCAGTTTGACGAAGTTGACAAACTGTTTGTCACCGACGCGCGGGCTGCCGTAAGTGAACAATGCTCGCGGAGTTGACTTGATCTCGGACAAATAGCAGCGTCCCGCGCAGATGGTCGCCATCGCACCTCCCAGTGAATGACCGCAGAACCAGAGTGTTTTCTGGTTGGCAACCAGTGCATCTTCGAGCATCGGCCACAGATCGTTGACCTCGTCGTTGAACCCTTTGTGGACCTTTCCCAGAGTTTCCGTAACGACGGCGACAGCGTTGGCATCAGCCTTGATGTCATTCCATTCGTGTGGTTCTGTGCCGCGGCACGCCACAACGCAATCTGTGTCATTCCACAACAGGTAGGCCTGCGCACCATCGCGGTCAAAAAATCGAACGCTGGTTAGCCCGATCGATTCGGCCACCGGACCGACAATGACTTCATCGTAGTAGGACAGCGAGGCTAATTCGGCGAACAATAACGACCTCCGCAGATGGCTCTTCTGCTCAATTGGCGAAGTCACTCGAGAATGGACGGTTATTTCCGTTTGTTTCGATTTGTTCATCGATCTTCAGGTCGTTGAATGATGACAATTGAAGAAGCAGGAAAACCGATTGACTTTCCGTATGATTCAGGGTTTTCGGGACGCAATGTACTCGTTTTGGGAATGGTTACCATACATTTCGCAACTGGAGGTGAACACCACACATCATTTGCGGTTGACCCGTGGAATTGCTCCAGTCCGACAGCCAGTACCGATCACGGTGGAATCAGAAGATGGGATACCGAAATCTACAGGAATGCGTGACCGACCTGGAACGCACGGGCCATTTGGTCAGAATTCGGCATCCCATTGACGCCAATCTGGAGGCAGCGGAAATTCATCGCCGAGTCTACGCGTCCGGTGGGCCGGCCATTCTTTTTGAGAATGTGCGTGACTGCCGATTTCCGATGGTGAGCAACCTTTTTGGAACGATGGATCGGGCTCGCTTTATCTTTCGAGATGCCCTGAAGGGAGTGGAAACGCTGGTCCGCCTGAAAAAGGATCCCGGCGAATTGTTGCGTCACCCGCTGCGAATTCCATCCGTGCTGCGGACCCTGCTTTCCATGCGCTGCGCGACCCGAAGAAATGGTCCGGTGATGGAGTGCAGAACGACATTAGATCAGTTGCCTCGCATGAAATCGTGGCCAGACGATGGTGGCGCGTTTATCACGCTGCCCGAAGTTTACACCGAACATCCTGATCGACCCGGATACATCCATTCAAATCTTGGGATGTATCGGGTGCAGATCAGCGGCAACCAGTATGCATCAAATCAGGTTGGGCTTCATTATCAGATTCATCGCAGCATCGGCTTCCATCATGCCGCTGCCATTGCAAAGAATGAACCACTGCGCGTGAACATCTTTGTCGGGGGGCCACCCTCAATGGCGGTGGCCGCTGTTATGCCTTTACCCGATGGAATTCCTGAAGTGGCCTTTGCCGGCGCGTTGTCGCGACGCGCAGTTCGAATGATCCCTCAGACCAATGGCCCAATGATCTGCGCAGAAGCCGACTTCTGTCTTTCAGGGACAATCGACGCAGAACATCTGATGCCCGAAGGACCTTTTGGTGACCATCTGGGGTACTACAGCCTTGTACATGACTTCCCTGTTGTGAATGTCGACACTGTGTATCACCGCAAAGACGCTATCTGGCCTTTCACGGTCGTCGGCCGACCACCTCAGGAAGATACGGTGTTTGGCGAGTTGATTCATGAAATCACCGGACCGGCGATTCCGACGGTATTGCCGGGCGTTCATGCTGTCCATGCCGTGGATGCTTCGGGCGTACACCCGTTGCTGCTTGCAATCGGTAGCGAACGGTATGTTCCCTACGCAGCCGATCGGCAGCCTCAGGAATTACTCACCAACGCGAACGCTATCCTTGGACAGGGACAATTGTCGCTGGCCAAATATCTGATGATTATCGCAAAGGAAGACGACCCATCGCTGGATATCAGCGACGTTCGGGCATTTCTGATACACCTGCTGCAAAGAATCGACTGGACTCGCGACCTGCATTTCCAAACATGCACAACAATCGACACGCTCGACTATTCCGGTGCAGGTCTTAACAGTGGTTCAAAACTTGTGATGGCAGCGGCAGGAACGTGCCGTCGACAGTTACCGGAGAAAATTCCCGATGACTTGT
Source organism: Planctomycetaceae bacterium (assembly GCA_041398825.1). Taxonomy (NCBI): domain Bacteria; kingdom Pseudomonadati; phylum Planctomycetota; class Planctomycetia; order Planctomycetales; family Planctomycetaceae; species Planctomycetaceae bacterium. The sequence continues at coordinate 275,427 of JAWKTX010000004.1, read as the reverse complement.
CACTTCCCGAAGGATTCCGGAATCCTCGCCTTTGTCTTCCCGGCGTCATTGCCGTTCAGGCTCCCGTATGGAATGCAGCCCCCCATGCTGAAGACGTTTCGCCATCCATTTTTTGCCAGGCCTTTCACGACCGGTCGCCCATCAATCAGTTTCCGCTGATCCTGCTGGTTGACGACAGCGAATTCACCGCCGCCAGTCTCAGTAATATGCTTTGGGTAACATTCACTCGGTCGAACCCAGCTGCAGATATCTACGGAATTGACTCGTTTGTGTTGCGGAAGCACTGGGGTTGCCGGGGTTCACTGGTCATCGATGCGAGATTGAAATCGCACATGGCTCCTGCACTTGAGCCAGACCCGGAAGTCAGCCGTCGTGTGGATGAACTTGGAGCACCAGGCGGGCCGCTTCATGGCCTTGTGTAGCATCCTTGCGAAACACCGTCAGGAGATCGTGTTGGGAGGCGGCGATGAAGCTAACGGCACGCCACGATCAGGTGGCTTCGGCATTTGCCGAAGGATCATCTCTCTGACGTCGCGATCGCCTCACAAAAGCCAACGCAATAAGACTCATCAGGGCGGTAGAGGATGGTTCGGGAACTGCCGAGATGCTCATTCGGTCCCAGCCGATCACGTCCAACGCGATGAAATCCAGTTCTGATGGCACGCCCAGTTCTCCCGGGGCCAGCGTGGGATCCATGATTCCGAATCCCATGTCGTCCTTCCAGTGACTCGCCTGATGACCATCGCCGAAGTAAAAACCGGTTGAAAAGGCATTGTTCTGGAATATGGTCGCCCCTCCATCGATGGAGAAGTACTTGGCACGAGCGTCAGCCGTCCAGTCGATGTCGGCCCCGGCAGTTTCGCTGTCAATTGAGAATCGGGTAAAATCGAGTGGCGAAACAAAGGTGAATTGATTGTCAAGGAATGGCCCATTCACGGGTGGGGAATTGATATCCAGAATGTCCACTCCACTCACAAACCCCAGAGCGTGGCCAATTTCGTGGATGGCAACACCAACAAAGTCGAACGCACCCGCTGTGATGCCATCGGACGGATCGAAATCGAAAGTGAATGCGTCGCTGAACGTAATCGAAGCATCCGATGCAGCAGCATTTGCGGACAACAATCCCAACGCTTTCGCTGTGGCCGTGTTGATTCGAACCTGAGTATTGTTGGCGCCTCCGTCCGCGTCAACATATGGGGTTGCACTTCCGAACCCGTTTGGGTTGTCGGAAGTCCGATTAATGTATGGATCAAAACTGGCACCTCCGGGAAGGCTGCCGGAGAACGTTGCGTCATGGAATGACGTCATATCTGCAGCGATTGCATTGCGGAAATCAGTGTAACTATTCAACTGCTGAGTGGAGCTGGCCGACCCCAGAATATTCGGCCCCAGCGTCGTGAAACCTATATTCAGATTGACGAAAACGTTGTCACTGAATTTGGACGACCAAAAGGCAGCAGCCGCTTCGAATCCGGCACGAGCCTGCGTACCGATTCCTGCCCCACCCGTATCAGTCAAATTGAAGATGACCCCGGCCTGCACCGCCTGAGAACCGACAAAAAGACAAAGCAATGCAATGGTGACGCGCTGCAACCGGGAAGGATTTGCATTCATTCGTTGGGCCCCGAAGTCTCTGGAGTCGGAATCAGTGACAGCATCAAACGTCCGCTCAATTCGAGGAAGATAACGGTCCTGGAATTCAACTTTGCTCATGCGTGTGTGACGCGATGGCACACACTGTCACAAGGCAATGAAGAATCAAATGGAAAACACGGAGTTCAGTGAATGGCGGTGAGTTCTTGACCACCAGTGCACCATTCGGCATCGGTAGTTCAACAAATCTTGAGTTGAGCAACTCTCCCACGTTCATGGGAGGCAAAAAAAGATGCTGTAGTAATTCATCAAGTTTGAGTCGTTTACTGCAAGCTCTGAGTGAGAACTCGCGCAAACGGCCATCGCCCCAAAATTGCAGGCCACATGACCACACGATGACGCTCAACTGCGAGAGGAACCGGGCTCTCTGCAAACACTGTTACAGACATCGGGCTGACGGACTGAAGTCAGCGCGTTGGTCGATCGATTCAGCAAAACACCGAATTGTAGGGAGGCTGCCGAACGGCGGTCTCAAAAAGCAATTGCGGCTCCGTCATCGGGACCAGCCAGTGCATTGAGCACTTGCGGGGAAGTGGATGAAGGGAGAACCGTAACGCTGCCATCACCCATCAGGAACAGGGCAACGGGCAAGCTCGGGTAAGAGAATTGATTTGTGGCCGCTCCGATACCATGGCCGGGATCACGCAGACTGCCGGAGCCTGCCCAGGGTGCAAGGCCTGTAGTGACTGTCCCGAGCAGAATTGTATTCGATAATCCGTCGGAAATGTGATGAAATCGAACCGACCCATTCAGCTTCAGGAGCTGAGCATTCGCTGCGTAGTGTGAGGCACCAAACTTTCCGGACATTATGCTTTCCGGCCGACTCGCCACGAGCCCCGTCAGATGAAACTCCTTCACAGCAGTCATTGACGCTGGCAGGTTGCGTGCGCTATCCCAGGGTTGATCCGGATCAATTTGATTCCAGACATCCAAACGTCCAACGTAGGGCAGCAAGGCAGTCATCCAGCTGCTGTGGTGCTGGTGACTCTCTGTAACGTCCAGCGGAGCTACAGTCTCTGCACCCAAAGAGTTCTCCGTAAACGGCTCAAATGGCTGAACAGCCAGTGAAGGATCGCTGGCGATCGCCGCTTCGGCAAACTCCATAAATGAACCTGCGTCTGAAGGAGCCACGCCGGTGACACGAGGGGGCTGCTGGAACGCTACCGTTTTGACAGGCACCTTTGGTTCCTGGATTGCAGAACCGGAGTTTGATGATAGCAAATCGAACCTGTAGGCGGGCGTAGCAATCGACGCTGGTGGAAGCATCCCGTAGGTATCGTGATAGTTGTGTATCGCCAGACCAAGTGCCTTCATTGTGTTCTTCGATTCGGTCCGTCTCGCGGATTCCCTGGCTTGCTGAATGGCAGGAAGAATCAGAGCGATCGCGACAGGCAACACAATAACGAAGAACGCGGCTGCCAGAATCAGCGATACAACGGTCCGAGCTGAGATACCACCACGACGATGATGCGGGACGACAGCTGACTTCTGTAGAGGGTTTGTCATCGCGAACTCCCTTCTGCGACTTAATCCGATGAGGAAGCGTCTACGATGGGCGTGGACGCAGGTTTCAGGAATGATCCCGCTGAATCTAATGCACCCTTAATAAAACTACAATCCTTTCCCCTGGAGACTGGTCTGGCAGGAAACCAGTGACAACGAAACGACACTGCTTCGCGCGGTGATCAGACCAGGGATCGCAGGAAACTTGCGTTTTTGGACCGCAGTAGACCGTCTGTGCTGAATCGAAAGGGCGGTGGAACAACGTCTCTTAAAACAACACTGTCAGCCAAAGGCGGGCCGACTCTCTGAAAGTACATCGGGGGACTCGCGGAAACCGCAGGGCAGAGTCATCAACGTCGGTCCGAATCCCGCAGAAATGAATCTGTCGGTCGACGCCTGGAATCAGGGGGACTGTCCGACGTCACCGGCCTGATCCATCTTTTTTCGCGGTCCCGGAAAGAAGGTGTTGGTCACAGCGGCGTAGTGTTGATATTCCGGGCGCCGTTGGGAGATGTCCTTTTCCATCAGAGTGACGCCGGAGATACGCAGCAGAAACAGGCTCATCAGAATCGGAGAGGTGATCGCGAGGATGGAAACACCGCAGGCCTGTGTCAGCAGAAAGAATCCCCACCAAACCGTGAATTCGCCAAAGTAGTTTGGATGACGACTGAATCGCCAGAGTCCAGTGTCAAGGACCCTGCCGACGTTCGCGGGATTCCGCCGGAAATGAAACAGCTGCCAGTCTGCCAGACCTTCAAATATCACGCCACCTGCGCTCAACAGCAATCCCGACACCAGCAGTAGATGCCCGGCCAAAGACAGCGGCGCGGATGCTGCAGCTTCATCCGCTGGGTGCTGGCCTGCAAGCATTGCCGCCTGAATCGGTAGACTGACTACCCACATGATGCTGGTCTGAAGCCAGAAGACCGTTATTAAACACGTGTATTTCCACCGTGGAGGATTGCGATTCCGCATCGCTGTGTAGCGGTGATCTTCACGCGATTCGAGCGTCCATCGCCAGAACAATTGGATGCTGAGACGCAGCGCCCAAACGATCAGCATCACAAACAGCAAATCGGCTGCTGTCCTCACACCGGCAGGAAAATTGAAAACAGATGAATCGAGCCAGACTGGATTTCGAACGACTGCGACTGCAGCGATAAATCCGAGGCCCCAGAAAGAGTCAATAATATCGACTCGATGCCTAACCAGCGAAATGACCCACGCGATGGTGAAGACCACAGTTCCGGCTAAGAGAGATGTCGCCAGCAGACCAGATGTCATCGTGCAGCCTTTGCGTCGAGATCGTCAATTCGTCAATCATCTGCCTGCCCGAAGGATGCAGCCCGTCGAGTTTGACCACGGGATTCAACACATGGTTGTGCAGCAAGATATCTGCAAAGGACAAGCACGCTCGCGGGGGCGGCTAACAACCTGTTGAGAAACGGGACCGGCTCGACCAGAAGACCTTAAAACACGATCGTTTCCAGTCGTCCTGCTTGCCTGTCCCGGCTTTTCAACGGATAGCTAAGCTAAGCTAAACCGCGTGCAGCTTTGCGTCCGGCTTCGCCCAGAGAATCTGTGCCACTCCTGTTGCTCGTTCCGTGAACGCAGCCTCGCAATAGGTCAGGTAATACCGCCACATTCGTATAAAACGTTCATCAAACCCAAGCTGCTTTACTTCATGCAGACGCTGGTGAAATCGGTTGTTCCAAACGCGAAGCGTTTCCGCGTAGTGAAAACCCATATCGAAAAGGTCCAGCATTCGGAACTGTGTCTGCTGGCTCACATGTTTTTGCATTTCGGTCACCGAGGGCAGGAAGCCGCCCGGGAAAATATACTTCTGGATGAAGTCCACCGACGAGGCGTAAGCGTCAAAACGCTGCTCCGGCATTACAATCGCCTGCAGCATCATTGCTCCGCCCGGCTTTACGAGTCGCTCGCATGTTTGAAAATAGGACGGCAGGTATTCGCGACCGACGGCCTCAATCATTTCGATGGACACCAGCTTATCGTACTGGCCCTTCAGATCACGATAATCGCTGAGCAGCAGTTCGATACGGTTTTGCAGTCCGAGTTCATGGATTTTCTGACCAGCGTAGCGATGCTGCTCTTTCGAGATGGTGGTCGTGGTGACGCGGCAGCCATATTCTGTGGCGGCATGAATGGCGAATGCTCCCCATCCAGTTCCAATCTCAACAATGTGTTCGTTTGATTTCAGATCCAGCTTGCGGCAAATGCGGTCAATTTTTTCAACGGAAGCTTCTTCAAGCGACATCTCCGGCGACGTGAACAACGCACTGGAATATAACATCGTTGGATCGAGGAACAGCTGAAAAAATTCGTTGCTCAAATCGTAGTGCGCGCTGATGTTTTTCTGACTTCCCTGACGTGAATTTCGATTCAGGAAATGTCCGATTTTTCGAGCTAAGCCGAGCGGCGACCAGCGAGAGACTCGCAGTTGATGCAGCACTGCTTCGTTGCGAAGAAGAATGCGAAACAGACTGGTGAGGTCGTCGCAGTCCCAGTGCCCCTGAAGATAGGATTCAGAAGCACCAACGGCGCCACCCAGTAAAGAGCGAGCAAACAGACGCTCATCGTGAATATGAACAACAGCCTGCAGAGAAGAAGTCGGATCTCCGAATGAGTATCGCGTGTCGGCATGGACAATGGCCAAATGGCCCGTCTTGATACCGGCAAGACGGCTGAGCAGGGTGCGAATCAGTATCGATCGGGAACGACTGGAACGATGCCCGAAGATCCGTTCCGCGCTGCCTGACGGCGAATCTGCAGAGGAGGAAATTGACAAAGTCGATGTTTGCTCCAGAGACATTAGACAATTCCGTTTGAGGAGGGATTAAGTGAAACTCGCGGATGAGGAACGAATGGAACACCTTTCAGCCAAAGACGCAGCGCCTGCCAGTAGATACCTGCAGTGACCGTGGCTGTCATACACGGAAATCGAATCATCTGTCGTGCCAGATTCCATCGAGTCCATGGCACGCGATTCAAAGTGAGCGTCGCATCAAAAATTGCGGACTTCTGATCAGTGTCCAAATGATCGGCGCTGGATGCACCGGAGATCGACTCCGTCGATTTTGTGGCGTCCACGAAGACATGGTCAGGATGGTCTGCGCTGTGGCTGGAAGATGAGATTGCGGGCGAATCCGTGGTGTCGCTTCCCGGGATTGCATGGTTTTCGATGTGAATAGAGAGCCCCTGACCGGGACGGGTTAACTTCCAGACGTACTTCATGTCCATTCCCATGAAAGGAGACACGTGAAGCACTTTCTTTGAGGAAGCGTTGTCTGTCGAAAACGGATTTTGAACGACGTAGCAGTATTTTTCGCCCCAGGGAGTGTTGTTAACCTCAGCAACCAGAGTCTCGACGTTCACTCCGGTTTCGTCGTAGCAGAAGTAAAAACAGACCGGGTTCATCGAGACACCCCAGTACCGAAGGTTTGTCAGCAAGCGAATTGGTCCTTTGGGTCGCAATCCGCATCGTTCTTCGAGCAACTGACGAACCGCTTCGTCGAGCGACAGGGCTGGGTCGCCCAGAAAGTCCTTTCGCCGAAACCAAACTGCTGCAAATGATGTTGAGCAAAACGGGGCACACGACATCAGCCCGTCCAGTTCCCCGAGATCGATGAAGGGCATGAACAGCTTGTAACTGAATTCGTGGGGTCTGGGGCCGAAACGGCGATGACGAACGCGTCCCGAATAGAGGCAACTCTCCATCAGAGTTGTCCCCGGAATTCGTTCTCGGCTGACTCGAAAGCCGGCAAATGCCCTGATCCTTCGGTCGTCGAGTTACGAACGTGGTCGGAAAGCAACGTCGGCTGATCCCAGTCGCGGCCAATTCCAAAACCCTGACAAACCGACAACGCGCTGTTCACGCCGTCTTCGTGGAAACCGTTACCCCAGTAGGCACCGCAAAAAGAGAGCCGATTTGCCCGAATCAATTCATTATGCCGCTGCTGCAGACGATGACGGCTCGTCGTGAAGATTGGATGCGAATAGTTGAATTCGGCCAGCACACATTCGTCTCGAATCGCTTCTGTGTGGTTCAGCGTCACGCAGTAGGTTTTTTCCGTGGCCAGGTGCTGCAGGATATTCATGTCGTACGTCACCGTCGCCAGATCCTGCTGATCCTTTAGGATCCGATAGTTCCAGCTGGACCATGCGGCCTGTCGACGAGGAAGCAGACGGGTATCGGTGTGAAGCACAGCCGTACTCTTTGAGTACGGGAAACCGGTCAGGATCTCCTGCTGTGCGTGGGTTGGAGCATCCAGCATTCTCAGGGCCTGATCGCTGTGGCAGGCAACAATGACCTCGTCGAACTGGAACTCGACGTTTCCTCTTGTGAATACGGAAACCATGCTCTCTCGCGGAATGATTTTCACAACCTTTTCGCCCAGTCGTACGGGACGATCAAGCTGACCAAGAATTCGATCAACATACTGGCGGGATCCACCAGGGATTGTCCGCCAGGTCGGACGATTCCTTACAGCGAGTAGGCCATGGTTTAAGTAGAATTCCAGAATGAATCGAATTGGGAACTGCTCAAAGGCCCCCACTGGACACGACCAGATCGCCGCACCCATGGGAAGAAGGTACTTTTCGGCAAACCAACGCCCCAAATTCCGGAAACGCAGGTATTCGCCGACTGTCATAACATCAGGAACCTGATCGGCGACGGCATCTTCAGAGCCAAGCTTGTTGAACCGAAGTATGTCCCCCAACATCCGGAGGAACGAAGGATTCAGCAGGTTCCGTTTCTGGCAAAACAGCCCGGAGAGGCCGGAGCCGCAATACTCCAGGCCGGACTCTTCACAACTGACACTGAAACTCATCGCGGTAGGCTGCCCCTGAAGACCAAGAGCAGAAAGCAGTCGAATGAAGTTCGGGTAGGTTCGATCGTTGTAAACGATGAATCCCGTGTCCACGTTCAGTGATTTCCCTTCGTCGTCTACTGTGACGGTATTTGTGTGACCGCCAACCCGATCACTCGCCTCAAGCACGGTGACGTCGTGGTGACGGTTCAGGATCCAGGCGGCCGTCAGTCCCGATATTCCTGATCCTATGATTCCGATTTTCACAACCTGTATCCGTTAGAGTTCGCGATCTCAGTCATCCGTCGTACCGTTCCGCAGGCAAGTCGCCTTGTTAACCGCCGCCGTAAATAAATCGAAGAGTTTCTTTGCAAACACACGAATCTTCCATCCGGTGTTCTGAGCGAAATCGCGGCCTCTGCTACCCAGAACAAAGATTTTCGGAATTCACCGAATCCTGAATCGCCAGCCGAGGTTAATTGCGCGGGTGACGGCGATGGCATCACGAAAGTCACCTTCTTTCAGCGTGAGACGCCGAATTTGGAAGCTCATCCCTGAATGCGATTCGACTTCATTTTGATGCCGCACTTAGTAAAGAAGATTGCCATGACAGACTTTACCATGCTCGCTTATCTTGATCCAGGTGCCGGTAGTCTTCTGCTGCAAGCCATTGTTGGCGGCAGTGCTGGCTTGATGGTCTTCTTCCGACATCTCTGGAAGTCGTGGAAATTTCGGGCGGCTTCACCATCAGCACCATCTTCGCCGGAGTGACCATTGCTTCAAACCAATGAGCAATCAACGGCGCGATTTGATGCCGGTTCTTTTCGAGATCGCAGCGCTCGTGTGTTCTTCCATGAAGGGCAAGTGTATCGGTCGCTAAGTGCCGAAGGTCTGAGCGACTGGAACGCAATCTCGGCTCGGCCGTTCTTCCTGTCGGCGATGAATGAAGGCTTAATTGTCAGGACACATCTGCTGGACGGTCAGCAAACGCTCGATCTGCTGCCTGTACTGTCACGCAGCGATCATGCTGATGATTCTCTCCCTCTGCTCTCGGCAGGACGAATGCGAACCCGTCGGATCGACGGGCAGTCTGTTTCGATTGATTCGCCAGCATCGTGGCAGGGTGTGCTTCGGCATGAGCGTATCCCTGTCATCACGTATCCGTTTGAGTGGTCCTTTGAAATGCTCAAATCGGCTGCGCTGTTGACGCTCGATCTGCTTCAGCGGGCTCTGGCGGACGATGTAATTCTGAAGGACGCGACTCCTTACAACGTTCAATTTGCTGGAACGCGGCCCACATTTATCGACACGTCGTCTTTCACTCCGCTGCGTCCCGGGCAGGCGTGGGAGGGTTACCGGCAATTCTGCCAGCTGTTTCTTTACCCGCTGATGCTGCAGGCTTACCGAGGCGTGGATTTTCAGCCGATGCTGCGAGGCCGCGTTGAAGGCATCACTCCTCGGCAAATGTCCGGCCTGCTGTCCTTTCGCGACACCTTTCGCGCCGGCGTCTTCAGCCACGTCAGACTGCATGCGAAACTCGATCATGCCGATACCGCCAGGTCAGCTTCGGCTATGCAAACCGGAGTCGCCGGTTCTCTGGCGGAAGCGGGATTCGGGAAAGATGTCATACTGAATAACCTGAGAGGTCTTCAGCGAATCATCGAGAACCTGAACTGGCAGGAAACACAGTCACGCTGGATTCAGTACGACGCTGCCTCTGCTCCCGTTCAGAACGACGGTGCGGCAAAGGAAATTCACGTCTCCGAAATCGTATCCACCAGGCACTGGAATCAGGTGTGGGACATTGGGTGCAATCGAGGTCGATATTCCAGAATCGCAGCAGCACAATCTCGTTGTGTCCTGGCGATGGACATCGATCACCTGACTGTGAATCAACTGTACAAACATCTGGGATCTGATCGCGTCGGGAATATCATTCCCATGGTGTTCAACCTCGCGGACGCGTCGCCGTCACTGGGATGGAACGGCGCCGAACGCAAACGGCTCGAAGAACGCAGTCACCCCGACCTGATCCTGATGCTTGCGGTGATTCACCATCTGGTCATTGGCGAAAACCTTTTGCTGGATCAGGTCATCGACTGGCTCGTCGCGCGTCAGGCATCCGTCGTTATTGAGTTCGTTGATCGGGATGACCCACAGGTGCAGTCTCTGCTTGCCAATCGAACGGATCAATTTCCGGACTACAGTCGAGAGCGTTTTGAACGACTGCTGACGCATCATTTTGACATTCAGCAACGCTGGGATCTGCCGTCAAAGACACGATCACTGTACTACATCCAGCCGCGATGATCGTTGCCACCGTCGACCACGAGAATAGCCAGAATGAGCTTGCAGGAAACATCAATGGCAGCACCAGCTGCAGATTCGTCGTCGTCGTCGATTGAAGGTGTCAGCGCTGTGAGGCGGTGTTTGCACCTGCTGGCGCTCAGTGGTTTTGCGATTGCACAGCCGGTCATGTTTCGCCTGCAACAGAATCCTGCCTACCTTCGACTCGAGCGAATGGAATTCACCGCGGTCTGCCTTGCGGTAGCGGTTGTGGTGTTTGTTCCGACGGCGGTTTTGTCGCTGCTGGCGATTGTTATGGGCCGGACGTGCGGAACCCGGGCTGGAATCAAAGCACATACAGCGAGTGTCTTCCTGCTGATTCTGCTCTTCCTTCTGACGATGAACTTCTGGCTTGTGCAATCATTTCAGCTCATGCGATTCGGGATTTCGGATCTGCTGATGTCCCTGATTGCCGTGCCACTTGCCGGTGCCATGACGTCCGTGTATCAGCGTCGCGCGGCTGTTCGTCAGTTTCTGGAATACAGCCTCCTGGGAGTGTTCCTGTTTCCGGTCAACCTCTTCACGAATGCAGGCATTCAATCCGTTCTCTGGCCACCTGCTCCCGCCTCGACGGCTCGCGCCCTGTCGGCACAGAAACCACGACCTGTCATTCTTATTGTTTTCGATGGTTTCTGCGGCATGTCGTTGCTCGACCGTGAACACAACATTGATGCCGTTCGTTTTCCGGGCTTCGCTTCGCTCGCAGCCACGAGTTCCTGGTATCGTAATGCAACGACCGTGCATTACCGAACGGGCAGTGCTGTCCCGGCCATTCTGTCCGGCAACGTACCCTACGCCGATGGCGCGCCGGTGGAAGCGACATGGCCGAACAACCTGTTCCGCTTCATCTATGATACAGACCAGTTCGATATGCTGGTACTCGAGCCTGTTACCCGTCTCTGTCCCAAAGAGTTACTCGAACATCTCGAGAAGCGAAGCACCGTGGTACAGACGAAGCTTCTGCTTTCAACACTCTCCCGAGTCTACCTCAAAACCACATTTCCGGATGGAACGCCCGGCGTCGATTCGCCCATACCACACACCTGGTTTGGGATTGCTGAGGTTACGAACCCCCAGTACGCGGCAAAGGCTGAGCGAGGGTGCATCATTTATCCGTGGGACACCTATCGCCCAGACCAGTTTGATCACTTTATTCGTAGTCTGACCCCAGGAGAAAAAACGTTGTTTGCGGCATTGCACATTGTCGCGCCGCATGATCCGTGGAGTCTGTTCCCTGACGGAACTCGCTATCTCGACAATCCCGGATTTAATCTTTTCCCCCAGGGTGCGATGGGGGAAATTGGAGAAATCTGGAGCAATGACGAACGCGACGCGATGCTCGGCTGGCAACGTTATCTGATGCAGTTGCAGTGGGTTGATGCGCAGATTGCACGAACAATCGACCAGCTGAAAGACTCGGGGCTTTGGGAAGACTGCCTTCTGGTGGTAACTGCTGATCACGGGATGTCCTTCGTACCCGGCATGAATCGACGCGAACCATCAGATGAAACGCTGGCGGACATTATGAGTGTGCCATTGTTCGTAAAGCTTCCAGGGCAGAGTCAGGGGGAAACAAGCGATGCGAACGTCGAAACAATAGACGTCCTTCCTACAATTCTGGACGTGCTTCAACTGAATATCGACGTGCCGTTCGACGGTCAGTCAATCGCCGGGGAGTTTCAACCGCGACTCCGAAAGACCATGATCGGCCCGGAGGCAGATATTGTGACGGAGCCGGATTTTCAGAGTCGTTTTGCGTCTGCGGCCAGAATGCATGCACTCTTTGGCGCGGGGGACGAAGTAAAGTTGTCAACGGCAATGCAAGTCAGGCCGGAACTTCTTGGCACTCGCGTTGATCAATTTCCTCAGGTCTCTCCGGATTTGAAGACGGTTCTGCTTTCCGGAGGTGACGGAATTCTGCCCGGCTTGGATTGTGTTCCATGTTTTTTTGAAGCAAAGATGATTGCCTCCACCAGTCGGACGGAGGTTGGCTGGACGCAGCCGATCGACATTGCAATTGCTGTCAACGGCATCATTGAGAGTACGACGCGAACGTCCAGCGACGAACGCATCCACGATGCCTGGTCTGCATTTGTGCCCCCAACCTGCTATTCGTCGACCCCGTTTGTGCTGGAAATTTTCCGGGTCCTCGATACCGCCGGAAGCGTACAGCTGCAGCCGATCCTTATTCATCACGATTAGTGAAATTCAGATCGAACGGCGATCCCGCGCTGCCGGCCTGTGCATTTGCTCTGATGCGACAGTAAGATCAGGGACTTTTATGCGGACAGCAGCCCTTTGGTTGCGTGCATCGATCCCGGACGAGATCATGGGTATCCCGACGGCTCAGCTCTTTCGCCTCTTTGTCTGGCTGAACCGTGCGATCTGACCCGTGCAAATCTGGACAGCGGAATTACTCAACATGCGGACACACACACTTTTCCCTATGCTAACTGCATCACTCCTGCCAGGAATCGGGCGGTTAAGGAAAGTTGCCTGCAGCTCTCACGGGTGGAAAAGTCAGTTGCTACTGGCATTCATTCTTGCACTTGTGTCAGGAGGAATCGGAAAGGCAGACATGCATCGTCTTTACATTGGTACCTATACAGTTGGGGGCAGCAGCAGCGAAGGTATCTACACCTGCTCATTCGACGACGAAACCGGAGCAATTTCGACACCTGTTCTCGCGGCCGAGGCAATCAATCCGTCATTCCTTGCAATTCACGCGTCCGGAAAATTCCTCTACGCAGTCAATGAAGTCAGCGAAGGCGAAGGTCGGGCGAATGGTGGAGTTTCTGCCTATCGAATTCAGGAGGACGGGATGCTGACACTGATTAACCAGCAGCCGTCACTTGGCGGAGCTCCCTGCCACTGCAATATTGACGGCACAGGCAAATTCCTGTTGATCGCAAACTATGTGGGAGGCAACATTGTCGTCTATCCAATCGGAGATGACGGAGCGTTGGGGCCGGCTTCGTGTAATGTGCAGCACGAAGGCAGCAGCGTTGATAAGTCGAGGCAGGAAGCGGCCCATGCCCATTCGATTAATCTGAGCGCCGATAATCGATTCGCCTACGCCGCTGATCTGGGCACGGATCGCATTCAAATCTATCGATTTGACGAAAGCTCCGGCATCCTGGAAGCCGCGTCACCGTCGTCAGTTTCCGTTGAGCCCGGCGGAGGTCCCAGACACTTTTCCATTCACCCGAACGGAAAATTCGCATACTCAAACAACGAACTCACCTGCATGGTTTCTGTATTTCATCGAGACCGGGAACATGGAGGGCTCACTCGCATTCAGGATCTCTCCACGCTGCCGAAAGATACGGAAGCCAGCGTTCGCCGCAGTACCGCAGAGTGCCTGGTGCACCCGACTGGTAAATTTGCCTACGTCAGCAATCGTGGTCATGACAGTATCGCTGTTTACACGGTAAATTCGGACGACGGTACGCTCACCCTTGTGGATGTCGTGAGTACTGGTGGCCAGGAACCTCGTAATTTTGTCATTGCTCCGAACGGGCTGTTTCTGCTGGCCGAAAACCAGAATTCTGACACCGTGATCACCTTCGAAATCAACCAGACGACGGGAAATCTCAAGTCTACAGATCATATGGTTGAAGTGGGCCGCCCCGTTTGCATTCGATTCCTGCCCTGACCATCAGAATCGACGAATCGTTTCCTGTTCACCGGCGCAAGCCAGGTCCGATGGCGTCATTTTGGGTGCCCCCCCGGGCTCGAAATTCGCCTCATGGTCGCCGGTGTGTTAGCCTCTCAATCCATTTTCAGTCTACGAACCCGTGTGCTTCGCCGCGAGACTGATGTGTACTTCCATTCGATAATCCCCTTTTGAAACACTGCAATTCGACCATGTCTCACGACGTCACGGCCAGCATCTATGACTTTCCCAAATACTACGACCTGCTGTTTGGATCAGACTGCAAGGCAGAGTTTGATTTCATGAATGCGTGTTTCAGGAAACATGCCGGCTGTCAGGTCCGGAGACTGTTTGAACCCGCGTGCGGAACAGGCCGCCTGCTCATCCGCATGGCCAAAGCCGGTTACGATGTGGCCGGGAATGATCTGAACGAAAAAGCAGTCAAGTTCTGCAACGACAGACTCAAACGCCATGGCTTCGCCGAAAGTGTCACGGTCGATGATATGTCTGACTTCAAAGTTAAGAAAAAGTTTGATGCCGCGTTTAACACCATCAACACGTTTCGCCATTTGAGCACCGAGGCGGCAGCCGTCAGCCACCTCAAATGCATGGCGGCCGCGATGAAGAAAGGCGGTCTCTATATTCTTGGTATCCATCTGGAACCCACAATTGGTGAGCCAATGGAAGAGGAAAGCTGGTCAGCACGTCGGGGCAATCTGGTCGTAAACTCTTACATGTGGTCGAAGGGAATTGACCGAAAGACCCGTCTTGAACACCTTGGAATGCACATCGATGTCTACACTCCCACGAAACGTTTGCGAATCGTGGATCACATGGAATACCGAACCTACAAGAATGCTCAGTTTCAGTCTTTGATGAAGAAAGTGCCGGAATTCGAAATCGCAGAAACCTACGACTTCGCGTACAACATCGACAAGCCGATAAAGATCAACGGACGCACCGAAGATGTTGTTTTCGTGCTGAAAAAGAAATAAGACCTACCGAAAAAGTGAACATGCTTCCGGATGCCGCGGCGATTCAATTCGACAAGCTTTCACCAGCCAGCCTCAGGGTACCCTTGTTCGAAGCAGGTATTCGCTGATGACAGAATTCTCTCCACAACAACCGATGATGAGTCGCCGAAATCTTCTTGATCGCGCGGCTCTTTACGGACTGGGGGCAAGCCTTGGTTCAGTGGCCCTAACGGGAATGATGGCGGATGAGACTGCTCCTCGTATGCCAGCCGCCGGCGAATCGCCGCTCGCATCCAGATCGCAGCATGTTCCGGCAAAAGCGACTCAATGCATCTTCCTGATGATGGAGGGTGGGCCGAGCCACATCGACACCTTCGATCCCAAGCCCGAACTGGAATCCGTTCATCTCAAACAATTTACTCGACAGGGCAAGAACAAATCCGCAATGGAAAGCGGAACCAGGTATTACGTTCAAAGTCCGTTTCAGTTCCGCAAGGCTGGTCAATGCGGGGCGGATATGGCAACCAACTGGGAATACCTGCAGCACGTTGCGGATGATATTTGCTTTTATCGCGGACTTCAGGCCGAATCAGTCAACCATCCTACTGCTCTGTACCACATGAACACGGGCAATCAGTTTGTCGGTGATCCGGCTGTGGGAGCCTGGGTGACTTATGGTCTGGGCACCGAAAACCAGAATCTGCCGGGGTTTATTGTCCTGCCGGAATTAGCCCACCCACAGGGAGGGCCTTCCAACTGGAGCAGCGGCTATTTGCCCGCACATTTTCAGGGAACGCCACTTCGCCCTCAGGGAACTCCAATCCTGGATCTTCTGCCGCGCAAAGAGATTACCCGCGAACACCAGCGCGAGAACCTGAATCTGCTCCAAAAGCTGAACGCCCGGCATCGTGATCGGCACCAGCAAACGGACGATCTGTCGGCGCGAATGGAGTCCTATGAACTTGCATTCCGGATGCAGATGGAAGTACCCGGAATCCTGGAACTGAATGGAGAAACCGCCGCCACTCATCAGATGTATGGGCTGGATGATCCATCCTGCGAAGCATTTGGCCGAAAATGTCTGCTCGCACGTCGATTGGTTGAACGCGGTGTTCGTTTCGTGCAGCTGTATGCAGGCACCTGGGATTCGCACGACTACATCGCACGCGCACATTCATCGCTGATGAAAGCAGTAGATCGACCGATTGCCGGGTTGATTAGAGACCTGCGAGAACGTGGGTTGCTGGAAAACACGCTCGTCGTCTGGTGTGGCGAATTCGGCCGCAGCCCTGATAACGGCGTGCGCGGAGGTCTGGCTTATGGAAGAGACCACAACGCCAGAGCAATGACGGTTTGGTTTGCCGGCGGTGGCGTGCGTGGTGGCCACACAATCGGTGCCACAGATGAAATTGGAGACAGCGCCGTTGATTGTGTCCACCCGATTCGCGACCTCCACGTGACGCTGCTTCGACTCCTTGGCCTCGATGACAATCGGCTTACATGGTTTCACGGAGGTCGTTTTAAACAGCTTTCGCAGTTCGGTGGACAGGTCATCGAGGAAATCATCGCATAACGAACTCATCGCATGACAAAGTCCTGGCGAAGTAACCAGATTCAAAGCGTGTGCTTTGCATTATGAAACACACCGGGCCCGCTGGCGAACTCAGCAAGGTGTTGTTGATGGTTCCGCAGCGTTTGAGTTGATGATGGGAGTACCCACAAATCTCAGTCTCGTCGCCGTCAATCGTGACTCTCAGGGACTGGCATTGCCCCAATGATGTAATGGTTGCACTTCGCCCTGAGTGTTGCCCCGGGATGATGACGACGCGATCACCGACAGTGAATGGTGCTCCATTTTTTCGAATTTGCCAATCCACGAGGTCGGAGAACAAAAAGTATGCAGCAAACGGTTCAGTAATGATCGCGAGCAGTCCGGCTGCAGGTATCGTGACCAGGAGCAGCAGAATAATCTTTGGGGAACTGAGTACAGCAAGCGAGAATTCCATCGTCGCGAACAGACACCAAAGTGCGAACGCAAGTGATCCAGGCAGCCGAAGACGCATCCAGATCTGGCTCGCAATCAACCGTTCGCGGAGTGAGAATCTGACGTCTTTCAATTCGGCCTCTCGATCCCACCAATGCCTACCGTCACCGGATTGGACCGACTGCGTTTGCACGCAGGTTGAGGCAGGCTCAGCAATTCCAGTGCACAAACTCATTCTCACAAAGTCAGGTCTTAGTCACAATTGAACACAATTATCTTTGGATTGACGCCCTGAAAGCTCCAGGATTCATCAGTCCGGGGACCGGTTGTCGTCATGCCGTACGCCACCCTGCTGCCTGGCTCACTCTGGCTGCAGGCTGATACGCAACCTGTCTGAACCGTTGGATTTGCAATGAGCGTCTATGGCTATGGGATCGGTGCCGGCCAGCGTTCTCGGTGATTCGCGGGCAATTTCTGAACCGCATGGAAACTGGTCCGTTTCCCCCGTTCTGACACTTTCGCTGGAGGACTTCGAACCAAAATCTTTTGCTCGGTGTCCAGGAAGTGGTCGATTTCGAATGAGTTGTGATTGTTCCCTTGGCTATCGAATCCGGGGAGTTCAATCCAGGGCTTTACACAAGCTGAGCAGCACGTTAGATTTCTGCCCGCACGGTTGAATTCGCGGAATTCGGTCGGACATTACCCTGTGGTGTAATCGGTAGCACGACAGATTCTGGCTCTGTTGGTTGGGGTTCGAGTCCCTACAGGGTAAATTTATCAGGCAGTCAGATTCAAACCCGGAAATGCCGTGTGCATTTCTCGGGTTTGTTTCGTTTTTGGCCCGTGGCCTGCGGGGCCAGGTGGCTCTCAAAACATGGAATGCCGGCCGCAGCGGGCGTACGGCTGGTGTCATGGAAAACGATGCCCGTTTGAACTCCGAACGGATCGCCCAAAACGGATCGCTCAAAAATGTCGAAGCCTTCAGACGCGACAGATGTCCAGGAGTCGAATGCCGGTCTGCGTCCGGAGATTGAACAGATTATTGCTTCAGGCCAGCGCCGTGTCTCGAAAGAACGGAGCGGATCAGCTCTTACCGTCCTGATACTGTGTTCCGCTTCTGCCGTTCTGTTGTGGAGTTGCTTCACACCGCTGGATTTCTCACCGATTGCCTGGATCGCGCTGGTGCCATTGATCCAGGTGGTTCGATTGAATTCCATTCCGCGCTGGTCCTGGATGATTCTGTTTATCACGGGTTTCATCTGGTCGGCGGTGACATTGCAATGGATGAGGCTCGGTGACCCGGCCATGATCATTGCATTGCTCGCCTTAAGTTTTTATCTGGCATTCTACTTTCCTGCTTTTGTCTGGATCAGTCGAAGAATCCATAGCCGTGGTTTTCCGTTGTTGATCGCAGTACCGGTCGTCTGGACATCACTGGAATATGTTCGCGCGTATCTGCTGACAGGCTTTTCCTGGTACTATCTTGGGCACTCTCAGTACCAGTGGTCCGCTTTCATCCAGATTGCTGATATTACAGGTGCGTATGGCGTAAGTTTTGTTGTTGCCCTGGCAAACACAGCGGTGGCGATTCAGATCCCTTACAACCTGCTGAAGTCGTGGAATCTGGATTCTGGTGCATCTGCCATTGAAGAACCTCAGGTCCCGCGTCAGTTCGTCGATCGCCCCCGAACGGCCGGTTTGATTGCCGTTTCCGTGGTGACATTATGCTGCGGTTACGGAAGTGTCCGATCAGTCGATCCCGCGTCATTTCGCGCAGGTCCGGTTGTTGCTTTGATTCAGGGTAATTTTTCGCCGGAGGTGAAGCACGATCCCGAGGAATGGGTGACTCGGTATCAGATCCACGATCAATTGACCCGGCGTTGCGTCGACTTGAGGCCTGACCTGATCGTATGGCCGGAGACGATGTGGCCGTGGCCGGATCGTACTGTGGAAGGCGATGTTACGGACGAGCAACTGCTCGAACAGTTACCGCCGCCGATGCGAGAGTCCGGCGACTTTACGCCGGAAATGATCTCACGCATCTGGCGATCCGATGATGTGCGAAAAAGTCTCCACGATCATGCTGCAGCAGTCGGGGCAGCGCTGATGATGGGAATTGAATCACACGTTGTTTCTGCCTCTGACCTGAAAGCCTTCAACTCTGCCGCCTTTGTGCGTCCTGATCTGGGATACATGGGCCGATATGACAAAATTCACCGCGTCATTTTTGGCGAATACATTCCCCTGAAAAGCATTTTTCCATGGCTGACCAACCTGACACCTTTTGGTCCTTACTTCGGTATCGCTGCGGGCGAATCCCCCATGATCTTTGAAACCGCTGGCTTCCGGCTGGCACCGCTGATTTGTTTTGAAGACACGGTTCCGCATCTGGTTCGACGAATTGCGGGAAAACAGGACGAAAGCGGTCAGGCGTGTGATGTCCTTGTAAATCTGACGAACGATGCCTGGTTTCGTGGTTCCAGCGAACTGGATCAGCACCTGATCACAGCTGTGTTTCGATGTGTTGAAACGCGAAAACCACTCGTCCGCGCTGTGAACGGCGGTATTTCGGCATTCATCGACGGAAACGGAACGATTCGGGAACCGGATCAGATTCTGGTCGCAGAAGAATCTACCATGTCGCTGACACCAGCGTTTCGCACAGTTTCCGGAATGCGTGATCCGGAAACGGGCCGGTGGCGACGGCAGATGTCGGCGATTGTTTTTGGACAGGTGCCACTTGATGATCGTCGTTCACTGTATTTGCAAATCGGAGATGTCTTTGCCGCTTCATGCCTTGTGGCTATGCTGGTCGGCTGCTTTAAACGAGTCCATGTGTCAGCAGCGTAATCGTCGAGGATAATTCTCGAAGACGCGACTCAGCTGCGAAATACTCGAAATGGAAAGGGCAGTTCAATGTCCACTGAATTCACGAGTCCGCAAACGCGGGAACAGGTCATCAACACGTACTTCCTCGAACATCGTGCTCGGCTACTTGATGTAGCAGCATTCTTCGACCGGATTGATCGTTCGAAGCCAGAGAGCGACCAGGCCGACTTTCGAGATGCAGCCCTGCGTCAGGCCGTTGAGATTCTGATCGATGGTCAGCCCCATCGTGCAAAGCGAATTCTGGAACTGCTCAGCGATCACACAACGGAACTGCCCCAGTCAGCTGAAGGGATGAAAGGGGCCGCGGGCGCCGTTCGTCTACCGGTTCCAAACTCCAGTGTACTCGAAAAGGGAGACGCATGATGCGATACATCGACCCCCACATTCATATGGTGTCACGGACAACTGACGACTACCAGCGCATGGCTCAGGCAGGCTGCATTGCCGTGACGGAGCCCGCCTTCTGGGCTGGTTTCGATCGATCGTCCGCTCAGGGATTTGCAGACTATTTTCGGCAGCTGACAGAATACGAACCTCGTCGTGCCGGGCTGTTTGGGATCAAGCATTACACCTGGCTTTGCATCAATCCCAAGGAAGCTGACGATCCCGGATTTGCCCGCGAAGTGGTCTCGCTGATCCCGGACTTCCTGAAGTGCGAAAAGGTACTTGGTTTCGGTGAAATTGGACTGAACAAGAACACAAAGAATGAACGTATCATTCTGGAAGAACAAATCGCACTCGCAGAAACACATAACCAGTTGGTGCTTGTTCACACACCTCATCTGGAAGATAAACTCAAAGGCACTCGGTTAATTATGGATGCATTAACGGCGAGCAGCATTGATCCAGGCCGTATCCTTATCGATCACGTCGAAGAGCACACGGTTGCTGAAGTTCTGGATCGTGGCTTCTGGGCCGGAATGACGCTTTACCCGGACACAAAGATGACGCCACAGCGAGCCGCCGACGTCATCGAAATGTACGGATCAGAACGAATCTGGATGAATTCCGCAGGAGACTGGGGGTGCAGCGATCCTCTCGCCGTTCCCAAAGCACGGCTTGAGATGCGTCGACGTGGACATGCGATGTCGCTCATTGACAAGGTGACGTTCGATAACCCTGTCCAATTCCTCAGCCAGTCTCCCAACTTTATTACTCGGGGATAAGAGCCGGAGCGCTGGCCTCCGATTGACCCAGTCCGGTTCTCACGGGTGGTTCAGAGAGGCGATCATTCGCTGAGCGATTGCCATGCGACCAAAGCATCCCGGACGGCGCGGACGTCGTGGACGCGAAGCAGGTCTGCACCAAGTTGTGCCAGCGCGATGGAAACACCAATGGTGCCCGCTGTGCGTTCTTCCACATCGCGTCCAAGAACTTTCGAAAGAAAACGTTTTCTTGAGTGACCAATTAACAGCGGTCGTTCAAGCTCCGTTCGCAGTCGCGGGATCGCCCGCATCAGTGTCATGTTGTGATCTGCCGTTTTGCCAAAGCCGATCCCCGGGTCCAGGCAAAGCCGCTCACGATCGATGCCTGCAGCCTCACATCGTCGCATGCCATCGCAAAGAAACTCCACGACTTCCCGACAGACATCCTCGTATTCAGGATTCTCCTGCATTGTCTTTGGAGTTCCTCTGATGTGCATCAGGCAGATCCCGACATCCGAATGCGAGCAGACTTCGATCATTTCTGCATCGAAGGTCAGCCCGGAAATGTCGTTCACAATGGTGGCGCCGGCTCGAATGGCTTCTTCAGCAACGACCGCTTTGGTCGTATCGATAGAAACAGGAACATCCGTTTCGGAGACAAGTCGCTCAATCACAGGAATCGTGCGATTCAACTCTTCGTCGGCAGATACGAATTCTGAACCCGGCCTCGTAGATTCGCCGCCAACATCCAGAATATCCGCGCCGTCGTTGACCAGTCGCAACCCGAACGCGACGGCATCCTCTATCTGGTTGTGCTGACCGCCGTCTGAAAAACTATCGGGCGTGACATTCAGAATGCCCATTAGCAGCGGCAGATGATCGCGTTCGAGCGTTCTTCCTGCAAAGCGCCATCGAAACGGTGCCAATGAATCGACTTCCTGCATTTCAAAGGCGTTCCGTTATTCGGCGTCTTTTCGACGAAGGACCAGGACGCTGCATTCGGCATATCGGATGACGCGTTCTGCAACGGAACCCAGAACAAGCCGTTTGAACCCCTGGTAACCATGCGATGGTATGACGATCAAATCAGCCTTGATTTTCTTCGCAAACTCAGAAATCTCCTCTCCTGGGTCTCCAGACAGAACACTCATGTTGGCACCAGCCGCCCCTTTTTCGGCGGCCAGCTTTTGCAGGTTCTTTTCGACGGCCGCTTTGCGGGTTTCGTCCGTGATGTCGCCAAGAAGCACTCCCGGCGAAACAGAATCCAGCGGGACCAGAACATGTACCAGATGCAGGCGTTTGGGGTCGCCAGCAATCGACAAAGCAGAATGCACTGCGAAGTCCGACTGGTCGCTAAAGTCGACCGGTACGACAACGGTGACATCGGAAAATGGCATCTCTTATGTTCCTTGATGACTTCCTGGTGCGAGTAAATTCGATCGTTACAGGATGAATCGTTGTTGACTCCTGTTGGGAGCAGGACGGCTTCAAACAGATTCATCATGTCTGTGGACATTACTTCAGCCGATACGCTTCTGCTTCCTGATCCAGTTCCCCGCTGGTGAGTTTGGCCCAGTACTCGTCCAGTTTAACTTTTACCTTGCCGGACAGCAAAAACAGTCCGAGGATATTGGGGATGGCCATCCCGAAGATCATCAGGTCTCCGAATGCCAGAACGTTGCCAGCAGAAATCACGGACCCAAGGAACGAAAAAATCAGGAACGTGATTTTATATGACATCGAGGCGTTGTCACCGAACAGAAATGCCCAGCATCGCTCACCGTAGTAAGACCATGAAATCATGGTGCTGAAAGCAAACAGGGCCGTCGCGGCGACCAGGACATACTTGAAGCCATTGATTTGCCCGTTCATAGCCTCTGACGTCAGGGCGGCACCTTCGATGGATGCCACTGTTCCATCTTCTGCAAACTTAAACTGCTGTTTCATGCTGGCGGGCATGTCAGGGTTTTCATGATTCCAGGCGCCGGTAATCACGATGACCAGAGCGGTCATCGAACAGACAACAACAGTATCGATGAATGGTTCAAGCAGTGAAACAATGCCTTCGCGGACCGCGTAGTCTGTCTTTGCGGCCGAGTGAGCGATGGCCGCAGATCCGACTCCCGCCTCATTCGAGAATGCCGCTCGCTTGAATCCCTGAATCAGCACACCTATGAACCCTCCAAGACCGGCTTTCATTGAAAATGCACTTCCGATGATTGTGGCGGCAGCAGCGGGAATTTCACCGGCATTCTTGAGCAGAATGATGACGCAGGCCAGTACATAAACTCCACACATGAACGGAACGATCTTCTCGGCCGTTGATGCAATGCGTTTGATTCCGCCAATAATTACGACGCCCGCGAGAACGGACATGATTAAACCATAGACCCACGGGTACTGACCGAAGAATGGGATTGTCTGCCCCACAGCGCCAAGGCTCTGGTTGACCTGAAACGCATTTCCGCCGGCAAATGAGCCGCCAATACAAAGCACGGCAAACAGAAGCCCCAAAGCTTTCCCGAGACCACCAAGGCCAATTTCCTGCAACCCGTGAGTCAGGTAGAACATCGCTCCGCCCATAATTCGTCCATCCGGACGCACTTGTCGGTACATTTGCCCCAGGGTGCATTCGACAAACTTCGAAGACATTCCAAGGAAGCCCGCGACAATCATCCAGAACGTCGCACCGGGACCACCAAGCCCAACGGCAACGGCCACACCTGCAATGTTGCCCAACCCCACGGTGGCTGACAATGCGGCGGTGAGCGCCTGGAAGTGGCTCACTTCCCCGGCGTCACTCGGATCGTCATATCTGCCAGCCGTGACCTTGATGGCATGAACAAAGCCACGCAGGTTGATAAAGTTCATCCGAAAAGTCAGAAACAACGCTGCTATTACAAGCCAGGCAACACCAGCAGGAACCGAACGTCCTTCGACGAGTGGTATTGGATAGAAGATGACGGACTCCAGCACACCGTTCACCTTGCCAAAGAAGGCGTCGACAGGCTCAAGGGCCTGATTCACCTGCTGCAGGAAACCGGACGGCCGAGCTTCCGATCCTGAATCTGGGGAAGCGTCCGACGTACCAGCACTGGACGATTCGTCCTGTAGCGCTGATTCGCCAGCGCTATCCGTTGTGATGCTTTCACTTGCGTCTGTCTCTTCTGCCCCCGCGGCATCAGGCGAGGTTGCGTCCTGCTTCGTCGACGATTCATCCGGCGTGTTCGCCGGGATGACAATCGTCGCTGCGAACGATGGTGAAACCAATATCAACGTCAATCCCATCAATGCGATGGTCGACCGAATAACTCTCAACGTCTTCATCAGAGTTTCCTGCGATGGATTTCCGTGTTGACAGGTAATTTGTGCGTGGTCCGGTACTCGCCTCGCGCAGTCCATGTAACCTCGCAGTCACACACGACTCGGGGAAGAATACAGACAGGCTCAACGCACCACAACCTGTCAAAGCGCACGGATTGCAGGGATGTTACACGAGTTTCATTTCCGGCCACGGAAAGGGCGGTTCCAAAACCGCTCAATTCGAGCCGAATGCAGCAAACGATTCAGCGTCGCTGAAATACGCTGGTTCGCCGCTGCGGCAATCTCGTGCGACGTCGAAACAGCTCTTCATGGCTTGTATTCAGTCATCGACAGCTTCGCATGACGTACGACGACTAACCAGTCCTTCTCCCGATCTGCTGGTGGTTGCCCTGGATTCACTTCACCACCGCCCGCAACGGTTCTGACGGAACCATTCTGCAGCGGGCCACCATCGCGAGGGTTGAACCACTGGATGGTGTAGTCCCCAGCTGCATCCGAAAGGTCCATGGTGACCTGTTTCCCTTTTGCGATGTACACGAGATAGGTATGACCTGGTTTTGCAAAACAGTAAGCCGAATTGTCGTCAGCCTCTGTTCGGATCAGTTCATCGCAGGGTTCCATTTGTGGAAATGGGATATTGTTTTCATGAAAGAAATTCACGGCAATCCGACAGTAGTCCCAGCTCCGATCCCGACTGCGCCAGTCTTCGCAGATGAGGTCATTCTGGACGTACTGGTAGCCAAAGTAGTACTCGACACCAGCGCCGCCTCCCATCAGAGTGGCCCACAACGTTTGTTGACGGACTTCATGCTCTGTGTAGGTCATCCTGCCGGTTCGGTCATGGCCGTCGTACCCCTGATATCCAAGATCAGGGCACTGGCCATGAGCCGCTGAACCTGATTCATCAAAGGCAACGACCCATGGCTTGCCGGACTTTTGCGATTGCCTGACCCACTTCACGACTTGCCAGTGTGTATCGCGGATGCCGCTGTTCTGAAGTGATACTCCGGTTAGCTGAGACTTGTCGCCAAGAAGCGGTTCATAAACCTGGTCCTGCTGATCAGGAAACGTGTGGACAACGATGTTGTGGTGGTAGGGGTCCAGTTGAGCAATAAAGTCAATCATCGCCTGTTGCTGCTCGGTCGTTTGCGTGTTCTCTTCACCCAGATTCCAGTTCAGCGCCAGATTGTGAGCGTAACGAGCGATCAGTTCGCGACAGTAAAGGCGACGCTGAATTCCAAGGTCTCCGCCATCCAGAGACTCAGCCACGAATCTGGATTTCCCCTTACCGGCAGTGTTGTCATCGTTTTCTGTTTCCTGCATCTTAAAGTGCAGATACATCCCCATCGCAGTCCCGTGATCGAAGACTATGCCCCACTGATCGAGCTTGCTGCAGTCGTAGTGAAGCTTGTCATCTCGAGACACAAACGGCCAGACATTGTCTCCATCGCCACCAGCGTTGTAAGTTAAGAACGAGAACGCATTGCATCCTTTGCGGGAAAGATAATTCACGGCACCAATCAGACCTTTGCCCCTGCCGTCTTTCCATGTTGGGTCACCTTCATTCCAGTCATCGATGTGCGGAGCGAAGGATTTCAGAGGAACCTTCTCTGGCTTTCCGGCAATTGTTCCGTCGAAATCGATGTAACCGAGCAACGTTTCCGGAGCATCTGCTCCGGCTTTCAGAAAGTATTGTTCGCTTTCGGCGAACCGGAGATATCGTTCGCCCACATATTGAAGACGCCCATGGGCACGCAGATCAGGGGTTGTCTTGTCGGTCGGAGCAACTTCGAAGCTTCCTTCCACTCCATCGCCCGGGACCGCTTCTGAAATCGGTGTGTCTGTCTCCGAAATGAAGGTTCCTTTTCGCATCGACACCCTGTAGTTCCAACGTCCCGGCTTATCAGGTGCCAGGTGGCAACGCCACTTCGTACCACTCGCAGCCGATGTATTTGCAGAGTCGCCATCAGCCGCAAAGTAACCGGGAACGGTATACTTCGGCAGACCGGATTCATGCGTGAACTGCACGTTCAGCTGATAATTCACAAAAGGGTTTGGTGCGTTATCGAGTTCGTGAGCGAAGGGGCCATCCAGTGTCAGAGTCACTTTGTGCCACTGTTTCAGATCGCCGGAAATACTGACTGTGCCAGGGCCGTCCGCCTGACGCGGCTGTTGCAGATCGGCTTTCACCATTGCGGGGGCCATCGGCAGCGTGCTCAAACTGGCAGACCGAGTCACGGCTTCAGGCACAACTTGGCCCCCGGCATCTTCAGCAACCGCGACCGGTGCCACTGGAAAGGCTGCTGGAAGGTTGCCCGATGAGACGACTACGGCTGGCCCTTCGTCCGCGGGGCGTTTGAATTCCCGGTTATTTGTCATCAACCAGCGATCAAATTCGAATCCATCTTCTCGCATGGAAAATTGAATCTCGTGGATACCTGCTGCGGGTACCTCCAGAAATATCTGGTGCGCTTCACCACAGTGTTCTGTTTCTGTTCGCTGCCTGCTTTCCCATCGCCATGAATTTTTGCCGTCACACCACTGCATTCGCTGTCCACTGTCAGGCCAGTTTCCGTTGAGCCCAACGTGCAAGCTGTTGTCCTCTGAACCGCTGCTGTAAGCGCGTACCCAGACGTAGTATTTCCCGGGATTCTGAAAGTGAACTCTGTACGTCAGCACCGCCAGACGGCCTGGTTCATTCGAAAAATTCTGCCCCTTCACCAGCTTGTGCTGATGGTTTCGACGACTGTCGGGCAGCAGTTCGACATACGCACCTCCTGCCGCTCCTGAAAGATGGGTCGGATCGCCGTCTGGTCGAACATTCGGCACCTGATCCTGAGTTGTGATGTGAAAAGCGCGAACGTCGGTGTGTTCCTGTCGCGAGAAATGTTCCGCTTCGACAGCCACCAGTCCGTCCTTCTCCGCGAAGACCAGCGCCTCGGTGACGATCGGCAATGTGGCATCCTCTGCGGAAAGTGTCGTCATGACGGACAACAGCGTCAGAACCATCGCGGGAGCACACCTGCCAAAACGCGTTAGAATGACAAGTAGAACGCAAGTCGCCATGGAGAGTCTCATCGTGAAGCCAGACTAAGAATACGCCAGATGAAATACCGCAACGCTGGTTTCGGGAACGGAGCACGCTTGCGAGATACGAGAAGCCTGATGCGCACGGAACGGACTTTCCGTCGGCCTCCTATGCAGACCGTTTCGCAATTTTTTTGCCAGCGATTAACGCGAATTTGCGGCCCGGATTCCGCCACTCAACTGAACCTTGATCTTACCGGTGCACTTGGCCCCTGCGGGAACGTTGGCACGCAGAAAAAGCAGGCCTGACTTCTTGGGTGTCATTTCCAGACCATTGTTGACAGCGAAAGGCTCGCCCGGTTTTCCGTCACTGACGATCACTCCAATTAACGCTCCGAATGGCGCGACCGAAAGGACATCTTTACTGGGGTCTTCATCCGAAATCCCGTTGACACTCAGGGTTGCTGAGAACAGGACACGAAAATCGCCGGATGCGGCAATCCGAAACGGTCGACCACCCTCCACCTCCGCGACGGCAGCAGTCCATCCTTTTGATGTATCCACGTCGACCGATGCGGGATTATCAGTCAGCATTTCTTCCCGAATAGTCTTCATCTGCTCTTTGAGACCGGGTGTTCGAGGGTTGATCTGACTGATACGTTCCAGGATCGCAATGGATTTTTCTCGATCGCCCTGCTTGTAAAACTCCCCAGCAATTTCATGAAGCTCTTTGACAAGCGTTTCCTCAGCTTTTTCCGCGCGGGACTGCAGTTCCTTCTCGTTGAGCTGTGAGTTGTTCTTACGATCACGTGATGACTGTCCGGAAACGGACGAAGATGTAAGAAAGGCCCCGACCACGACCAGCAGATACAAGCCGGATGTCATTGAACGCGCACGCATAAGTCTTCCTTTCAGCGCAGCAAAGCGAATGAGATCTGATAAACGCGCTGATTCCGGTCGTTGTTTGACTGGTCAGCAGTGCGAATGACCGACAATGCGTGGGCTCTTAGTATTCGCGACGCTGACGACTGCTCGGAATCATCATCTGCTTACGGTACTTGGTAATCGTGCGTCGGGCCAGAGTAATGCCCTGTTTACCCAGCTCATCAACCAGGGCATCATCACTCAGCGGATTTGATTTGTCCTCATTGTCGATCAATTCCTGAAGCTTGATACGGATGGTGTCCCACGCCACGTCTTCGCCTTCCGCTGTCTGCGTCCCGCCCCCAAAGAATCTCTTCAGAGGAAAAAGCCCTCGCGGCGTCTGGATCCATTTTTCATCGACAGCACGGGATACCGTCGTCACGTGGACCCCGACGCGATCAGCAATCTGCTGCATCTTCAGCGGTGCGATAAATTCGGGTCCCTTGTCGAGGAACTCCTGCTGGTGGTCGACAATTTCCTGAGCCACTTTTCTCAGCGTGTTGTACCTCTGCTCGATTGACTCAATCAGCCATCGTGCAGATTCCACTTTTCTTCGAATCCAGTCGCGTGTTTCCTGTGATGGATTGTCCTTCAGCATTCGCTGATATCGCGGGCTGATTCGCAATTCGGGAACGTATTCATCCAGAAGCCGCACGACGTAGCGTCCGGTGTCGTCGCGCTCGACCGCCAGGTCAGGCGTCACACGCTGAACAGGTCGCTGCTCGAATCCCCGTCCCGGGTAAGGATTGAGCGTCTGAATTTGTTCGATGCCAACCTTAATCAGGTCGATCGAGTATCCGGTTGCCTTCTGGATGAGTGGCAGTCGATTGAATGCGATATCCTCAAGGTGGTCGCGTATCAGCACTTCCACGACGTCATGAAACGCAAGATGGTCGTCGACCTGCAGCAACAGCATTTCGCGATGATCTCTCGCTCCGACCCCGGGAGGATCAAGACGCTGTATTATCTTCAGAACACCCTCTGCATCTTCAATTGTCAAACCCTGACCATAAGTGCGATTAAACTGCTGATTGATTTCTGCGAGCGTACTTTGAAGGCGGCCATTGTGGTCCAGATGCTGGATCAGGTACTCACCAAACTGACGGTGGGCATCATCGCATGAGTGAAATGAGAACTGCTCCAACAGGTATTCATGCAACGACTGCGGTCGGGCGACCATATTCGCCATCGCGTCGCTGTGGCGATCCATGTCGTCGCTGACCTGATTCGACGATGGCCGGGATCCGCCAAATCCCACATTGTCTTCCGGCCATTCGGCAGCGATCTCTACCAGGCGTTCAAAATCGGATTCGTTGTTTTTTTCGTTGCCAGCAACCAGCTCTCGCGATTCCACATCTTTACGCAGCTCTCTGGCTTCACGTGGGTCGTCCACCTGCGTGACGGTGTCCGGTTCGGCGGAGGGCAGGTCGCGATCTTTGTTGACGACTTCAAGCGTCACATTTTCTACCAGCTCCTGTTCGATTCGCTCGTTCAGGGCCATCATGTTGAGCTGCAGAATCTCCATTGACTGGATCATCCGCGGAGCCAGCTTCATCTGCTGGCTCATCTTCATCTGCTGCGAGATATTCAGGTGCATAGGGCGTAATCAGCCTTCAACATCGTGTTGATCCTTCGATTGCTGCCGAATGGCCCAAGGGTTCCTGATGCCCCATCCAACAACATCTTTCGTTTCCAGCGCTTTCGCTGCCTACCCTAGATTGTACTACAAGAGTCCCAAAGCGTCTGCATAAAGTGTGCCGAAAGTCTGTTTTTCATCGGAACCTATTTATTGACAACGATTTACGACCATCTGCGGTTCGTCGATCAGCTCCGGGAATTGTAAAACGCACCATCCGCCGTGCAAAAAACAGCCCGATCGGCGTCAGATGACGGACTCTTCTCGATCAACTATCCTTCTGGTGGTTCCTGTCACGGCTCGAATTCAAACTGGACTCGATGAAGCTGCTCAGCTGCTTCCCTTCTAAAATGACTGAATCTCCTGGATCATCGCAAGTCGCCCCGGATACGCCCCGCTGGATTGGAGACATCCACAACGGCGACTGTATCGCCGGTATGCAGTCTCTGCCCGATGGGTCGGTTGACCTGGCGTTCGCAGATCCGCCGTTTAATATCGGCTATGAATACGATGTTTACGAAGATCAGCTGGAATACGAAGCGTATCTGCAGTGGTCCCGTGAGTGGATTCAGCAGGTGTATCGGATTCTGAAAGACGACGGCACCTTCTGGCTCGCAATAGGCGATGAATACGCGGCCGAACTGAAAGTGGAAAGCCAGCGAATCGGGTTCCATTGCCGTAGCTGGGTGATCTGGTACTACACATTTGGAGTGAACTGCAAAAAGAAGTTCACCCGGTCTCACGCTCACTTGTTCTACTTCGTCAAAGACAGGGCTCGTTTTACGTTTCGTATGGACGACCCGGCGAATCGCGTCCCTTCGGCCAGGCAACTTGTGTACAACGACTCGCGGGCCAACAGTAAAGGTCGGCTGCCAGACGACACTTGGATCATTCCACCGAATATTCAAACCCAGGCAAACGCCA
Source organism: Planctomycetaceae bacterium (assembly GCA_041398825.1). Classification (NCBI taxonomy): domain Bacteria; kingdom Pseudomonadati; phylum Planctomycetota; class Planctomycetia; order Planctomycetales; family Planctomycetaceae; species Planctomycetaceae bacterium. The sequence goes on along the minus strand of JAWKTX010000004.1, from coordinate 244,608 downwards.
CGTTTACGTTGAGACCACAAGACCTTTCCGAGGGGTTTCAGCCAGAAGAAGACACGTGGTATTTCCCGAGAGTTGCCGGTACGTTCAAAGAACGTGCCGGGTTCCACGGGTGCCAAATGCCCGAACAATTGCTTGGACGTATTATCCGGACTTGTTCAAATGAAGACGATATTGTTCTTGATCCATTTTCCGGCAGCGCATCGACACTGGTCGTGGCTCGAAAGCTGAACCGCCGAGTGGTTGGCTTCGAACTGTCGCCCGAGTACACAGACGCGGGGCGGGAACGGCTGAATCAGACCAGCCCGGGAGATCCGCTTGTTGGGGCTGCAGAACCGACAATGTCAGCTCCAGCAACTCAAAAAAAACAGTCAGCCACCAGAACTTCTGCCGCAAAAAGAAAGCCAAAGTCCGGAAGGATCGGCACTCGTGAAAGTCAGATTCCGCTTTTCAGCGATCAATCTGACCAGCAACGTGAGGACCAACAGCATTCGTCGTCGGATTGATGTCTCGATCCAACCGCGGAAGACTTCATTCCCAAATTCATTGACCAACCTGCGAACAACATCATTAAGGACCTGTAAACATGTCTTTGCCCGTCGTAACGGATTCACCGGTCCCTTTCGAGGACCCACTCGATCTGATGGACGAAATCGACGCCCTGAAGAAAGAAAAAGACGCCACTGTACTCGCACATTTCTATGTCGATGGAGAAATTCAGGATATCGCTGACTTTACCGGTGACAGCCTGAAACTGGCCAGAGACGCCACCAGAGTCAATACATCGACCATCGTCTTTGCGGGGGTTCATTTCATGGGTGAATCGGCAAAGATCATGAATCCTGAAAAGCGTATCCTGATTCCCGACATGCTGGCCGGCTGCTCGCTGGCGGACAGTTGCCAGCCAGACAACCTTGCAGCATTTCAGGAGCAGCTGCGAGCTCAGGGGCGAGACTTTCAGACTGTGGCATACATCAATACTTCAGCGGCCGTCAAAAGTCTTTGCGACTGGATTGTCACCAGTGGCAATGCTCGAGAGATCATTGAACGGGTCCCTGACGATAAGGAAATTCTGTTTGTCCCCGATCAGCATCTCGGCCGATATCTGAGCGAAGTCACCGGCAGGAAGATGATTCTCTGGCCGGGATCGTGCATGGTTCATGAGATCTTCAGCATTCAGGATCTTATCCGAGCCAAGCGAAATAATCCGGCAGCGCAAGTTCTCGCTCATCCGGAGTGCCCTCAGAATATTCTGGAGATTACGGATTTCATTGGTGGCACGGAAAAAATTCGCCAGTACGTAATGTCTCTCGAAGAACCAATGACATTCCTGATTGCGACAGAAGCGGCCATGATTCATCCGTTGCAGAAATCTGCGCCGCAACACACCTATATTCCTGTTCCGGGAATCATGGCGTCATCCGGTGAGACCTGCGCTTGTAATCGATGCCCCCACATGGCTCGGAACACACTGCAGAAAGTCAGAGACTGCCTCCGGGATGGAAATCCCGAGATCATCTGGCAGGATTACTTTGCGAAGGCACGCGATGTTCTCGATCGCAGTCTGCTTCAGTAGCTAAATGAGGTCTGCGTGCGTGTGAAGCGATAATGGTTCCTGCGGATCGTCCTGCCGATGTTTCGGCTATCGTGTAGGGCGTGGGGACTGGGACTGCATCGCTTCACGCAGCCGGCTCAACATTGGGCCGATAGAATTCAACGGTTTCTTCAGCAACGTGGCAATTTCCCTGTAGGATCGATGTTGCAGAAAATGCAGACTCAGCAGCGTCTGTTGTTCCTGAGGAAGTGAGGACATCAGAGATTCCACTTCGTCTCTCGCTTCCAGTTGCCGCACATCAGAGGAATCTCCCGCAAGATCGATTGCAGCCCGATGAGCATTTACGTGTCCCATTGCCTGCCGGTATCGGTAGTGAGTCATCTGTCGCACCACGATCCGCCGTACAATGACGGCCAGATAGGTCGCGAATGAACACCGTCCACGAAAACTTCTCAATGACGCCATGTCTCGGGAGAGCAATTCGGCATAGGTGTCCGCACAGAGGTCTTCAACATCATGCTCACTCAGCTTTATGCTGTGGGATTGTGCGGTCTGCTGGATGACCTGAAGCACCAACCCCGTGAAACGATCAACGAACACCTTCCACGCATTGCTGCGGCCAGCCAGCAGTTCGCTCAGAAGTTTGCGATCGGTATCAGTGAGTGGCACAGTAGACCTCGCTCGGGTCAGGAGGCAGCAAATTGCTCAGGCTGAAAACAGACGTGTATGAAAGAACAACACAACACGCAGCAACTTGTAGAAATACGCACGGAACGCGACTGATATTGACTGTAAACGGAGAAAAATTGCAGTGGGAGCATCAATTGTGCACAAATTATTCCACTTTGTGCGCCGTAACCCCGAACGGGAATCCAGATTCTGAAACCCCGGACGATTCAAAATCGGGTTGGTAAAAATCGGCAGGATGGCTGGTTTCCTTGCAAAACCCGCGCAGATCTGGCGAGGACCAGCAGATAATTTGCGAGATTCTGTCTCAATTTCCTGAGACGCATTTTTGCACCGCTGCGTGTCTGGAAATTGCCGAAAAGCGTTTCGTACAACTCACTCTGGAAGAAGCAACCGGGCTTCCCAACTGCAGAAACGGTCCATTTTACTGGGGCCAATCTGCACGTTGCAGACGACAATGAGACAGACTACTCTTCACAATGAAGAGTGTATCCACCTAATAATGACCCAACTCGGGTCCCGATTCTCTGGCCAGCATTCTGGTTTGAAAGGGCAACAAATGGCTCACGTTGTGGCAGAACCTTGCTTCAACTGCAAGTACACCGACTGCGTAGTTGTGTGTCCGGTCGAGTGTTTCTACGAAGGCGAAGCAATCCTTTTCATTCATCCAGATGAATGCATCGATTGTGAAGCATGTGTTCCAGAGTGCCCCGTGGAAGCAATTTTCCACGAAGATAACCTGCCCGAACAGTGGGCAGACTACAAGGGACTGAATGCCGAAATGGCTCCTCAATGCCCGGGCATCAACGAACAAAAGACATCAATGGCTGAATCTCACGGCCAGTGTGCCCACACTCCAAAGAAGTAATTGGCGTCGCATCCTCGACCCGGCCAATGAAATCCGAAAGCTTCATCAGTCCTCAGACTGGTGAAGCTTTTTTCTTTGGTAGTGCGCTAATGGTTCGTACCCAGTTCCCGCATAACCAGCACAGTCGAATCCTCCGCTAGGGCATGCTCATCCCCATCGGCGCGGAACCGCCTCCGGCAATGTCTGCCGATTCACATAAAACAGGCAAACTGTGCCTGAGTCTGACGGCGATAAAAGTTAGCAAACCGCGGTTGTTCTTTTCGTTCAGGTGAACTTTACCGACAACGAACGCAATGTGGTTGGCATGTCTTTCAATCATCAAACGAAACCGAGTCGTGTGAAAACACTCAACCGATTTCGAAACGCCGTCTAAGCTCCGGAGGAAGAACCTTGAACGGTACATCGACAACTATCCGACGATCATCGAATAACGAAATGCGGGGCTTCCGCAACTTCATTGGCATGTCCATGCTCATGTCGCTTGCAGTCGTCTTCTTTGGAATGCAACTGATGATGGTGGGTCCGCTCAAGGGCCGACTGGATGGGTTGCAGACAAAACTGGATTTGACCGACAGCAGCATGAAAAAGCTGGTTGCGTCGAAAGACTCTGTCTGGAAGACCAACGATCTGCTCGCCGGAATTGAGGAGCAGGCCAGTCGGCTGGAGCAGGTCAAAGCGGCGATCGCTGACATTCAGACGCTCCGGAACAGGATCCAGAACGAGGCAGAAGGAGCGACCATCGCTCTGTCCGCTGTCGATCGTATTGTCAGCCTGCAGAATCGAATTATCAATGAACAACAACTCACGCAACAGGCCTCTCAGCAGTTGTCCGCCTTCCAGCAGCTTCAGAACGCGATCATTCGAGGTTCAGATCAGACAGAGATTGCCGCGAATTCACTGGATGGCATGGTGGCTTTGCAGAATCGGATGATCGCCGCGTCAAATGGTTACGAGAACGCAAGTGAAAGCGTCGCACAGCTGGCAGAGCTGACGCAGCAGATGGTGGCCCATTCCGACGACCTGAAAGTCGCTGCAGAGCGATTCGATCAGTTTGTTGCCTTTAAGGATTCCGTCAACCGAGGTGCCGGCGATCTTGCGGTTGCTCAGCAGTCCGTCGATCAGCTGATCTCAATGAAGGATGACGTTCTCACCGCCTCAGAGACGGTTGAGACCGCTCGCGATCATGCCAAAACCCTGATTGCCATGAACACCCAATTGACAAGCGATTCACTTCGGCTGGACGTGGCTCGCAACAATCTGGATTCATTGGTGCAGTTGCAGACGTCGCTGAATGATCACACCGGAGACGTGGCCGACGCAATCCAGAATCTGGAAATCCTGGACGACTTCCAGACTGAGGTCGCAGCACATGTCCGATCTCTGGATTCGATTCGCCACACTCTACTCGAAGTTGCCATGATGGAGTCGACGCTGGGGCGGGTTGCCCGAATCATTGAGCCGCTGTCCGAAATCGGCAACCTGCGACGCCTGAGCGAAGGAGAAGTTCGCGAAGCAGCCCGTGTGATCCTCGACCGCCGCACAACGCGGTTCTCAAAGACAGACGGAGATCTGGAAACTGGTTCAACCGCTGTTGTGGAACACAACGCCGGCGAAGAACTTGTTCCTCTGCCGCCCGAAGCTCGATAGTTGGAAAGTACAGATCAGGAGGAACCCAGTTCGTCGATTCGCTTCAGAATTTCGTCGACCTTGCCGACTCCACCTGCGAATTGATTCTCTGAGAACACCCTGTCGGTTAGATTCCGGCAGGGTGTTTTTATTCGTACATGATTCAGGCTCGATGCCATGACGATCCCCGCTGATAGATCGGACGAGATGTCTTCAACCAATCGTAACGCCGAACCATCCCGGATGGGATCCGCAAACGCAGGATCGACACGCCCAAGTGTTGCGCCGATTTTTCAATCGGCTGCGTTTGATGTTGAAGACCTGAATCAGCTGGAGGATATCGCGGTCGGCAGAACTCCGGGGTATATTTACACTCGGGACAATAATCCAAATCATGTGGCTCTGGCGGATGCGATGGCCTGCCTGGAGAACGCCGAGGCCGGGGCCGTTTTTTCATCAGGCATGGCCGCCATTGCCAGTGTCTTTCAGACACTGGGTAATAATCGTGGCCACGTCATCATGTCCCGGGCTCTGTATGGTCGAACGATTCAGCTGGCTGAACGGATGCAGCAGCAGTTTGGATTGAACTTTACACTGGTGGACCAGACGGTGCCCTCCGAATTCGCGGCGGCCCGAACCGACCAAACGTGTTTCGCGCTGGTTGAAACGATTTCAAATCCCCTGCTGGAAATCTGTGATCTGGATGCTGTCACGGCAGCACTTGGCGATGTTCCACTGGTGGTGGATGCCACCTTCACCACGCCAATACTCATCAAGTGCCATGACCATGGTGCGGCCATTGTTGTACACAGCGCATCAAAATATCTGAATGGGCACGGGGATGTGATGCTGGGTGTTGCTTCCGGTTCCGCAGAAATGATGAATCAGCTTCGGGTGACAGCCAGCATTTTTGGCGCGAATGCTAACCCATTTGAATCATGGCTTTGCCAGCGAGGACTGCGAACGCTGCCTTTGCGAATGAAGCAGGTTTGCGCCACGACCCGGGCGATTGCAGAGCGGCTTGTTGGCCATCCTGCAGTTGGTCGTGTGCATTATCCTTTGCTGAACGACCATAAGTCTTACGAACTGGCCACCAGCCTTTACCCCAACGGTACCGGGGGCATCATTTCGTTTGAGCTCAATGGAAACGGTGCTGAAATTGTCAACCGATTCATGCTGGCCAGTGATTCGATCCCATTCTCTCCGTCGCTGGCCGATGCACGCACCACGATTTCTTACCCGGCCGGAACATCACATCGTTTCCTCAGTGAAAATGCTCGCAGGGAACTTGGCATCACTAACGAATTGGTGCGACTTTCTGTCGGTCTGGAGCCCGCTGAGTTGCTGATTGGTGAACTTTGCCAGACGCTGGACACACTGCTGTGATGTGCCGCCAGCTTTGCGTGGATCCTTGTCATCGCCTCGCCTGCGATAAGTGTTCAGCTAATGAATGAAACAAACCTTCCGTCGCGGCATGTGGTGCTCATTGGCGCAGGACACACCCATCTGCACGTCATCAGGATGTGGGCAGAACGATCCATCTTCGACACGCGTCTGACCCTGGTTTCTACAACTCCCTGTGCAACTTACAGCGGGATGTTTCCGGGAGTCCTCGCTGGGCTGTATGAGCCCGATGAAATGCTGATCGATCTTCACCAGTTGACCTACAATTCTGGAATTCATCTAATCGTCGACGAATGTACAAGGATCGACAGTGTTTCCCGCAGAATTCACTTCGGGTCAGACCGGCCGTCCATTGGATTCGACGTAGCATCCATTGGAATTGGAAGCAGGCCGTCCAGAGTGGACGTGGCGGCAGATCATCCCGGCTTTGTGCCTGTCAAGCCGATGTTCAAAGCTGTCCGGCGGCTTCAGCAACAGGTTGAGAAGTGTGTCCATCATCGTCGAGAGAGAAATGATTCTCGCGGCTTGCAGGTTGCAGTCGTAGGAGGTGGCGCTGCGGGAGTTGAAATTGCATTTTGTATTCAGCCGTTTCTTCATCGAATACTTGCAGAAAGTAACTGCGGGACGAACCCGGCTCAGGTCACGCTCATTGATTCTGCATCTCGAATCATGCGAGGGTATCGTGAACAGACGGCCCATCGCGCTGCTGGACTGCTGCAAGCTCGGGGGATTCAGCTCGCCTGTCAGCGACGGGTCGTCGCGTCACGTGAAAACGCATTGGTATTCGACGACGGGAGTGAGCACACCTTCGATATTGTCGTCTGGTGTACCAGTGCGAGCCCTCTACCACTGAACGAGAACACGGATCTGGCTCGAGCCGAAAACGGGTTCATCCTGGTGGATGAAACGCTGCGATCAGTTGATGAGAAGCCCATCTTTGCTGTCGGAGACTGCGCAGAAATCCGCGGTAATCCCGTTCCTCGAGCCGGCGTTTACGCGGTACGAGAAGGAGCGGTGCTCTGGCAGAATTTGCAAAATTTGCTGCACAAAGAACCATTGGTTCGTTACCGACCGCAGACAGATTTTCTATCGCTGTTGGCGGTGGGCGATGGCACAGCGATTGGTCAGTATCGCTGCGTCACATCTCACGGGGCGTGGCTCTGGAAGCTAAAGAATCGTATTGATACACGATTCATGAACATGCATCGTCCCATGAAAAATGCCCCTGCCAACTCACGGTCAAACACAGACATGCGTCGGAACTCGCGCTTGGTGTTCACGGCTGATCGCGGTGTTCAGGATTTCCAAATGGCACCGATGCGTTGTCGGGGGTGTGGTGGAAAAACAAGTGCGGACGTACTGAGCGAAGTGCTTCGTCAATTGCGTGAAGAGTATGGCGATGGTGATCGAGATTTTCTGCAACCAGAAGATGCCGCCGCGCTTTCTGACAGTCGATCGACAGTTCATGCTCTGACTGTCGACATGATCACTGCCGTTGTAAGAGATGAGTGGCTGGCAGGCAGGATTGCTGCTGTGCATGCGATGAGCGATCTGTGGGCTAGATCTGTGATACCAACAGTGGCGATGGCAACGGTGTGCCTGCCTCCGGGACCTCACCACGCGCAGGCAGCAACGCTGCATGCCGTTTTGTCCGGGGCTGTTCGCGAATTTCGGGCAGCCAACGTCGTACTTGCCGGTGGCCATACGATGGATGCAGGTGAACTTGCCATTGGTTTCACGATTCTTGGAAGGACTGCTGATGGCGCGTCGCCCCCTCAGCTTTCTGGTAAGTCCGGATTGACTCCGGGCCAGAACCTGATCCTCACAAAGCCACTTGGGTCGGGTGTCATCCTCGCCGGCAGGGAAATGCATCCCCATCGTCGCGGGGATGCAGCAAACAGATCGCGTCGTCTGGAGAAGTATCTCGTTCGTTCATCGGCAGCTGCCGTCGAAAATGCCATCACCACCATGCTGCAGAGCAATGCAGAAGCTGCAAGAATTGCACGCAACTATGGTGCCACGTCTGTCACCGACATCACCGGATTTGGACTTGCCGGCCATTTGATTGAGATGATCGATGCCTCGAACGTCTCGGCCCGACTAAAGCTGGATGCGATCCCTTTGATCGATGGTGCCGCAGAATTATTCGACGCCGGTATCTGCAGTACGCTTGATCCGAAAAACCGCTCCGTTGCCGGTCGAATGCAAGTTCCGGATCATCCATGTGATCCGTTGAGCGTTGAAATCGTGTTCGGGCCGCAACGGAATGAACGATCTCATGCAGTTCTTGTGACGGAATGTCCACAATGGCACGCGATGTTTGATCCGCAAACCTCAGGTGGCCTATTGATCGCTGTCGATATGGATTGCACCAAACCGCTGATCAACATGCTGCGCTCGGCTGGATACCTGCAGGCAGCTGTCATCGGTGTGGTCGATTCATCCACTCAGTGACATCCTGTTCGTGCAAGAGTTTGGGAATCCTGATGTTCTCAGGTGAATCACAAATCAGGGACAGTTCAGGCGATGAAGAAGGTCGTCATTTTGCGCAAAGCAGGCGTGTCGGGAGAAACAGGAGGAGCTCACTTTTCCGGCGTTGGGGTCTCCGGGAACAGGATTCCGTCTTTGGTTTGGCACTCTCAAAACGTTCTGCCGGCATCCATCTCTTGCTTGTTTGTGCTGCAGGGAACAAAGATTTGATCTGCGAAATCGCGAGCCAGTAAGGTTCACACCGCGATCGCCGGAGTTCATTCCGCCATTCTGTCTGGATGTCCGCAGCTCCAGGGGGATTCGAGAAGTTTCCCAACCAAGGCTTCCAGACAGACGCCCCGCGTGTGTAGACTTGTTGGAATGCTCGTAGTCCATTCGCCGCAATAATAATTGCGAGGTATGTAAATTAACAATTGTATGCACCGAAACGGAGCTCGGTGCCGCAATGACAGGATCACGTCACCGGTTCCAGTCCGGTGCCGCTGGACGATTGGGGTGACATGATGGCAACTGCTTTTATCAGTGTGATGTTAGTGGTACAGGTCTCCTTGATGGCAATTCTGGTCTTCTTTGGGCTCTTTGGCGGCGTTGGCTTCGATCATCCAGGCTCCTATGGACTTGATGTTGATCAGATGATTCTGGTCTGCATCTTCTACGGCCTATCCGTCGTTATTGGCGTCGCGATGGCCATCAAAACAAAATCCTACAAATTCCTGATGTTCCAGGTGTCAATTCCGCCATTCCTGTTTGTGGCAGCGATCGTTACTTCAATGTTCAGTTCAGCACCGCTGGCATCCAGTTCAGGCCTTCCACCCAGAGCCGAATACTTTCAACATCTCGTGGGAGAGTCAGAAGTTGAAGTCATGGCTGAGCTTCAGCATTTTGGAATCGGTTTATCAGGCGCCGGCGGCTCATCCGAATGGGATAGCTTCGAACAATACGGTCCAATCGAAGTACGCTATTCCAAAGAAGGAAAAGTTGTCAGCATTGTAGATATTGAATGAAATGCTGAGCAATGCCGTCGACCGGAGTTGCCGTTCACCGAATCCCGCGAAACAATTCAAACGCAGATACCTCAGTTACCGAACCTTTCGTCGCGAAAACGTACTTGCAACACAACGGTTCCTCCAATGATTCGACCTCATTTATGCCGACTCCTGCTTGCTTTGGGTGCGTTGGCAGGTTTAGCTGGCTGTAACAATCAAACATCCCCGGCTTCTGATAAAGCGGCCTCCAGCCCGGCACCGTGGCTGGGAATCCCATCAGCCGTCAATCAAATCATTGCGATGATGCACGAAGGAACGGGCTGGATCTTAAACAAGAGCGAAGTGATTGTTAAAAAGTCCGGTGATGTTCGCTCTTCTGAATCGACATCGAATGAATGGATGGCTGATTTTTTGATCTCCGTTCATTTTGGGGGTGAAACCTTTGAAACAACGGCGAAAGACGTACCGTGTGACATCGATGGAATCCCAACCGAGGCAGCAGTCGATCGCCTTCGCGCTTCGGTAGAAGATATCAAGACGAAAATGAAACGGCTGCAGAACTAGTCCAACATCGTTAGCAACAAAGCCATGAACCGAATCGCGCGATCCGCCGGTTGAATAGGAAGCCGTGCCGGCGCATATTCGATTACGAAAGTCGCTATTCATTTCCACGTCAAACAGGGCTCACTCGCGATCGAAACATGTCCATGTACCATTTCGCAACACAGCCCAATTCGCGATTGCTGTCTGCTGTCGCAACACTTCATTGTGAACCCATCTCGCTTGAGTTGGTGATGGCAGACGCTGGACAGACATGGAAGATCTGCTGCACAAATCCTCGACCATTGCGTTCGCTTTGTTCACTATCGGAAGGGGTTGATCGAATACATGTCCTGGATCGCAACAGTGCTGGTGTCTCTTTGGAGTTTGGACGTTTCGACGTACAGCTTTTCGTTGGTGTGGAAATGACAGACCGCTTCGACTGCGATCATTGTGATGTCGATGTCGTCTGACAAACATGTGGCGGAATTCTGAGGTGACCAGCAAAAACCTGGTTGGGCAAACGATACTCCAGAGACATCTGTGCCATCGCGTGAAGTTGATCGAATCGGGTTTTCTAAGTAAGTCAGTCGGCGGAGAACAAACGAGCATTTTCAGGGTGTGCTGTATTGCCATGAGTCATCAACACCGTTCGGCACTGAATCTGCCGCGTGGCGCCCGGATCTGTTGTTGCCCGTTGCTCATAGCGATAGCTGTCCGTTGAAGAACCGTGACAGTCACGCAGGACGACGTTAGATTATCGTTCTTGAAAGGTCTCCTGCTCGAGTCCGTCCCGTTTTTGAATACGCTGGTAGTCTGGCTCGAGGCTTGGGCCCTGCGGTCTGTGCGTGGCTATTCGCTGTGGTGCGACGGTTTCCTTGATTCACGGTTTCTTTGCTTCAATGTCATTCGCCCCAAACGGGTTGCAATGCTTGTTCCCTGAAGGATGCATGCCTGTGTCGAATCAACAAATCACGAGCGGCTCCTGTGAGATCGATGTCAATATTGCCGTGGAGCCTGGACGCGTTTGGAAGGCATTGACGAGCGAGTCGTCTGCCTGGTGGCCCATGGACTTTGTTACGTCCGAACGGACAAAGCGTTTCGTGATCGAGCCTGAGCTCGGGGGTCGCGCGTTCGAAGATTTTGGTGGCGGCGATGGTCTTGTCTGGTACTCAGTGATCGGCGTTGATGCAGACCGGGAATTGGTTCTCGCTGGGCACTTGCTGCCCCCATTCGGCGGTCCGGCAATGACGTCGCTGCGGCTTACCCTTTCGGCAGCAGGACGTGGTACTATCCTGAAAATCCGGGATGACAGGTTTGGTGTTCTCGGAGGCGAGCCTCCCATCGAGGGGTGGCGACATGTTTTCGATAATGGTTTGCGTCAATACCTCGAATCGAGCGTGCCAATGCGGTAATCCGTTGAATATGGCGGTCAGGCCGAGGAACGCATTAAGTGGATTCGGAATTCGAAGGTTTCTACATGGCTTAAGTCCAGACATACGTCTTCAATAATCCTGAAACCGAATCTCAGCTCAGAGTCAATTCAGCTAACACCACTTTTGGGTGGGCGAGACTTACGTCCAGGATTTGCCTGCAACCGTAACACGACGCCCGTACGTTCCGGCCCACAGGCGACACAATCGTCGTCCATCGCGCAGAATCTGTTGAATAACAAAAGATGCACCTGAGTTGCGAGCTCGGGAGGCTTCAGCATTGGAGGGTTTTCTCCGCTAAGGGGTAATGTTACACTTTCCCCGTGCTGTGTATGTTGCATAATCCCCTGGGACAACACATTCGGAATTTGAAGGAAATCAACCATGCGTACTTCAGTTGCGATCCTTTGCCTGGGGATTGCCCTGGGATTTCTGTCATTGTCCGATCGGTTGGCCGCAGAGAATAATCCTCAGTCTGGTGCAACCGAGGTCGCCAGATTGGAAGAGAACCGGAAGCAGTTGGTGGATAAACTGGGAGCAAGACATCCGGCAGTCACGGCACTTGACAAGAAGACTGCCGCTCTCAGGCCCAATGTCGTTGAAATGAATGACAACGACTTGCGGAGAACCGTTCAACAGCTACTTGTTCGAGTAGAGCAACTCGAATAAGAGGTTGCTCTACTCAAGGCCAATGGCCCGGAGCTCGAACCTCAGAAGCAATAGCTGCAGGCGGACCACGTGTTGAACAAGAGTCGTCGGGCCTTTCGTCGGAAAAAACAGCGACCGTGGTCATCACCATCCTTCGCGACGCAGGCTCAGATCGATTCACTGGTGATGAATTGGAATGATGCTGTGTGGCTTGCATCACTGGCAACAAGATCGACGAATCTTGCTGCGGCAATGGGAGCCGTCGTTCCGGTCGTTGATTCTGTCCTGTCCAGGTGGAATTGCTGGCAGGAACGTGAGAGCCAGTTTGCATCGAGGGCAGAACTGTCAAATTGTGACTGCGAATTTTTGCCTCCCGGCCAGGGCGATCCCCAACCGGGACTTGCATAACATCAACGGCTACGGCTGTGGGTATCCGTATTGCGGAGCGGTATAGGCGGCACGATATCTTCTGATCGGAGATTGAATCACAGGCTCCGTCAATTGCTGTGGGTATTCCGTCCGAATCCTCACGTCTGTGATGATCCATTCCCAACTGAGGCCAAGGATGCTGTTGAGTTCTCCGGATTCCATTGCAATTTCGAACAATGTCAGGACAAGCTCGGCTTCGTCTGGATCTGTCGTCGTATATTGCGTGGACCAGCCGCCGGACCCTATCCGCCAGTGTTCGATTCGGACCTCGACATGGTAGGTATTGGAAAGCGTAGCAAATTCCTGAGCCTGCAATGGTGCGGAACAGGCAACGATTGTAAGAGCTGCTAATCGTAGGATCCACATGATGATGTCCCTTTCGATGGTAGAGGGGCCGTTCAAACGCGACGTTTGAACGCGGGGATGAGTGACCCGAGTACACGTTTGCATTCGGGCTCTACCACGTTAAAGCGAATTTCTGTCGGCGGTGTTACCAAAGAAATCTGATTTGCTTGCCCTTAACGTTAAGCTCAAAAGGGCATCGCCGTTGAAGTCGGCTGAACATCTTTCTGAATGGATACACTTCAGCACGACAGCAGTCGCTGCGCAAGGTCGTTACACACATGAAGTGCAGGCAGGGATGCGATGGAGGGGACCGTGCATAATCCGGCTCTCTCCGAGCAGGAGACTACTCGGAGCTTTTCTGGGCTTTTGCGATTTCAACACGCAGATTTCGGAAGTACTTCTCTATGTTCTTTTTCAGGTTGGAGGGCAACACTCCGGAGAACAGGGCCTGATCGCTGATACCGCCAACTTCTTCGGTTTGTTCCCAAATCATCACCAGTTGCTCCTGCCCTGCCACACGTTGCTCCACCAGCAGTTGTGACTTGAGAATCAAACGACTTCCGGTGCCTGCCGATTGTTGGTTGACCATAATCAGAAGCATCGCATTTGCGGCGACGGATTCTCTGAGTCCGGCTTTCGACAGCGCATCGCGAGCTTCTGAGTTCACGTGTGTCAGCACTGTTCCCAACACATCGTAAGATTTCGCAACCCGCAGCACCCGAAACGTCTTCAGCGACTTCATGAGCTGAAGGGCACGTTCGGTACCAACAGCGTCGACGAGTTCTCCATTTTCAGATGGTTCGGCCACATGTCCCCGAACTGGTGCACTCGTGGGTGAGACCGGCATCGGTGAGCTCAGCATTTGAAACATTCCCTGCCGGATATCTTCAGCGGAGATGCCAAAATTCAGGTTCTGCCCAACGACCATTGTGATGGTATTGATTGCCACGACATCGCCGAATCGATCAACCAGCGGGCCGCCGCTGTTTCCGGGTGAAATCGGGGACGTCGTTTGAATCCACGTCCCTTCGTGATCATCAAAACCGATGGATTCTTTCAGTTCTGCCGCAAGGCGAACAGCGCTGATGATCCCTTCACTGACAGTGAAGTCCAGTCCATAAGGTGCTCCAAGCGCTGCGACACTGGTACCTTGTCGAGGTGCAGACGGAGACAACTGAATTGCCTGAAGTGGATGATTCCCGGCATTCGGGTTGATCTTCAGAATGGCGATGTCTTTCTGCGCGCTGAGGTACAGGAATCCGTCAACAGGAATCTTGTCGCCGTTTTTGAAACACACGATCGCTTTGGTCGCGCCTTCAACGACGTGGTAGTTCGTCACAATAATCCCCGCGGCATCGATTACAAAGCCGCTGCCATGTCCGGAACCCTGGACGGAATCGACATCCACGCGCACCACAGACGGCTGGACTTTCTCGATCAGGTCGGCAAGGTTCAGCTCTCGGCGTTCTGTTTGCGGCTGATTTTCGATCGAGGGCTGGTCAGGAGCCGATGGTTGGCCATCGGTGAATGCGGGAACAGCAGGCATCACAGTCCGGTCTTGTGATTCGAAATCCACGGATGGATTGATCGGTGGAGTGCCTGGGTTTCCGGGTGACGCCGCGATGGCTGTCGAATTGCCTGCAAACGCCGCCCCATCATAGCCGGGATTTGCGACAACTGGCTGATCTGCTGCGGTGACTGCCGGGCCAGGGGCCGGAAACGCCTCCTCGATAGTCCCGTTTCCAGCCACGGTTGATGGCTCTCGATCGTTTGGTTCCTGATGTGCCGTGTTTGCTTCCGCCATTGCCGGGTTGTCATGCAGGCCGTCGTCTACGCTCGGATTTCCGTCTGCAATCGGATCGTCAGAAGCATTGCCACTTTGCCCCAGCATGTAGCCCGCAATCAGGACCAGGCCCAGCAGTACCACACCTGCCGCAGTCAACATGATCGTTCGCTGGTTGCTCATCTGGCGGTATCGGGATGGATCCGGCCTGACGCGATCCGGCGGACGCTGAACGGACCTCACAGGCGCTGACGCCGAACGCATTGGCTGGCTCAGTCGAACTGACGGAACTTCCTGCGACGTCCGTTCCTCGGATTTGACGCCGCGGGCAGGGGAGCCAATTTTGGGCACGGCGACAGCGATGCGACATTCCGGGCACCGAATAAGTTTGCCCGCATATTCATCGTTGACGTGAAATCTGTAGTGGCAACTTCGGCAGTTAACTTCAACGGTCATATGGAAGATCCGAGTTCATCGTGCAAAGTCAGCTTCATGGTCGATCGGCTGGTTGTATGGTCATTTCCGAAGCGTTTGGGGGAACTCAGTCGTTTGGTTGCGGTTTCGAGACTCACCAGGGTTCAGCTCTGGCCTGACAGTTTTCCTGCTGGTTTGCAGGGATACACTTTCTGAAGACGCATCCACCGGCAAGTCAGGGAAGTCCTGCTGAAATACATGGTTCCCGCGTTCGCATTTTAGCCATGAGGGACATTATTATCCATATTACGAGCGTTGCAATTGCTTTAAGGCAAATCGGCAAATCCCCCTGGTTTTGTGACGGTTTGTCTCGGAAGCCCCTCGAAGCAGGGATTTGGCCGGCCGATTTGGCAGAAAGCTCGGATTTCATCGTTGAGGCCTCCTGCGAGGGATTCTTCAACTTTGAAAATTGCGCCGACCGGGATGCGAAATCATGAATGACCTGACACACTCCATTCCGGGTGAACCACGCAGACTCCATAGAATCCAAAGCCTCCCATGACATCTGAAATCACAATTGCACTGGATGCTGCTCGACAGGGTGGCCAGATCCTCGCCGACTATTTCTACAATGGCGTCACGATGCGTAACAAAGGCGTTGCGGATCTTGTTTCTGATGCGGACGTCAATGCCGAGCGGAAGATAGTCGAAGTCATTCGCAGTCACTTTCCAACACACAGCCTGTTAGGTGAAGAGGAAACCAGCGGTGATACGACTGCCGAACATTTGTGGATCATCGACCCGCTCGATGGAACCACAAATTTCGCCCATCATATCCCGCACTTTGCTGTTTCCATTGCCTACTATCGCCAACAAAAACCTGTTTGCGGCGTCATCTGGAATCCAATTCGCGAAGATCTCTTTCTTGCCGAATCAGGCAACGGCGCAACATGGAATGGCAAGGCTATTCATGTTGGATTGCAACAATCGATGTCTGATTCATTGATTGGAATTGGTTTCTACTATGATCGGGGAGCGATGATGGAGGCGACGCTTGCAGCAGTTGAGGATTGCTTCCGGCAGCAGATTCACGGAGTCCGTCGGTTCGGGACAGCGTCTCTGGATTTGGCGCAGGTTGCGATGGGCTGCTACGGCGCTTATTTCGAATATCAGCTGTCTCCATGGGACTTCGCTGCTGGTCGGCTTCTGGTCGAAGAAGCGGGCGGCAAAGTGACGACGTGCCGCGGTGAGGAGTTGCCGTTCAGGAAAACCAGCGTTCTTGCATCCAACGGCCTGTTGCATGCCCCCGTTCTGGCGATCGCGGCAAAACACCTGCCGGAAGCTACCACTACGACAGATAACCTGCAGCTCCAGATCGGATCTGCTTCTGGCTGTACCTTCCATCAGCTTCCTGCATTTCACCATAACGGACATCACAATGGGATAGAACTCCTGCGCCAGCATCGATAGAGTAGGCTCGAAGGTCCCGCCCGTGTTTCCGCCAGATTCAAGTATTCCCACCTGATCGACCAGAGTCGTGCAATTGCATTCAGAGGAGTGAAACCATGCCACATCTGTTTTCCCGTCGCAGAATGCTGCGTGGCCTGGGCGTCACCATGGCATTACCCTGGTTTGAGTCGATGAGTGTATGGGGGGATCAGTCTGCCCAATCCAGGAATCCCGGTAGTTCTGCTCCGGTCCGAACAGCCATTCTATTCGCCGGCAATGGATTCCATGGACGTGAATGGTGGGCTGAACCGGATGGCGAATCGCTGAAACTGGGGAAGGTTCTGGAACCACTGCAACCGTTCCGAGAACGGATGCTTTTCATTAAAGGGCTCTATAACGCGGAGGCCCTGAAAGGGAACATTCACAGTTCTCAAACGGGTAACCTGTTGTCGGGGGCTCCTCTGGCCGCTGGCGGAGAAATCAGATCGGGTACAAGTGTTGATCAGGTAATTGCGCAGAATTTTGGTCATACGACGAAGGTGCCAAGTCTTGTGCTGGGATGCGAGAAAGCCAATCCCTCCGTTCACAAGAACTATTCCATGCTTTACAGCTCGCACATTTCCTGGTCGTCGCCGACTTCTCCAACTCCGCTGGAGGTTTATCCTGCTCTGGCCTTCGATCGATTGTTTAAAGACGACGTGCGTCGGGGGGATAAAAGCGTTTTGGATGCTGTCCTTGCAGACGCACAGGATCTACGGCGTACGATCAGCGCGTCCGACCAGCGCAAACTGGATGAGTATCTCGAATCGGTTCGGGAGGTCGAAGTACGAATTGAACAATCGGGAAAACGCGGTGAGCTGCAGGGATGGCGGCCGACTCTTAGTGGCCCCAACATGCCGCGGCCTGCAGATGGGATTCCTCAGGACATCGCAGAACACATGAAGCTTATGTGCGACATCCTTGTCCTTGCGTTTCAAACCGACGCGACTCGCGTGTGCACATTGAAGCTGAATAATGACCATTCGTCACTGCGTTTTCCAAATCTGGGTGTGGACTACATGATCCACCATCTGCTTTCGCACTCCGATACCGACGACTGGCTGAAAGTGAATCAGTTCTTCCTGCAGCAGCTGTCGTATATTGCCGGCAAGCTCGATCGGATTCAGGAAGGCGAACGATCGGCTTTGGATAATTCGATGCTGCTGATGTGCTCCAGCATGATGAATGGTGGGCACGACGCGACGCAGCTTCCCGTTGTCCTGGTTGGGGGTGGAGGCGGCCAGATTCAGGGAGGTCGGGTTCTGAATTATCGGGAGCAGGAGAACCGACAAATGTGCCGGCTTTACCTGTCAATGCTACAGAAAACGGGGTTAAAGCTTTCATCGTTTGGTGACGCTTCAGAACCACTGGCGGAGGTTTGATGTGCGAGGTCCGGTTCCGTGACTCATCGTGCGATCGCTCTTTCCGGACTGGTCTCTTATGGCTCTGTCAATTCCGGGGCACAGCGTGTCAGCCTCCCCATGATTCATCCGCACCTGTCGCGAGATTCAGGAAATTGTTATCCGGAGCAGAAACGCACTGCATTTGAACGATTGCGTTTTACACCTGCCGCACGAAAAGTCGAGGATACATCGCAGGACGATTTCGATGCAGACACAACAAGACCATCGCGAAAACGCTGAATCTAGGCGGGCCATTCCCTTGTTGATGCCTGCCAGGGTGCCCGTTCAGATCGTCATCTACTACCTTCTTTTTGGATTTATGTGGATTCTGTTTTCTGATCTGACACTTGTGCTTTCCGATCTCGCGAGTATTCAAACCTTCCTTTACAGCTCAACAAAGGGTTTCCTGTACGTCACTTTGTCCGGCGGACTCATTTACTGGCTTCTTGTGAGGCACGTCAGTCAGACGGAGAAGGTGAACTCGCTTCTGCGAGCAGTGATTAACAATACGACCGACGTTATTTTTGCCAAGGACCTGAACGGACGCTACATATTATTTAACTCCGCCGCTTTGGAGGTTGTTGGCAGGACGGCAGAAGATGCGTTTGGCCAGAAGGACGTGGACTTTTTTGGGCAGGCTACCGCAGCCAAAATGGAGGCGGTTGACTTGAAGGTCATAGAAACGGGTGAAGCCCAGACCTCTGAAGTTGTGCTCAATACTGCCTACGGTGTGCGCACTTTTCACGCGATCAAATCTGCGTACCGGACGGTTGATGGAAGAATCGCGGGTGTTGTTGGGGTGTCTCGCGACATCACTGAGTCCACCCGGATTCTGCAGCAACTGCAGTGCAGCGAACGCAGACTTCGACTGGCGACGAATGCTGCCATCGGCGGTACCTGGGACTGGGATTTAACAAGTGGCATTGCCTGGTGGTCGCCCGAAATGTACGAACTCTGGAATGTGGATCCCGAGACTGTCATGGTCTATGAGAATTCAATTGCCATCGTTCACCCGGATGATCGGGAAATGCTTGAGAACGCGTTTACGCAGTCCATTGAATCGCACCAGGAGTTTGAAGCCGAATTTCGAATCAACCACGCAATTCACGGTGTCCGCTGGATGATGTCGCGTGGGCAAAACATTGTGGATGATGACGGAAAGGCAAGGCTGATTGGAATCACGATCGACATTACCAACCGCAAATGCACGGAGCTTGAGCTTGCAAGGCGTGAGGAGTACTCGAAGGCGATTCTGTCTTCTTCTCCCAATGGCCTCTACGTCTACGACGTTCCTTCCAAATCGATGACTTACGTCAATCCCGTCTTCGCGCAGATTACCGGATTTGATGTTGATGCCCCCTCAGGTCTGGCACTGAAAAGATTTCGACAACAGGTGCATCCGGATGACGTCGCTCAACTGAAAGCATACTGGCAACGTCGAATTGAATCATCAGACAGCGAAGTTTACGAGTACGAGTATCGTCTGCAGACAGGGGATGGCCGGTGGATTTGGTGTCTTTCCAGAGAGACCATTCTCTACAGGGAGGCAGACGGCAGGCCACGTCAGATCATTGGCTGGTTGCTGGATATGACGGCTCGAAAGCAACTGGAAGCGGATCTGGTGCAATCGCAGAAGATGGAGGCCATCGGACGTCTGGCCGGAGGAGTAGCACACGATTTCAACAATCTGCTGACTGTTATTAACGGATTCAGTGAACTATTGCTGTCAACGCTGGAAGAAGACAATGCTGCAATCGAACACAATGCTGCAATCGAACACAATGCTGCAATCGAACACGTCCATGCCATCAATGAAGCTGGAACCCGAGCGGCCGCTTTAGTCTCTCAGTTGCTTGTCTTCAGCAGAAAAGCGGTCGTCGAACCTCAGACGATCGACCTGGTCGAATGGGTCTCACGGATCGAAGCGATCATCGTCCGAATCGCCGGTCCTGACATTCATGTCCAATTCGATACTCCTGAGGAATCCTGCTATGTGGATATTGATCCTGTGCAAATGGATCAGGTATTGCTGAATCTTTGCGTCAATGCCCGCGATGCCATGTCGGCCGGCGGAATCCTGAGAGTCCACATTCAAACCTGCGAACTTCCCTCGTCGCTCTTACTGACAACGGGGGAACTTTCCGAAGGTCGATTTGCGACGATAACGGTAGCAGATTCCGGTGTGGGCCTTGATGAAACAAGCAGAGTCCGCCTCTTTGAACCGTTCTATTCTACAAAACCCAGGGGAAAAGGAACGGGGCTTGGACTTTCCGTCGTTCATGGAATCGTCACGCAGGCTGGCGGACAAATCGACGTCCAGAGTGGAACCGCCGGCGCTACGTTTGTTGTCTATTTACCCATATCGACCGGAACTCCCACGTCGTCAACGAAGCCGGAAATGGCTCCACCAACGGCTGGGACGGGCACTATACTGCTGGTTGAAGACGAACCGGCAGTCCAGGACTACTGCCATTATGTGCTTCGACGGCATGGCTATGATGTGCTGACGGCTGCGAATAGTGCGGAGGCCATTTCCCTGATGTCCGAAGGCAAGCAGGATATTTGTCTTCTCGTCACCGACTTAAGTATGCCGGATATTGATGGCCGCGAACTCGCCAGGCAACTTCGGAAACGACAGCCTGAACTACCAGTACTTTTTGTGAGCGGATACGCCGAAAACCAACCCGAGAGTAGTGATATGAAGGGAAAAAAAGAAGCGTTCCTCTCCAAGCCATTCCCGGCCAATGCGTTGACCACCAAAATTCGCCACCTCATGGAGCAACCAACCAACTGATGATTGCTCGCACTGGAGCGTCCGCCTCAGATCTTGTCATTCCGGGTCTCGCTGATCCGCCGCCGGAGAGCTGCAACCATGATAATGAGGCGAACTGCACCAGGATCAAAACACCACACGATCCAACACGTGGATGAACGTTCGAGGCTGCTCTTTGAGAAAGTCCTTAGATGGTTGGATCCAGGATCACCTTCATCGCGCCGGCTTCGCCTGCATAGAGCCGTTCAAACCATTTGGGACCGTCATTCAGTGATGCTTTGGCAGTGATCAGTGGTTCGACCTGAATCGCTCCGCTTTCCAGCAACGCGATACAGGCCGGGTATTCGCCATTGGAAGCACAGGAGCCATAGACCGTGATTTCCCGAGTCACGATCGATTGCAGAGGCAATTCAACCTTCGGCGACAGATTACCAACCAGCGTGACGGAGCCGCCTTTTCGGACGGAGTCAACGGCCGTCCGGATTGGTGCTGTTGCCCCAACAACTTCAATCGCCACATCGGCCCCGCGGCCTCCAGTCAGCTTGCGCACTTCCTCTGCCACATCACAGGCATCGGCCTTCAGTCCCGCATTCGCACCAAGTTTTCTGGCAACATCCAGCCGACTTTGTTCGAGGTCGACAGCAATGATTTGCGAACAGCCGGCCAGTCGCATTGTCTGGACGACCAGCAATCCGATCATCCCGCTTCCAACAATGACCGCTGTATCGCCCAGCTTTACCGGAGTCCGATTCGCCGCGTGGACGGCCACGGAGACCGCTTCGATCATTGCCGCGTGTTCGAACGGAAGCGATTGGGGAATCGCAAAGCAAATGTGCTGCGGAACCGCCACGTATTCAGCAAACGCTCCGTGACGCCGGTAATCCCCACAGGAAACACCGAGCACCATTCGATTGTCACACAGGTTTGCAAATCCATCGCGACAGAATCGGCAACTGCCGCACGACACCATTGAATCAAACGTGATATGGTCACCAGGCTGAAATTTATGGACCGCGCTGCCAACCTCGGCCACGACGCCGGCGGCTTCATGGCCCATGACAAGCGGCGGAATCCGTCGACCTGTGCTTCCATCGTAACCATGAATATCACTTCCACAAATGCCACAGGCTCGCACCTGAACGAGCACGTCGTTGGGTCCGATTTCCGGTTTATCAAATTCAACGACCTGAAGCTTCTTATATTCAGACAGCAACATTGCTTTCATGGGATTCTCCGAGGAGGGCGACGGGGACTTTGATGAGTTTCCCCAGCAGGAATTCTTATGACAATCTGCAGAAAACCGTACGACAGGATGCCGGGGAATTACTCCCACGCATGACCTTCCGTCAGGCGGACATTCCCAGCGCTGACAGTATTGCGTGTTCGTTGTTATCAACAACAACGGGCGAATTTGCAAATGGCATCGACGTGACACCGGCAGGTATCAGTTTTTTTGCGTGGAGTTCTGAGTTGCCGGAGTGATAGGCGACCGTCAGATCCGGGTCCTTCAACTGATGGCCCGTCAACACGCAGGCCACCCGATCGCTGGCAGAAATGAGACCTTCTTCACGCAGAAGCTTCAGTCCCGCGATTGTTGCTCCACTGGCGGGTTCACATCCAAATCCCGTGGCGGCAATCATCGCCCTCGCGTCGACGATTGCCTGATCAGGTACGCTGCGAACAACACCGTTACAAACATCGATGGCACGCAGAGCTTTTTCCAGATTCACAGGACGGTTGATTTCAATCGCACTGGCGAGGGTATTGGCACGGTGACCGCTGGCGTCCATTTCGGCATAGAAACCACCAATGTCCTTCTGGTCTGTGCGCCCGTTATTCCATGTCAGTGAATGCTGATTCACAAGTTCATCCAGAGTACTTGCTCCCTGAGCATTGATGATTGCGAGACGCGGAATGCGATCAATCAGACCAAGTTGTTTGAGCTCTGCGAACGCTTTTCCAAAGGCACTGCTGTTGCCCAGGTTGCCTCCGGGGACAACGATCCAGTCGGGCGTCTGCCATCCGAGACCTTCCAGAATTCGATACATGATCGACTTCTGGCCTTCCAGTCGAAATGGATTCACACTGTTGCAGAGGTAGATGGGATGCTTCGCGCAGATTTCCCGAACACGCGCCAGGGCGTCATCAAAATCGCCACGAATCTGAATCGTCCTCGCTCCGTAGTCCAGTGCCTGCGAAAGCTTTCCATAGGCAATTTTTCCACTGCCGACGAAGACGACGCATTCGAAATGCCCGGTGACTCCCGCGTAGATGGCAAGCGAAGCGCTGGTATTCCCCGTTGATGCGCAGGCCGTCATTCGAGCCCCAACCATGCGAGCATGGGTGGAAGCGGCCGTCATTCCATTGTCTTTAAAACTGCCGGACGGATTCAGGCCCTCGTATTGCAGATACAGGCAACCGGCGTCCATGCGACATTGCTTTGCCAGACGGTCATTGCGTTGCAGAAGTGTTTGCCCCTCACCAATGGTCACAATCTGGTCATCAGGGGCGAACGGCAGCAAATCACGGAAACGCCAGACGCCGCTGAAATCAAGCGGATTCAGACGATTGCTCCATCGTTGCTGAAAGACATCCATACTCTTCGGAACCGGCAGCTGGTTCCAGTCGTAATTAATGTCCAGCAGAGAACCGCATTTGGGACAAGCCGTCAGAATCTGCCCAACGTCAAACGTGGACAGGCAATCGGGATGAATACATTGCTGAAAGGCGAAGCTCATGGTTCAGGAATTCGGGCTATGGGTCGTGTCCGCAAATACCTCGCCCATCGTAACGGACGGGGAAGGAGTTCGAAGCTCAGTCGTTTGAAATCGCGGTCGTTTTCGACTGCGCCCCGTATTCAAGAACCGGCAGCAAAGAGACTCCGGCCGACTGTTGTTCAATCGCCTGCGCGGCCCACCCCACGATTCTGGCCATTCCAACCACCAGAGCCTGTCGATCAGCCGGAATATTCAGCAGCGTCATCAGACGTGCAGCAGCCCAGTCTGTGGTTGGAAATAATTCTCGTTTTTCCAGCAACCTTTCCAGCCGGCATGCGGATGCTTCAAGGACAATCCGCCGATGGCTGCCAAGCATGCTCCGGCAGTGTTCGCGCAGGATCTCAGGGCGAGGATCTGAGGTGCGGGCGCCAAACCCAAAAGGCATGGGCTGCCCTTCCCGTTTCCGGAGCCATTCCTCCGCCCCCGCAGGGCCGTCCAGCCCGAGCAAGACATCTGATGCCCAGGCAAAAGGATCATTGCGCAACTGCGAAACAAACATGACTGAAGCCGACTGCATGGCAGCCGTAATATTGCTGACGGTACTTCCTGCAAATCGAGCTGCGAAACATGCGGGCCGCATTTCCGTCAGGCACTCGCAAGCCATCAGTGCATTCATGGCCGCGTCTTCTGTCGGTCCCGGTGGATTCGACTGATCGCGAAGGCAATGCAGCAGTCGACCTGCCCAGGAGAGAGTGACTGCGGAATCGCTGTCAGGCAGACTGCCATCGACCAGTGGTTTCCCGAGACCTGCAGCCAGAGCCACCGGGAGTTGCGCCAGCAGGCGCCAGACTCTTGACCGCGTTGCTTCCTGGCACTGATCGTGGGGCGTGGGATCGAAGAACGAAAGGATCGAGACACACAAAGGAAGCAGGTCCAGTGGGCGAGTGCTCAGAGGAATTCGCTCCAGCATTTCGGCCGCCGTGCAATCAATCACGGCTGCGTCTGCCACGATCGCCTGCAGGTCTGCCAGCTGATCCTCCGACGGGAGTTCGCCTGACAGAAGAAGCCATGCGATCGATTCGAAACCGTGCTGTTCAACAAGCAACGGTATGTCTTCGCCGCAATACTGAGCGGATTCGCGGTGAAATGAAATCAAATCCGTTGTACCGCAGATAATTCCACTGAGCCCATGGCCGGGCAGTGGTTCGCGGGAGTGCAGATCATGCACCAGTCTGCGTAATCCGTGCACCAGATGCTGCGATGGCAGGCGACTGTTTTCCATACCGACAGATTCCTTTCCCGGGTATCCATACCCTGCGAGTCGTTGGCATAACGGAACCAGCAAAGCCTTCGCATCTGACAGGAATCCTTCGCGAAGGAAGAAAGGGGCTGGTTGCCACTCAGCCATCTTGATCGATGCAATGTGAAATTTCCAGCAACCAGTTGATGTCAATCTTCAGAACCAATCAGTCCACAATCCAGTTCCCCCGGGACCCATTGCCGAATGAATGGTCATCCATCAATTTCACTTCGCCGCAGATCTGTTCGTCAATGCGGAATAGGGTGATGGTGACGGATAGGGGCTATGGTGTTGTTTGGCAATTTGAGATAAGTTCAGTCAAAATCTGTCAAAATGCAATCATATACTTGCATTTGGATGATTGTTGATGGATGATTGTGCGTACTTATTGAGCATATCTGAAAGTGATTGAATGCTTCTGGAAGAACGACGATCCAAAATACTCCGAATTACCGAGGAGCTCGGGTTTGTCTCATTGCAGCATCTGGTTGCTGAGATCGGGGCGAGTGAATCCACAATTCGGCGGGATCTGGAGTACCTGGAGGCCCAGGACCAGATTCAGCGGACCCGGGGAGGGGCTTCTTACGCGGGGGAGTCGATCGCGGATTTCGATTCGCGGCGAGTCCGTGCGTCCCGGCAGAAAAAACGAATTGCTCAGCACACGGTGGACATGATTAGTCCGGGGGAAACCATTCTTCTGGACGGTGGGACAACAACGCTTGAAGTGGCTCGTTATCTGACCGGCAAGCCGCTGCAGGTGCTCACGAATTCGATGCCTATCGCGTCGCTGCTGATGAATCGCCCTGAGATCGAGTTGATTTTTATTGGCGGATATTTGTACCCGAAAACAGGTGTGGCCCTGGGAGAACTTGCTGTGGCCGCGCTGAAGACTGTTCATGCCGGTCGACTGGTGATGGGGACCGGAGGGATTACGGCGGAAGGACTCTTCAACAGTAACGCTCTGCTTGTCGAAACCGAACGTCAAATGATAAAGGCTGCGGATCGGGTAACTCTTGTGGCTGACAGCAGTAAGTTCGGTCAGCGAGCTTTATCACACCTCTGCCCATTGGATGCGGTTCACGACGTCGTGACTGACGATGGTATCTCTGACGAATGGAGACAGACACTGGGGGCGCGGGGTATACGCCTGGAGTTTGTGGAAGCTGGTGCATCACCGCTGGTCGCTGGGCTGCCGTCGGATGACTGATGGCGTCGAGCTGCAGTCGCCAGCGGAATCAACTTTTCGAAAATCTTCGGAAAGACAACGCCGGTCGGAAGTGCGTCTGAATTTGAATCCCGAAGCAGCTGAAAGTCATCAGGAAGAACCGCGAGGATTGCGGTTCATTTATCTCACGGACGATGGTCTGAACATAGCGATTGCCGACGTTTGTCTCGTCGCCGGAGTGAGAGTCTTCTGTGAGTACAGCAACACTCGATCGATCTGAAATTGAACGTATTGTTCGTGGAGTTCTCGGTCGCCAGCTGAACAGCGCTTTGGCACCTGCCAGCGGTATTCCCGTGATGCGATCTGAGACCGTATCGGCATCGGCTGAGCCCGTGCCGGTTGCGGGACGCAGTCCTCTGGTTGTTAACATCTCCGCGCGACACGTGCACCTGACTCAGGAGCATGTCGAAATTCTGTTTGGTCGCGGCGCGACTCTGACCCCGGAAAAGGATCTCTACCAGGACGGTTATTACGCTGCTGCGGAAACCGTGGCGGTGGTGGGTCCCAGACGGCGCATGCTTCCGAATGTTCGCGTGCTCGGCCCCTGTCGCGGTGATTCACAGGTGGAGCTTGCCTTTACGGATGGCATTTCGCTGGGCATTGACCTTCCCGTTCGGATCAGCGGTAACGTTCAGGGGACACCGGGGTGTGTTCTTGTTGGGCCGAAAGGCGTCGTGGAACTGGCTCAGGGCGTGATTCGAGCAGCCCGCCACGTTCACATGAACCCGGATGATCTGACATATTACGGCGTGGCAGACGGCGAAAAGATGAATCTTCGCATTGAATCACCCGGGTGCACGACCGTTCTTGAAGATCTGGTCGTTCGAGCAGGCAAAGGTATCAAGCTGGAAGTTCATCTGGATACAGATGAAGGAAATGCGGTCGACCTGGATCACGCGACCAAAGTGGAATTGCTGAAGGCAGAGCCTTGCAAGTGTAAACATTGAGAGAGTCTTTGATGTTCAGCTTCCGGCATACCGAAGACAACGTTTCTGTCAACGACTGCTGAAAGCTGCACGTGGGATTCTGAGAGCTGAAACTTCACTTTTTTGAAAGACGAATCGAATGGCAAAATCTACGGAAGCACTAGGAATGATTGAAACGAAAGGCTTCGTCTGCATGCTCGAAGCAATCGATTCAATGCTAAAGGCCGCCAACGTTGAATTGGTATCCTGGGACAAGATCGGAAGCGGTTTCGTCAGTGCGTTTATTGTGGGTGACGTGGCTGCAGTAAAGGCTGCGATCGATGCCGGAGCGGCAGCAGCGTCTCGCCTCGGTCAGGTCGTCAGCGTTGAAGTAATTCCTCGCCCACACGAAGAACTCACTGCCATTTTGCCGAAGGCCAAAGCGCCTGCGAAGAAATAGAACCTGTTTGTTTTCCGAGCGTGGTGGACTGGAAGCTCGGAGTCAGCATGAACTCGATTCAACTTAGTCTCTTTTCGGATTCAACGAACATGAACGAAGCTATTGGAATGATTGAAACCAAAGGGTTGGTTGCCGCTGTGCAGGCGTCAGACGCAATGCTCAAAGCAGCCAACGTCACTCTGGTCAAACAACTGAATATTGGCGCTGCCTTTGTGACCACAATTATCAAGGGTGATGTGGGATCCGTCCGCGCCGCCGTTGATGCCGGTGCCGCTGCAGCATCGCAGTCCGGTGAGCTGATCGCAGCCCATCTGATTCCGCGTCCGGAACAATCTCTGCTCGATTCGGTGCTGTAGCAGGGCCAGCCGTTTCGGGATTCGGAATGAATTTCGACCAGAGCGGGTTCTGACGAACGCGTGTACTGAGCAGTGAGACAGGATTTTGGACGCATGAAGGTATTGGTCGCTAACCTGGGTTCTACCAGCTTCAAATATCGTCTTTTCGATTTGTCGAATGAGACGCAGCTTGCGCGGGGCGGCATTGACCGAATTGGTCAGCCGGAAAGTGCGTGTTCGGTGGAGATTGGTGACCACAAGGCGCAGACTCAGCAGTGTATTCCGGATCATGCAGCAGCCGTTGGCATTTGTCTGCAGCAGCTGACCGATTCGGAAAACGGATGTTTGAAGTCTGTTGATGAAGTTGCTGGTATCGGTTTCAAAGCCGTATTTGCCGGCAGTCTGAGCGGCGTAAGGATCGTAAACGAAGAGTTGTTGCAGAAGATGGAAGCACTGTCTGACATTGCTCCTGCACACAACCCTCCTTATGTGAAAGCGATGCGACAACTTCAGAAAGCCTTCCCTGGTATACCACTGGTGGCTGCTCTGGAGACGGGATTTCACGAAACGATTCCATTCGAACATCGCGCTTATGCGGTGCCTTATGAATGGTACACGGATTTTGAGATTCGCCGATGGGGATTTCACGGTGCCAGTCATCGTTTCATCGCCGGCCGCATTGCAGAGCTTTTGAATCGAGATGATTTGAAAGTGATTAGCTGTCACCTGGGGGGCAGCGCTTCGGTTTGTGCGATTCGGAATGGCGAGAGTATTGCCGCGTCGATGGGGATGAGTCCACAGGGAGGGCTGCCGAACAATAATCGGGTGGGTGATTTTGACGCCTACGCGATTCCGGTGGTGATGAAGGCAACCGGGCTGACATTCGAACAGGTCCTGGCGGAAATGTCATCGAAGGGCGGGTTGCTTGGGATCAGTGGCCTGAGCGGAGATTGTCGCGATCTGGAAGAGGCTGCCTCAAACGGGCACGAGCGTGCTGAGAAAGCTCTCAGACTTTTTGAAGCTTCGATCAGATTTTACGTCGGCGGTTACATGGCATTGCTTGGTGGTGCAGACGTGATCGTCTTTACCGGAGGCATTGGTGAGAACAGCCAGCGAATTCGAACGAATGTCTGCCGGGAGATGGAGTGGGCAGGTCTTTCGCTCTGTGAGCAAAAGAATTTCGGACGACTGAAGGGTGATGTCTGTATTTCGGTAGAGAACAGTCGCGTTCAGGCGTGGGTGGTTCCAACCAATGAAGAACTGGTGGTTGCTCGTCAAACGGCTGCCGCAATTTGTAATTAGCGTTCGGTGTACAGAATTTGTTTTCGTGGTGAAGTGTTCAGAAAGGACTTTTCAGCCAGACGATCGCCGGATTCGAATCACTGAATTCTGTTTGAAAACGGCACATTGCGAACTGAAAACGCCAAAGGCCACTTATGTTTCTTGCGAAGATCACAGGCAGTCTTGTTTCGACTCAGAAGGTCGAAGCGTTGGTTGGACAGAAATTGTTTCTGGTCGAGCCGCTGCGTGTGGACGAAAAAGATCAGAAGAGCCTGAAGCCTACCGGCCGTTCGTTCGTTGTCGTTGATACCGTCGGGGCCGGCGAGGGTGAGGTCGTTTTGTGCGTTCAGGGATCCAGTGCTCGGTTTACTCCGGGTACGAAGGAGCTGCCAATTGATGCTGCCATCATCGGGATCGTGGATACGGTTCAGGTGAAGGCCCAGACGATCTTCAGGGCGGGAGACTAATGGACAATCCATACGCTGCCACCGACCAGGCTCGCTCGATCAATCTCAAACCGGAGTCTGCCGCTGCCATCGCGACCGCAACGCGGACCATGCAGATCATCGCGGGAGCCTTGATGTGCGGCACGCTGACTTTTTCAGGAGTGGTTCTGCTGAGTTCCGGCGGCAATCTGCCGGGCAAGGTGGACGTCTTGACCATGTTAGGCGTTGGCATCGGCGTGGCTGCAGTGTTCGCTCACTTCATCGTTCCGATGGTGGTCAGCAACGCTCAGATGGGAGTACTTACTCGAAATTCAGATGTGCCGGATTCAGAGACGGATCGCGTTACGGCCTGCTGTTCAGTCATGCAGACGAAGACGATTATTGGCTTTGCGCTTCTTGAAGGAGCAACGTTCTTCAACCTCGTGGCCATCCTGATCGAAAAGAGCGTCTGGTCAGTCGTGGTTGCAGGTGTGCTCTTTTTACTGATGGCATTTCGGTTTCCAACCCGAAATCAGATTGAGGCCTGGGTGGAAGATAAGTTGCGAGCCTTTCAGCGAACGGGGTGACGTTTGAATGACGTCAGGCAGTGGGCATGTGCGGAAGCAGCTCGCGACAAGTGAACAGATTCTAATTCGGGATGATGTGCGCAAGGTGCGAGCATCTTTTTCAGAGCGACAACGGAGCGATTCCGATCGTCAGCTCGCTTTGGATCAAGGGCTGTGGCCTTCTTAGGAAACGATGATGCAGGCAACTACAGAACAAGCAATTCGTCAGGTCGTACAGGAAGTGTTGAGCCAACTATCGACACACGGTGTCAGCTCGCGTCCTGCCAACACCTGGGGCGTTTTTGACACTGTGGATGAAGCCGTGAAGGCGGCACAATCAGGATTCGAACAGTTGTCGCGTGCTTCCCTGGAAGATCGCAGGAAGGCCATCGACATTGTGAAGCACATCTGTGAATCACAGGCCGAAGAACTTGGCCGGCTGGAGTTTGAGGAAACAAAGATCGGTCGACTCGAACACAAGATTGGCAAGCTTCAGGCCATCAGGACTGTTCCGGGTGTTGAAGCCCTGCGGACAGAAGCAGTCAGCGGCACGAATGGCCTGACCGTTACGGAATACGCACCGTTCGGTGTCATCGGCGCGATCACTCCTGTTACGCATTCGCTTCCGACGTTGGCTGGTAACTTTGTTAATATGGTTGCTGCCGGAAATACAATCGTCTGCAATCCTCACCCAAGTGGGGCAAAGATAGCCTGTGAAGGCGTTCGCCGCTTCAATAAAGCCATCTTCGAAGCGACGGGACTGCAAAACCTGGTAAACATCATCGGCAAGCCGTCGATCGAATCTGCTCAGGCTGTGTTTGACCATCGTGGTATTAAAATGCTGGTGGTCACTGGCGGCCCGGCGGTCGCGCGGGCTGCTTTGCAGAGCCCGAAGCGAGCCATCGTGGCAGGGCCGGGGAATCCACCTGTTGTTGTGGACGAAACGGCAGATATCGACAACGCAGCAAAGTCAATCGTTGCAGGAGCTGCGTTTGACAACAATCTGCTGTGCATCGGAGAGAAGGAAGTTTTTGCCGTCAAAGAGATTTTCGACCAGCTGATGAATGCCGTCGGAAACCACGGCGGCTACCGATTAAATGCTTCACAGGTGGCAGCGTTCACTGCCCGAGCGTTTGGTCCGCCAAAGGAACCGGGTGGACATCACGTCCTGAATCGGGATTTCATCGGAAAAGATGCATCGTGGCTTGCGGCTCAGATCGGCGTGACGGTGCCCGCCAATACTCAGATTCTGTACGGCGAAACAGACGAGAACAACCCGTTTGTTCCGGAAGAACAAATGATGCCCTTTGTGCCATTCGTTCGTGCCAACTGCCGCGACCATGCCATCGCACTCGCGAAAAAGTACGAACACGGTTTCGGACACACGGCCATCATTCATTCTCGAGACGTACACACCATCACAAAAATGGCCCGGGTGATGAATACAACGTTGTTTGTCAAGAATGGCCCATGCATGGCTGGTCTGGGACTTGGAGGTGAAGGCTTCCTGAGCTTCAGCATTGCTACCCCAACTGGCGAGGGTGTGACCAGTCCAATGACTTTCACTCGCCAGCGCCGCTGTGTCATGGTGGAAGATCTGAGAATTATTTAAGAAGACATTCATGCAAACGGCGATGGTTATCGGGAGTGCAACATCGACAGTGAAGCACGCTTCACTGAATGGATGGAGGCTGCTTATCCTTCAGCCTCTGGACATCCGGGACAATCCGGATGAGTTTCCCGTCATCGCGATTGATCGGCTTGGTGCCGGAAAAGGTGACAAGGTCTTTTTCACGAGCGATGCAAAATACATTCAGCAATTGACTGGTCGAAAAGACAGTCCGATTCGATTTTCGGTACAGGGCGTTATTGACCCCAATTGCGATGAATAAATAGTTTGTGGCCATCTGGCCGGGTTTTCATTCATGAATATTTCGACTGCCCTGATCGACCAGATTGTCCGTGACGTCATGCGAGAGCTTGGTTCTCGCTCGCCGTCGTCGTCTGGCGCTTCGGCAACCGTCGCGGAGAAGACAGTATCGACCAGTTTGGTTTCGGGTGGTTCTGAAGCAATCGAAGTCACGGAGAAAGTGGTTTCGGAAGATGTACTCGCCGCACTGGGCGCGGCTGGCAGAGTCATCACCCTGCCAGCATCGTCGGTACTGACGCCGTCCGGCCGAGACTACATTCGTCGGAATCAGGTACGGCTGACAAGCGGAGTCCGGGTTGAAAAGTCAGTGGAATCGGCCGAAGGTGTGCTTATCGCGATTGGGGATCACAATTCGGGGCAAACGGCTGCGACAACAGCAGGATGGTCCGTGCGACCGGCCGCCGATGAATTTGAAGCGGCGGACATTGCGATGGGAGCAGCACTGAAACATTTAGTGGTTTGCTGCGGAGGTGAACCTTCGATTGTTTGCTGTGTGCTCAATCGAAACTCTTCACTGCGAGCAGCGGTCGTGACACGAAACACCAATCTGACGGCTCTGGGGATCTCCATGAATCCACACATCATCTGTATGGAATCAGTTGGCTGGTCCGTTGTGGATATTCTTCGCGTCATTCGCTCTCTGAACCGAAGCCAGCAAACTCCGAAAGGCTGGAAGGAACTTTCAGGGACACCTGAAGGGAGCGGCCGATGAGAATCATGGAATGTATCGGACGCGTCACACTGTCCCGATGGGATGCTTCCTTAACAGGGGCTTCGTGGAAACTTGCGGTGCCTTTGACCCACGCTGGTCTGAGAGGTGATGCAGACGGGCGTACTGAACCGATCGTAATTTATGACGAACTTGGCGCAGGAAATGGAAGCCTGATGGCGGTAAGCGAAAGTGCCGAAGCTTCGGCTCCGTTTCATCCTCACGCCAAACCAATCGATGCTTACAACACTGCCATTCTGGACCAGGTCAACGTTTAGTTGTCGTTTGGTCACTGGTGGCCGTTCAAAATAATAACCACCGTGAAATCTGACATTTCCGGAAGACTGAGACACTGCGAACTGCAAACTTTTTCGAACGATAGAGAGCAACAATCATGGCAAACAAATGGAACAGTGGAATTAATGATCGAGGATTGAAGGAAGAGATCTGCGAGATTGGTCGTCGTGTGTATAACAAGGGATTTGCGGCCGCGAACGACGGCAATATCAGCATTCGTGTTGGTGAAAACGAAGTCCTTTGTACCCCGACAATGATCTGCAAAGGCTTTATGAAGCCAGAAGACATTTGCGCAGTGGATATGGAAGGAAATCAGATTGCAGGCGTCCGAAAGCGAACCAGCGAAGTTCTGCTACATCTGGCAATCATGAAGAATCGTCCTGACGTCAAGTCTGTGGTTCACTGTCATCCACCTCATGCAACGGCGTTTGCTGTTGCAGGCGAACCTATTCCACAGTGCATTCTGCCGGAAGTGGAAGTGTTCATGGGAGAGGTCCCCATTGCCCCTTACGAAACGCCGGGTGATCAGCGATTTGCAAACACTGTCGTGCCATTCCTGAAGGCAACGAACACCATCATTCTGAAGAATCATGGAACGGTTTCGTTTGGCAAGAGCCTGGAGGATGCCTACTGGAAGACAGAGATTCTGGATGCGTACTGCCGTATCCTGCTGCTGTCGAAGCAGCTGGGGCAGCCGGAATATCTTTCTGAAGGGAAATCTCGCGAACTGCTGGACCTGAAGAAGAAGTGGGGATTTGATGATCCTCGCTTTCACAACGAAGACTGCGACCCGTGTGGTAACAGTGCGCTCCGGAAGGCTACAAAGAGAACATTCCATAGCGTTGCTGAGCCTCCGCTGCTGCTCCGACATACCCAGGCATCCTTCAGCAGCCCTGTGGAACGGCATGCGAAATGCCAGCCGGTTCTAATCCCAGCGAAGATCTCGTCAGGATGATCACCGATCAGGTACTCGCAGCCCTGGGCAAAGCAGGCTGATGCGATCTCATCCAGGCCAGGAAAGCACCCGCCGTTTGCTGTATTCGCTGACGAGAAGGGTGCAACGGGCAGACTGGTCCTGGCAACGCATTCGAAAAGTATTCACAACCTTTCGCCGCTGACATCAACTTCGAGCGACGACAACTGAAAGCTTTAGACTGAGGCGACACATGAAAGTCAGCATCATTGGTGGTGGTGGATTGGTGGGGTCCTGTGCCGGGTTTGCATTACAGGCGGGTGGTATTGTCAAAGAGATCGCTCTGGTCGATGTCAACATGGACCTATGCGAGGGCCAGGCACTGGACCTGCTGCACGGTTCTTCCATCATGGCCCCACAACGAATCTATGCGGCGGGCACAGAAACCTGCAGAGATGCGGACGTCGTGGTCATCACCGCCGGTCTTCGACGTAAGCCGGACGAAAGTCGTCTGGATTTGATCAATCGCAATGTCGCCCTTTTTCGAACGATCCTTGCGGACGTAAAAAGCCATGGATTAAGAAAGGATGCGATCGTTTTTGTCGTTTCCAATCCGGTCGATGTTCTGACCTATCTGGCAGTCAAGGAGCTGAATCTGCCTGCGTCTCAGGTCATCGGTCTCGGTACCGTTCTGGATACGACACGACTGCGAAGCATGCTGGCCGCACGACTGAATGTGCCTCCGACGCAGGTGAACGTTACGATCTTTGGCGAACACGGGGACAGTATGGTTCCGATCTGGTCGATGGCTCAAATTGCCAATTTGCCGATTGAAAAGTTTCCCGGTGCCTCACCCACCTTGATTGCCGAAGTGGAGAAAAAGACACGGGGCAGCGGTGCCGAAGTGATCAAGAAGAAAGGCGGTGCCGGTTTCGCAGTGGGCGTTTCAATCGCTGATGTTGTTCACAGCATCGCATTGGATGATGATCGCATTTTGCCGGTCAGCAGCCTGATGAGTGGTGCCTATGGCGTGCATGATGTGTGCTTCAGCATTCCCACCGTGCTTGGACGAACCGGAGTCAAGAGTCACATTGAA
Source organism: Planctomycetaceae bacterium (assembly GCA_041398825.1). Lineage (NCBI taxonomy): Bacteria > Pseudomonadati > Planctomycetota > Planctomycetia > Planctomycetales > Planctomycetaceae > Planctomycetaceae bacterium. The sequence goes on along the minus strand of JAWKTX010000004.1, from coordinate 209,580 downwards.
GTGGACCTCTGGAGCAAGGAAAAGACGGCATTGCTGCAGAGTGCTGGTGTGCTGAAAGACACGATCGCTCAGGTGATGAAGGGCTGAGTGTTGCAACAGGTTCGGCCCTCGCGTTAACCTTCAAGCCCCCGGTTTTCTGCCGGGACGTCATACTTAGCGCCGCGCCTGAAAGACTGTTCGATGCCAGAAGAGAATTCCGCCGATAATGCCCCAGCCGTGAATCGTGAAACGGCCGAAGAAGTCGCGCACCGACTGGATGTCAGCAAGAAGGATCTGGCCCGGCAGTTATGGGAGCGACTCGCGAAAAGCCGCCCCGGACCGGATAATAAAGACCTGATGTACCTGGCACGGTTTGTTCCCTTGCTGGCGAATGGCGCGATCAAGACCCTGCTGACGCGCAAACCCGGTCTGGAGGAACTTAAGGAGCTCATTCAGCATGTGCCGAAGGCTCGCGAAGGTGCCGTTCAGTTGGCAATTCAGAACTTTGGTGAATCGTTGTCCGAAGACGACCTTCGATTCCTTCTCGTCAATACCCGCTCACCTGAGGTCGCGAAGTTTCTGCTTCAGAAGTACCCGTCAGATCTCAACCTCATTCAAGTCGAGAATAACGTAGACGGTATGACCGAATACGTTGAACAGATCCGGCATCAGGAACTGACCCGCGACGTCATGCGTGAAATTGACCGACGTCTTTAAAAGTACTGTAGAATCAACCCGCAGATCTGTTGAGTCGAAACAGCCCGTCGGTGCCAGGCCGACGGGCTATTGTTTTTGTAGTGCAACAGGAATGACGCTGCTGAGTGGCCGCTTCAATGTACGTCGGCAATCTCTGCCGCTCGCACGCATTCGAGGCCGCACTCGATATGCGGGGTTCCACTACCATTGCCCGACGTCTATTGCATTGGATCTTGTTTGTGATGTGTTCCGGGTAGGCGCTTGTTTGGCGACTGGGCTATTGTTCAAGGGGCAGATCGTTATTCCATCGCATTTCGTCGGTGGAATGCAGGCTTGCATTGCTCTGGTCGGACGAATGATCGGTCTGAGCTGGTGAAAGAGCAACTCCGTCAGTGTCGGGTTCTTCGCATCTGCACCGTCGGTTCATGGATGGCACCGTCGTTGGAATACTGCCTTGTCAGACAGGAATCTTATCAGACTTCAGCATCTCAGCGGTGAGGCGAATCGTATATCGATTCGTCTGACGTGTGCTGATTCAAGTGGTTCTGACGTTGAAGAATCGATCGTGCTGGAATTCCTGTGGCCAGCGACTGACCGTCTTCACGGAAACACCACGTCTTCTTCCACAGGCAAGACACCCGACGACGAATTAATCCAGCCAACACGGCACCTTCCACGGGCGAATTACTGTTTCTATGTGTTTGGCATGCCAGCGCAGAAACCAGAGAAGTCTGGAATTCTGTCCGACATCGATTAACAGAAGTCCATTTCGTTATTGTGGATGATGATGAATCGGCAGCGGCAATACCGTGGGAGTTGATGCAGGCCCCGCAGACATCTCTTCCTGTTTCATACGCAGTTGCATCGTTTGTGCGTAGGCCCTTCAGATCGACGGCGCCAGCATCAAATCCGAGTGTATCCAGCGGGTCTTGTGACGAGGTTGAACCGTTGAAGCTGCTTTACGCTTCATTACCTCGTGAACCAGACGAGATCAATCGAAATCCACTCGGAAGTCGTTTGCTTCAACTTGCGAATGGTGTTTCCGAATTGATTCAGACAACTTCTCTCCGGCCGGCGAAGGTACTTCAGTTAAGCCGGCAGCTGGAATTGTCATCGAAAGACGATGGCCACTTTCAGATTCTTCACCTTGAATTGACGTTTACGCCCGACAGCAATCTCAATTCGCAGCGTATTGATGAAACGACGTATGAGGAATTGGCACGCATCGTCTCCGCTCGCCGTGTGCCGCTGGTCCTGCTGCAGGTGGCATTCGATTCCGATGGGACTCCGATCGAAGCAGTTCAGGTATATCAACAGCTTATCTGCGCATCACGCCTGTTGTTTCAGTTGGGTGTAGATCGGGTCATTGGATTCTGCGCTGACGACATGCCGGATTCGGTGTTAGAAACCCTGTCGAGGATTTACGGGGCGATTGCAGAGGGAGTGTGCGCTGGTGTCGCGACTGGTTTGGCGCGAACCGCGTTGGGCGATGAACTCACGCAGAGTTCCGTCAGGTATTTGGCTAGCAGAATTCCTGCGGTCGTGGTCTACGAATCCCCTGATGCGGGTGGCTTCAGCGCGCGTAGCCGCGGTGTGATTCCTCAGAGATCCAGGAACGCGGAGTCGGTTGTCAATTTCTGTCCGAACGGGGCTGCGCAGATCATTGGCCGATGCGTTTTCCCAATGATCGGTCGGCAGCAAACGCTGATTGCAATTGATCGTGCACTGGATTCAGGAAACGTCGCCCTGCTTCACGGGGCAACGGGCCTCGGCAAAACGCATCTTTCGGTGGAGTTCGCCCGCTGGTATGGCTTAACAAACGGCACAGACAATCACCCCGTTGTCCTGTTCACGTCGTTTGAACGTAAAACGACGCTCCCGGACCTACTGGACGTAATCGGACAGGATGCGATTGTCGATTGGTATCAGATTGCACCGATGCGGGAGAAACAGGCTCGAATTCTTTCCGTCCTGCGGTTGGTTCCGTTGTTGTGGGTTTGGGACGCCTTTGAGTGCGTGACGCGAGATCCATCTTCGTTTGACCTGAGCGAACACCATTACTCAGAGATCGAACAGAATGAATTGATCGAGTTTCTGAATGCAATCAACCTTGACGGACACAGCAAAGCCAGAATCCTGATCAATTCTCGGGACGACCATCGAAATTCGCTGCCCGAAGTTCGGCAACGAATCCAACTTCCGAAGATGTCTCAACACGAAGCCGCAGAGTTCGCGTGTTGGATCAGCAGGGGCAGTGGTGCGGCAATTCAGAAGAGGGATCAGCCGGAAAATACACCGGCACTTGCGCAGCAACGAATTCTGGAGGTGGGTGCCGGAAACCCACAACTCCTTCGAATACTGATGGCCTTTGCAGCTCGACCGGAACACACGGAGACGGCATCGATAGACACACTTGTTTCGTCATTAATGAACAGACGGGAACTCATCGAAGCCAGGGGAGTTGCATCGGGGCCAGAGGCGACTTTACTGGGAACCATTCAGGCCGTTCTGCATTTGTCGTTTAATTCTGCCGAGCTGCAGTTGCTCGGGCTGGTCGCAATTTTTCGTCGCGTCATTCATGCCCGCACCTTGTTCATGATGACAAAATATCTTGCATCGACTTCGAATCCGGAATTCGGTGACTGGACTGCAGCAAAACTGTCATTCATTCTTGAACGTTGCCGGAACCTGGCATTGATGGATCGCGTGACGGGGTCCTGGTCCGCTATGCCTTCCATCGTCAGCCTTGCGATTCAAGACATGGCAGGGCATAAGACGACCGTGAATCCGGAGTTCGACGCGCATGTGGCGTGGTGTCGGTCGATGGGTATACTGGGGCACTATTATTACGACCAATTCGCTGCGGGAAACAGGAGTGTCCTGATTCCACTTTCGGTTGAGTGTTCAAACCTGCAGACTGCATGCAGGATGAGCGTCCGGCTGCAGTTGTGGTCCAGCCTCATCGGCTCAATGCAGGGTCTGAAGGTACTCTATTGTGACAGCAGACGCTGGTCCGAATGGTCGCGACTGGTCACGGAATTTCAGCCATTTTTCTGCGACGACTTTGATCGACCAAAGTCTGAAACACGACGGTATTATGGGCTTTACATCGATGAACGAATTGCGTTGTCATCAGAGGTGGAGAAGGATCCGGCACGGACCATTTCACTGCAGCAGGAGCGTGTGGAATGGGACCGCAGAAACGTCGTTGATGCCAAAGATTGTGTGGCGTCGATCGATGTGGAATTCCATTCATCCCCGCCAGAGCCATCAGAGTATGCTCACCGAATACAGGATCTGGCTTCGAGCCTGTTGACTCTTGCTCGTTTCCAGAAGCAGCAGTTGCTCGGAGAATGCGAAGTTGCTTTTGAAGAAGCTGCGCTGCTGTTTGAACAAATCGGTCAAACGGATCCGTGTGCTACTGCATGGTTTGAGCTGGCCGAAGCTTACATCGTTGTTCCCTCCATCCGCGATCTGCACATGGCAGAGTCCCTTTTTCTGAGAGTCGAAGATTTAAGGAACTTAAAGTACCCTGAGAGTGTGTGTCGAGAACGAATTGATGCGCTTCGGAAACAACGTCTTCATGAACTTCCGGAGAACGGCCACTCGGATTCAATCTTGAGCCGCATCTCCTTCGAAGTTCATTCTGAAGACGTCGAGGTCGACGACGAAGCTATGGGAGAGACCCAGACTGAGGAGGAACGTGCATACCACGAACATCAGGTTGGCGAAGACACCGATTCTGAAATCAGTCAGGCAACGGGGCCTGTCCAGATGCTTTCTAATGCTGATCTGGGACCACTTTATGTTGAGCTTGCTGAGCTGTACGGGGAAGCCGGGCAGACTGAACTCGCGCGGGAGCAGTATCAGAATGCGGTCGTGGCTTTCGAACATTTGCAGGATCGACACAATGCGGGCCGAGTTCGGCTCAATATGGCTCGAATGTACCTGGACTCTGCTTCGCAGGAACGTATGCCGCAGCTGCGGCAGATAATGCTGCAGCAGGCACTGACGTTTGCCGTTGACGCCGAGAATGATCTGACGTGTGGCGACCCGAATAGAGATGACGGCGGTTGTCGCTGCCTTATTCGTGAGATTCAGAGTCGGATCGCATAACCGTCGGGCGGACCACGTTTCGATCCTTCGACATTCGGGGATAGAAAATCCCTGCGCAAATATACACACCGCCCATTGGGTGTTCGCTTGTGTTCCCCTGTTTTCAGTGTTTCAATGCGGCACTTTGACGTATTTCGCGCATTTGATTCCCGTGAATCGGGAAGGGACAACCTGACGTGGGCAACATTATTAAGTGCAGTATTGCGGCTTTGATCGGCGGTGCGGTGCGAGCGGCGATCTGGGCCGGAATCACGTATGCAACGAATCACGAAATCGGATGGATCGCCTGGGGCATTGGACTGCTCGTTGGGATATCGGTCCGTTTTGCAGCCGGGGAATCCGATGGGTTTGTGCCCGGTACGATTGCCGTCCTTGGAGCCATTCTTGCGTTGCTCGCCGGGAAATATGCCGCAGTTCACCTGTTGGTCAACCATGAATTATCCAATGCGGACACGATTACGGTGACATCAGAAGACATGTGCGTTGGCATCGCGGATGAAGTGGTTGAAGAATGGGAGACTGCAGGAAAGCCAGTGAACTGGGCTCCTGGCATGACCGTTGACGAAGCAGGATCGGAGGCCGACTACCCGGCAGACATCTGGGCCGAAGCGGAGAAACGTTGGAACGAGATTCCACCGGATGAACAAGAATCACAACTGGAAGAACGCAGGGCTGCCATTGCCATGCTCACGGATATGATGCGAGGGCAAATCACGGATGCTGGGTTCAAAGACAGCTTCAACGCCATGGACTTGTTGTTCTTTGCACTCGCCGTCTACACGGCGTTCAAAGTAGGTTCGGGCATGGCAGCCGGTGCGTAATTCTGCCGTGTTTTCACGTCAGCGGCGGCTGGATACCGTCGCTGTGTCCTGACGACCTTTCACAAACAGAGATACGGCTTCGTCAGCAGAAAGTGCCCTGTTGAACACTGCCACTTCATCCAGCCGACCTTCCCAATTTGATTCGTTATCACTGCGACCTCCGAAGAACCACTGTTCCGTCTCTGGTCCATTACTGTCGATGGTTGCAGTGATTTCCGGTGTGCCGTTGCCATCGAGATAAACCTTTATCTGGCGACCCTCTCGCACATAGACGACGTGGTGAAACTTCCATCGCTGCAGTGGATTCTTCCCCACTTTTGATTCCCCGGTGGACGGCCCATGTTGCAAAATCAGGCAACCAGGTTCCGTGGCCGTCCCCCCGGCGCCAAGATGCAGTCCGTTTCGACTCAGGCCAAAGTCGCGATCATTGGAAAGAAACCACCCGCTGGTCTCGCGAGCATCGGCCGGCATCCCGTTCCAGATCCAAAGCGAGACTGAGTGGCCCGCAGCTGGAGTTGCAAGAACGGCTCGGAGTCGATTGCCAGCCAGATGAAGACATCGATTCGTCTGTGATTTCTCGCAGAACTCTGCGGATTGCGGCCCTTCCAGAAAGTAAGCCACGGCTGGTTCGATTACACCATGATGTCCATTGCCCGTTTCGTCGCTGGCATGCGGCCCGGAGAATTCATCGAGCCGGTACCAGGCGATTGGCTTCAGATCGCGAATTTGCTGAGCCGCAGGGCCTTCGCCCGGGGCATACTTCCTGCGGGGAGCAGAACAGACGGACTCCAGCAATTCAATCGCAGCTGCGGCGATGCGGGGTTCTGCGGTGACTTCCAGACCCGCCGACCGGGCAGCCCAGGTATTGTAACCTCCCAGAAGGTGCTGCTCGGGTGGTGGTATGTAGCCGTCGCCGCCATTCGCGAGCTCAATCACCATTGTGTGTTGCAGGGGCGATTGCAGTTTGATTTTCAAGCCGGTCAGGGCATACGTTTCATTGGGTGTCGAAGCGATTGCCATGTTGCCAATGCGAAGAGCCTGCAGCACGATTTCCGTGGATTGTCTTTCGTGAAGGATAATCTGTTCGCGCGCGTAAACCTGTTCCGTCGTTTTTGGGGGATTGTCACCAAGTTCCGCCACAATTCGCTGAGCCCATTCCAGCCGTTGCTTATCCGGAACCCGGTACTTCATCGGCAGTCGCCGTTCCTCCATTCGAACCGGCCCTTCAGAGGAATACCGGATCGACTGCCACGCTTGAAACGCCAGGTCAATGAGCCCGTTCGTGTATTCCTGGATGGTTGGGCTCACCCATTTGTCCTGGTTTGGCAGCGTGTAATCGCGTCTCCAGATGTCACCACTACATCCATGAGACATGATGGCAACGAATTCGGGGTGCTGCTGGTCCTGTTCCGGTGCAATCTGCTTTTGAAGCCCTTCACAGAACATGCCAAAGTAGTCGGCATTTAGGGCTTCGACACCGGAAAAATAGTGCATTGAAAAATTTGCCAGCATTGCAATCGGGCGACCATCGCGAGCACGAAACGCAATCATCGACAGGTCCGGATCCTCGGGCCCTGATTCGCCCGTAACGTTATCCCAGACTCTGCCGGCGTGCATGTTAGCCCGCAGTGTCGTATTCCCGAATGGATCGACTGCCATGCGATCCGGGCGAATGATCCAGCGGCGAAGCGCGGTGTAATCAGCTGCATCGATGAGTCCCCATCCGGCTTCGGCACGCTCAAGCCGGGATTCTGCCTGGGCGATGGCTTCTGCAATTTTCTCCCGCAGATACGGAACATAATCTTCCTGAACTTCTGTTCCGAGACAGGCCATCGATGATGGTGCTGTGTGGGTATGAGTCGCCGAAATCAGCATATGGTCGGGTTGGATTTTTGTCCGCGTTGCTGCCAGGTGCTTGGCATCGTCGAGCACATCACGGCCGATCATGCAGCTGTCAACAACCACTATCGCGACTCGTTGCTCACCATCATCCACAACAACAGCTCGAGCGTGCAGTGGAGTCACAGCTTTGTCGACGGAGCGACTCGTCATTCCACCATTGACAAATACCGGGAAGTTGACGGGCGTCACGTCGACTTTTGCTGCACCCACACTGAGTTCAGCAGCCGATAACGGCGAGGACTGCGGTAACACCATGATCATTCCGCAGGCCAGAGAAATCGTCACCAGCTGCTGCCGGATCGTCTGCAAATAAGTCATCGTTGAAACTCCATCGCATGGGCGTTGCGTGAAAACGTGAATTCAACAGAAACGTGACGCTCAACAGGCGCCATCGGACATAACGTCCGTCGCTAAAGGCTCATCAGATACTTGAACAGTTCGATGCGTTCCCGGTCATTCAATGGTTTGAGCAAGTCGGTGGGCATGAAGGAGCTCTCCGAAATCTTTATTTCTTCGATCTCTGCTTTTGCAATGGTGACGCTTTCGTTCAGTGTGCGAACGGTAAGCGTTGATTCGTTTTCGTTTTGAATTAACCCCGTGATGACTCGTCCTTCTGTTGTCACAATAATCCGCGCCTGGAAGTCACGGCCGATGACAGCATTGGGGTCGATAACGTTCTCCACAAGATAGTCGATTCCTTTTGAGCCGGAACCTGCCAGTCGAGGTGCAAGGGCTTCGGTTTGAGCATTCGGCAGATGGCATTGAGAGCAGAGTTTCCTGAAGTGGGCTTCGCCATTTCGCTCGTTGTACGCCCACAATGGTGCCTTCCTGTAAGCATCGGAAAGGGACAGAATCTGCGATTTCAGCTCCTTCGAGGACTGCCCGAGACGTCCCCATTCTTGTTCCAGTCGTGTGTTCAGTTCAGCGTCGCCAAGCGCGGCCATTTGTCGAGCATAGAACGCGGTGAGCTGGGACTTTTCGAGTTTTCCCTGAGCAATTCGGTCGAGTATTCTGCTTGCCCAGGCCGGACGGCTGCACAGGGTTTCCATCATGGCAGACGTGATATTGACGGCCTGCCTCCCGTTGACGTCAGGAAGTCGGTCCAGCAATGCATCTGCAATCGTGATATCGTTGAAGCCTGCCAGTTGGGGGATCACGACGACTGAAAGTTCAGGCTGATCCAGCAATTTCAGATAGATCTCCAGATTCGCGGGCGATTTATCGCTGCTCAGTACCTGTATGGCCTGACGTAGTTCCCTGTTGTCCAGCTGACCGCTGGTGATGCGTTCGCGAATTCGATCGAACGCTCTTGCGTCACCCACGGCAGCTCCGATGGCTTCGGCGTCACCGGCGGTCTGTGAATCCGGCGAGGCGTAAAGAGTGTCGGCAACTGGTTGCCATCCAACCGGCGTCTCGAGGCCACGCTGGTCCCGTACAGCCAGTGCCAGCAATGATAGCCATTCGGATCGGTGACCTTCGTTGGCGGTCGACAGTTGCTTCACGATTCTGTTTCGGGCCTCGGCGGAATGCGCCGCTGTGTACCACAAAATCTGATCCGTAATCGTAGGCAGGGCCGTCTTGTCCGCCAGAGCCATCGCTCTGTCGATGTCGTTCAGAACCAGAGGTGCCAGTCCATACCAAATCAGGCGAGGCAGGTCCCGATCCGAACTTGATTCTGCGTGGCTGCATAAGCCTTCGGCTATTTGCCATGCCACATCTGGTGGGACACGTTGCATTGCCGATGCAAGATAGCGCCGCACCAGCAGAGACGATTCGTTGCGAGCATTCTCGATCAGAGCGGCGAAAGGAGACAGTTGCGGATCAGCCTTTTCAGTCAGCAACTGGCTGACCCACGCGCGGATGTATTCACTGTCATCGTTCAGGAGACCGGTTGCCGTTTCGCCATCAAGTCGGCCCGTTGCATGCAAAGCCCAGAGTGCGCGTAGCTCAATGGCAGGCTCTGCTTCTCTCAACGCCATGAGTTTAATTCGCTCAACAGCCCCGGCATCAACTTCTCGGTTGGAAGCTCGCTCCTGAAGGACCAGTCGAGCCATCCTTGCATGCCAGTCATTGGGATGTTGCAATGCTGCCACCAGTTCCATGTCACTGGCGTGGATGAAATCCACCGCTGCTGGTCGGAAGGTAGAAACGTATTTCATTCGGTAAATACGGCCGTTGCCTCGATCCCATTGTTCGGCGTCAGGGTTGTGGCAGTGCCGTGGGTCGTACCAGTCGCTGATGTACACCGCACCATCGGGGCCGTATTTCAGATCAACACCGATGTACTGCGGATCCGCACAGAACAGCGTATCGTAGCCCGCGTGTACCGTATTGTATCCACCGGCTTCTCGCTGGTTGATCTGGTGGTTCATTTGATGTCCATGCAGGTTGTGCGTGAACAGGTGATTCCGATATTCGCTCGGCCAGTTGTCGCCCAGGTAGATCATGGTGCCCACGTGTGAATGCCCACCATAGACAGCCCTTGAACCTGGTTTGCCAGCGCCGCCTTCGCCATGCCCGTATCGAGCGGAAGCGAGCAGATAATTCACCATATGCGGCTTGGCGGGCAGAGCTGTTCGGCTGATGAATGAAGCGTAGCCTGAATTCACCTGATTCCAATAATGGCCGCCCTGCATGACATGTGTGGTCAGACCGCGCCCCCAAAAGCTGCGGCAGTGCGTCATGAAGAATTGACCGTGCTGATCAAAGTCCAGTCCCCATTGATTACTTCCTCCGTGTGCGAAGACCTCGAATTCATGCCGCGTCGGATGGTAGCGCCAGACACCAGCACTCATCGAAAGACGTTCGGCGTCGGGTGTGCCTGGTTTACCGATACGCGAAGAATTGAAAACGCCCTGATTTCCGTACAGCCAGCCATCCGGGCCCCAGACAAAGCTGTTGATTGTCTCATGTGTATCGCCGTATCCGAATCCATCCAGCAGAACCGAGGCTCCGAGTGGAATATCGGTTGGCAGGTCGCTGGTTGTGGCCCCCTCTGTGTCCGGGATGTCATCACCATTTCGATCCGGAATGAATATCAGATGCGGCGCCGCTCCGATCCAGACACCTCCAAAGCCAACCTCCATGCCGCTCACCAAGTTCAGTCCTTCGATGAAGACTTTACGTTCTTCAAAATGGCCATCGTGGTCGTTGTCGGCAAAGATGACGATGCGGTCGAGCCCTTCTCCCGGTGGCCGCTTCTGAGGATAAGAATGTCCTTCCACGACCCAAAGTCGCCCTCGACCGTCAAAGGTAAAGGCCATGGGCTGGTGGAGATCTGGTTCCGCGGCGACCACATCCACGGCAAATCCATCCGGGACAAACATCTGCGATGCCGTTTCACTGCCAGGTTCATGCGAGTCCGTCTGTGGCTTGTTGGGGACCAGGTGATGCAGCAATGGATTGCGAATGGTCCGCCACGCGGACGTCGGCTCAGCGATGACCGGCGGTTCGTCATGAAATCGGAAATCATCAAAGTTGATGTGTCCCCAGGCGCCGGGGTTTTCGTCGACAACCCGAACAGCAATCTGCTCTCCTTTCAGGCGGCGAAGGTCAACTGCAACTCGACGCATTTGTTCACGGTTCTGGCCAGCAGCAGAAAACACCACCTCTTCTTTTCCATCATTCTCGATGTGGACAAGATCAACGCGTGTCGATGTGTTTTCACCTCCGCCAACCAGGAAGCTACCGTAAGCATGCGTCACTTTGAACGGGGATGAAGTTAAGGTACCACGTCCACGATCACCAATGATTTCAAAACCACCCAGGAAGAATTCGCCCTGCTTGTTACTGACCTGGCCTGCCCATCGGGAAGCGATGCCATCCTCGTTCACGGGTTGATTCTGAAACGCATCCCCTGTTGCAGTCCAGTGATTCAGCGTGCCGTCTTCGAAGCCCAGGTTCAGCGGTTTGCCATCGTTTCCAGAGGGCACAACCCCGACGTCGGAATCATCTGCTTCCACCTGATCGGCGACCTTAAAAGGCGGGAGTCGCCCGTCATTCGCGTTCAGGTGTTCCAGCTGGATGTTTCGAAATGAAACCCGTGTTTCGGGGCCGCTGTGCAACTGAAATGCAAGTGATCCTGTGATATCGCGTTCATTCGTTTGCTGGTCGAGGAGCTCACTGAACAGTGTCCCGTTCACGTAAACGGAGACACGTTCGCCAACGGCGACGATGCGATAATCGTTCCAGTCGTTCTCCCGAAACAGAACGGTGTACTGTTGTGCCGGGGCAAAGATCCAGGTACGACGCTTTCCATCTGCTTCGATGTGCACTCGACTTCCACGTTCCACCAGAAGCGCGCGGCCATGCTCGTCGTAAATCCGTCCCAGCCATGTTGTTCCCATGTCCAGGTCTGCCTGATAACCAGAGACGTGATCGTAATTGTCCACCTGGCATCGGAACTGAATTCCTGAATTCGCCCCGGGAAGCCCGGTGAGTTTGACCTGTAGCCGAAGATCAAAATCTGCCAGCTCTCCCCCCTTCCAGACCAGCCAGGTATTCTTTCGAAGCGTTTCGCCCGGAGGGATCTCTCCCAGAATGACTCCGTCCTGAATGCGCCAGTGAGCTGGGTCCCCTTCCCATCCTTTCAGTGAATGTCCATCAAAGAGACGGACCGTTTCACCAGCATGCAGAGAACCCAGAACTGCCGTGATGGCTATGAATACGGGGACCATTTGTCTGGCGGCCGCAGCAAGCCGAACCTGGCGGCAGAGGAAATTCCATTTAAGGTTGATCATGCCAGGGCCTCATCAATTCGATGCCGTGCCTTTTCAGGGATTCAACACGGTATGGTGCAGGTGGGATTAGTGACTTCGCAGGATCCGCAGTGTGGCAGCCAACGGTCCACCTGTGAAGTGTCCAGTCGCAAACAGCAAAGACAATATTCCACAGCATTGCCGCGAATGGACGCGCATGGTCCCCTTGGATGTCGACTTTGGAATGCCACACAGCGCAGCTGCCAGGCATTGCGGGAACGTGAGAGCCACTGATCGCCGCTTCAGAAGTGACGTCAATGGTCTGGCGTCAGACGTTCGGCATTGTCGACGGTGGGTAGGGGTCGGCGAACGATGCGAATGCACCCAGGCCACCATCAACTTCCAGATCGGTCGCCGTGACAAACGAGGCGTCGCTGCTGGAAAGCCAGAGAACTGCGGCGGCCACTTCGCCCGGCTGCCCGATGCGACCCAATGGGTGGCGATTCGCAACGTCCTGTTGACCGCCCTGCTCTTCGAGGGTCGCCCGCACCATCGGCGTATCAATGCAACCGGGGGAGACACTGACAACTCGAATTCCATGGCGAGCGTATTCGACTCCCCATTGACGCGTCTGCATTAGGTTGGCGGCCTTGAGGGGGCCGTATGCAGGAACCTGCCGAGCCGTTCGGTGTCCCTGACCGCTTGCGATGTTTACGACTACACCGCTGTATTGCTTCAGCATCTGAGCGATGGCATGGCGTGCCAGCCAGGTGTATCCCGATAGATTGATATCTACCATTCTCTGCCAGAGTTCAGGCGAAAGCTCATGCAGCGGCGCATAGGATTGCTTCGGCTGAATTGCCGCGTTGTTGACAAGAATGTCCAGACCACCAAACGATTCGACGGTGAACTCGACGGCATTCCGGCAATCCTCGTCACTGGATGTGTCTCCTGCCACAAACAGAATTCCATCCGGCAGATTCGCCGCGCTCTCCGTGTCGCAGTCCATGCATACAACGAGCGCACCTGAGCCGATGAAAGCCTCGCAAACCGCTCGACCAATCCCGGCCGCGCCGCCGCTCACCAGCACAACGCGATTGTCATTCCGATAACAAACGGAACTCTGCGGTCTCATGGGTTACCATCCTGAATCGATTGAAATGTTCTTCGAAAGCGAACTCACTACCTTCTGCCGGCATACGAATCTCGGTGCCAGACGGGTTGATTCAGATGAAGATAATTTACGCGATCGATACAGACGACGGTGGATCTCCCGACGGCTGATGTTTCAGAACGGCCTGCACACAGGAGTTGTGGCCAGGTGTTGAATTCAGGGGCTCGTGACACCCATGTCGCTGCTTACGATTTTCGGGGCGGTCGATATTGATGTGTTGGCTGACCGAAGACGCTTTCCGCGGTTTCCATCAGCGTTTCCGAAAGCGTTGGATGAGCATGAATTGAATCGGCGAGATCGCGTGCGGTAGCTCCCATTTCCACTGCAATGACTGCTTCCGCAATCATCTCTCCCGCACCCGGTCCGACGATCCCGACACCCAGAATGCGCTGCTTCTTTGGTTCGATGATCATCTTTGTGATGCCTTCCGTGCGAGCCAGAGTCTGCGCACGGCCGGAGGCAGCCCATGGGAAACGATGAACCGTGTGCTCGATGCCTTTTGCTTTGGCTTCTGTTTCCGTGATTCCGCACCATGCAAGTTCCGGGTCCGTGAATACGACGGCTGGAATTGCAATGTTGTCGAACTCGACAGGTTCACCTGCAAGAGTTTCGACAGCAATCTTTGCTTCGCGGGTGGCCTTGTGAGCCAGCATTGGTTCTCCGGCAACATCGCCAATTGCCATCAATTTAGGATCAGCGGTTCGCTGATTGCGATCGATGACGATGAATCCACGATCATCCAGTTGTGCTCCGGTGTTTTCCAGCCCGATCCCGCGACCATTCGGACGGCGGCCTACGGCTACCAGAACTCGGTCGAATGTCTGCTGAGGTTCGACACCTTCGCCTTCGAGCGAAGCAACGATTCCCTCCGGTGTTGCTTCGACTTTGGCCACTTTGGTATTCAGATGAATGGCTTTGAAGTGTTCCGTGAGCCGCTTTTGCAATGGCGTAACAAGATCACGATCGGCACCTGGGAGCAATCCCGATGTCATTTCTACGACAGTTACGTCAGAACCGATGGCCGCGTAAACAGACCCCATTTCCAGGCCAATGTAACCGCCACCAATTACAAGCAATCGTTTTGGAATGTCTTTGAGTTCCAGGGCACCGGTGGAATCCATAACCCGGTCGTCGCCGATATTGAAAATGGGCGGCATCGCTGGTGTCGAACCGGTTGCGACGATGCAGTGATCAAACGAAAGAGTTTTCGAGGTCCCGTCGTTGAGCTTGATTTCAAGTGTATTGGAATCGACGAAAGTCCCGCGGGCTTTGATAAGTTCGACTCCGCGGGCTTTGCAGAGCCCTTCTACTCCGCCAGCCAGACTGCCAATGACTTTGTCCTTGAACGCACGCAGTTTATCCAGATCCAGCGTTGGTTCGGAAAACGTGAGTCCACATTCCGCGGCTTCGCGAGTTTCGTTGATCAGCTTCGCGACATGCAGCAGAGCCTTTGACGGAATGCAGCCTCTATTCAGGCATACGCCTCCTGGTTTACTGCCTTCGTCAATCAGGACTACCTTCATTCCGTGATCGGCAGCGGCAAATGCCGCAGGGTAGCCACCAGGGCCTCCGCCAAGGACAACAAGTTGAGCGTGTTGATCTGCCATGGATTCAGAATTTCTGCAGAGTGATGAAGGCAGTGAAGACAGGTGATATGCGACCTTCAGTGTTCGAGCTGGAGCATTGGGAAACCATACCCCACATCGCCATTCGAAAGTCTCCGACGTGTGCTCAGGAGACCCACGGCCGCTGCTTCGGGGGCTGATCTGCTGATCAACCCCTCGATACGGCTGCATAGAGTGTGGGTCTTCGCTTCAGTTTTACGAAATCAGAACAGTTCAAAGAAGTTACTGAGGCTACTGGAGAGTTTGACAATAAATCGGGCGGCATCTGCCCCATTGATCGCACGATGGTCGTAAGACAATGACAATGGCAGCATCAGGCGTTCCGTGACCTGTCCATCTTCGAGGAATAATTGTTTCTGACCGCGTGACATGCCAAGAATTGCGACTTCCGGGTAATTCACGATAGGTGTGAAGTGTGTACCTCCAATGCCACCCAGGTTTGTAATCGTAAACGTTCCTCCCTGCATGTCTTCGGCTTTCAGTTTTCGATCACGGGCCTTGCCCGCAATCTCTGTCAGCTCAGCCGCCACCTGCAGTACGTTTTTCTGATCGCAGTTTCGGATGACCGGGACGACCAGTCCGTTCGGCGTGTCAACTGCCACTCCTATGTGATAGTAGTTCTTGATGATCAGTTCGCCGGATTCCAGATCAACACTGCTGTTCACATGTGGAAACGCTTTTAACGCTCCGACGACCGCTTTGATCATGATGGCAGTCATCGTGATTTTGGGGGACGTTGGATTCGCTTTGACATAGCGTTTTCGCGCTGTTTCCAGTTCCGTAATGTCCGCGAGATCGTGTTGAGTGACGTGTGGTATCGTCACCCATGCTGCGTGAAGATTCGCCGCTGCTGTCCGGAAAATCTTGTTCAGCGGCAACTTCTCCACCGGTCCGAATTTTGAAAAGTCCGGAAGGGGAGCCGCAGCGACAACGCCAACACCCGGTGTTCCTGCAGCCGATGGAACGGGGCGACTTAATCGGTCCCGAACGAACGCTTCTACGTCTTCGATGGTGATTCGGCCACCCGCGGCAGAGCCGTTCACCTGATACAGGTCGACGCCAAGTTTTCGTGCTAATCGTCGAGTGGCTGGACCAGCAGGAGCTGGAGGCCGATTTCCGCCCGTGCTGCCGGACGTCGCAGCGGTATTCGATTTTTCAGGGGCAGCGGCGGGTTTCGAAACCGGCGTGGCAGCAGACGAAGATGCAGAGGCAGTCGACGGTGGTGCTGCAGTCGTCGAAGATTTCGTTGAACTACCGTCGGGCTGTACCGTGATCAAAGGAGTTCCCACGGAAACCGTCTGACCGGCGGCGATGTGGACCGCTGTAACCGTGCCCGCGCCTGGGTAGTTGATTTCAGCAACGGCCTTGTCGGTTTCAACCTCACAAATGACTGCGTCTTCACCGATTACATCGCCAGCCTTGACCATCACGGCTGCGATATCGACCTTGTCAATGCCTTCGCCGACTCCCGGCAGAACGAATTCCACCGGACCAGCCTGCGACACAGCGGCGGGTTCAGTTGCCGCCTGCGTTTCTTCGGTCGGCGGCGGAGTCTCTGAAGGTGTAGATGGTTCCGGAGACGAATGTGTCTCCGCCTCTTCGGATGCTTCGATCTCTATCAGGACGGCCCCGATACTTACCGAATCACCTGGCTTCATCAGCACTTTGGTGACTCGGCCCGCGTGAGGGCATTCGATGTCCGCGACGGCTTTATCTGTTTCGACTTCGCAGATCACTGTGCCTGCCGTGATGGTGTCGCCGACAGAAACCTTGACTTCTGCGATGTCCACAGAGTCGACACCTTCAGACACTTCCGGCAATTTGAATTCAATGGCCATTGGCTGTTGCAATTCAGTTAACGTTAGTCAGGCAGAGCCCGAGGTTGAGTAAATGTTTGCATGGATAACAGTGTATGCTGCAAGTGTTGACTTCATTGTCAGCCGGTCGTGTTATCCAGTCCGCAATCCGGTGCCCCATCAGACATCGGATCTGACGAAGTTATGCATTGAGTGGATCGATTTTTTCGGTGTCGATGCCCAGTTGCTGAAGAACTTCCGGCAGTCTCGACGCATCGAAGGCACCCATCCGGGCCAGCCCGCGAAGTGTGGTATACACAACGCACTCCGCGTCGATCTCGAAATGTCGACGTAATTCTTCTCGGGATTCACTGCGTCCGAACCCATCCGTGCCAAGAACCAGGTATTCGCCCGGAACCCATTCACGAATCTGATCGGCCACCAGGCGAACGTTATCGCTGGTCGAGATAAATGGTCCGGTTGCTCCGTCCAGTACCCGTTCCAGATAGCTTCGGCGAGGTGCTTCACCCGGATGCAGTTCGTTCCAGTGCTGGCATTCCATCGCTTCACGACGCAGTTCGCTGTAGCTGGTGACACTCCAGACATCGACGCCAATCTGGAAACGATCTGCCAGGATCTGCTGAGCTCGCAAAGCTTCACGAAGAATCGGCCCACTGCCAAACAACTGCGGTCGGTGTGCCTGCCCAACTCCCGATTCCGAACTGTGGTACAGGTACATCCCCTTCAGGATTCCATCCTGCACCGTTGGCAGCGATGGCATCGGAGGTTGCTGGTAATCTTCGTTGTAGACGCTCAGGTAATAGAAGATTTCTTCGCCTTCGCCATACATCCTGCGGAGTCCGTCCTGGACGATGACGGCCAGTTCATAGCCCCAGGCGGGATCGTAGGATCGCAGATTCGGAACGGTTGTTGCCATCAGCTGGCTATGGCCGTCTTCGTGCTGTAATCCTTCGCCGTTCAGCGTTGTTCGACCAGAGGTGCCACCACAGAGGAAGCCCTTGGTTCGAGAATCTGCTGCACACCAGATCAAGTCGCCGACACGCTGGAAACCGAACATCGAGTAGTAGACATAGAACGGCACCATGTTCAGCCCGAGATTCGAATAGGCGGTCCCGGCGGCGATGAAAGATCCCATCGCACCGGCTTCATTGATGCCTTCTTCAAGAAGCTGGCCGTTGCGTGCTTCCTTATAGTACATAAGATTGCCGGCATCGGTTGGTTCGTAAAGCTGACCTTTGCTGGAATAGATACCGCACAGGCTGAACAGGCTTTCCATCCCGAACGTGCGTGCCTCATCAGGAATAATGGGGACGATTCGGGGACCGATGCCCTTGTGACGAATGAGGCCGCGGATGATGTTGCCGAGCGATCCGGTTGTCGATCCTTTATCTTCTCCGCTCCCGGGAATCAAACCCTTGCCCTGGAACGCCTTGTCGTCCAGTGTTGGAATCTCAAGGCGTTCTTCCGTAGGTTGCCGAGCCGGGATGTGTCCACCTAACGCAGCTCGTTTCTGCCGCAGGTATTTCATTTCGGGGCTGTCTTCCGGCGGACGATAGAATGGCAACTTGCCGAGATCCTCGTCACTGACGGGAATTGAAAAGCGATCGCGGAAGGCTCGCAAAGCATCCGTCGCGACATTCTTCGTATTGTGGGCGACATTCTGACCTTCGCCAGCATCGCCCAGACCATATCCCTTTACCGTCTTGACCAGGACAACTGTCGGCGCGCCCTTGTGATTCACAGCAGCGTGATAGGCTGCGTAAACCTTTTCCGGATCGTGTCCACCGCGACGAATCTTCTCGAGATATTCGTCGGACAGATGCTGGACCAGCTTTGCGACTTCCGGATCGGCGCCGAAGAAGTGCTTGCGGATGTAATCACCCTTAGAAACCGTGTACTTCTGATACTGGCCGTCGACAACTTCTCCCATGCGTTTGACAAGCTTGCCTTCGGTGTCATCATCGAGAATGGGATCCCAGTCGGATCCCCAGATGACTTTGATGACATTCCAGCCTGCCCCCCGGAAGGCCGCTTCCAGTTCCTGAATGATTTTCCCATTACCCCGGACCGGGCCATCCAGACGCTGCAGGTTGCAGTTGATCACCCAGGTCAGGTTGTCCAGGTTTTCTCGCGACGCCAGTGTCAGCGCGCCAAGAGATTCGGGTTCGTCACACTCGCCGTCGCCCAGGTAAGCCCAGACTCGGGACTTTGAGGTGTCGAGCAGGCCGCGATGTTCCAGGTAACGCAGGAATCGAGCGTGATAGATGGAACAGATCGGGCCAAGCCCCATCGATACCGTTGGGAATTGCCAGAACGATGGCATCAACCAGGGATGGGGATAGCTGCTCAGGCCGCTGCCAGCCGGAAGCTCACGGCGGAAACTTGCCAGATGATCTGCTTCCAGGCGTCCTTCTACAAAGGCCCGTGCGTACATTCCGGGAGCAGCGTGCCCCTGAAAGTAAACCATGTCGCCGGTGTGGTCGGGCGTTCGGGCATGGAAAAAGTGATTCTGGCCGATTTCGTAAAGCGTCGCCGACGAAGCGAACGTCGAAATATGACCTCCTACTCCGCTGCCCGACTGGTACGCACGGACAACCATGGCCATTGCATTCCAGCGAATGATGCTCTTGATCCGGCGTTCCAGTTCCCGGTTGCCCGGAAACTTCACCTGATCCGTATGGTGAATCGTGTTGATGTAAGGAGTGTTCGCGCTGAACGGCATCTTCACGCCGCGTGCGTAAGCGCGTTCCTGTAAATGGATCAGTAACTCACGCAGACGCTCTTCACCATAGCGGTGAAGTACGTCTTCAAGAGACTCGTACCATTCCTGTAATTCGTCCGGATGAATGCCCGACACGGTATCAAGAATAGCCTGATCCACCATACTTCGTCCCCAAATGCTGGTGGCTTTGCTGCGTGAAGCAGTTTCCGCCACAGGATTGTTACTCTCACCAACTCAACCGCTTGTCGACTACCGCCCCGAATCTGCGCGAACCGGCAGCGCAATTTGACGTCGCCGATGTTGTGCTTATTCGAGATTCTGGGACGCCGTTCTCTACCTCAGAACCGGCATTCCCGTGCAATTCCGCAAACTGACCGCAGCTTTCCCAACCGAATCAGCTTCCCTTGCCGTTCTGAAGCCTGTTCAAGGCGATCAGACATCAAACACTGATCCCAAAGTTTCTCCGGTGGGGAATTGTAGAAGTAAGCGGCCTCAACATTCAATCGGCGGCCCCGAATCGACCAAATTCAGGACTTTGCAGCCAGAATCGGGCCGAATTGGACATTTTTTGCACAGAACAGGTTCGTTCAGAAGAAACACCTTGAATTCGGTTCAGTGAAGCCAGGCTGGAAACACTGGCTTTCTGAAGCGCGGCCGACCTCAGTCCTCGAGGCGGGCTTCCACTGAACCCGGCAGGACGGACCGTTTGTCGTAATCCGCCCTGCGCGAGCTTGAACCATTCAGTGTTCAGTCCAGCGTATGAACGAGGAGCCCGCTGCGAAGTTTGGGCTCGAACCAGGTACTTTTTGGCGGCATAATCTGGCCCGCATCCGAAACTGCCATCAACTGAGCAATCGAAGTCGGGTACATGGAAACGGCGATGGCCCATTTTCCACTATCAACGAGCTTTGTAAGCTCATCGGTGCCACGAATGCCGCCGACGAAGTCAATTCGGGAATCTGTCCGGACATCTTCAATGCCAAAAATCGGTTGCAGCACCCGGCTCTCGAGGAGCGCAACGTCCAGTGACTGAATGGCGTCTGACTGGTCGATCGTGTCTGCCGGAACCGTCAGTCGCCACCAGCCTCCATCGAAATAGAAACAGAAGGACCCGGCATTCTGTGGCACCGGATCGGTGACAGCTTCGAACTTGCCGATCGATGTAAGTTGTTCTCTGACCTGAGCCACGGTTAGACCATTCAGGTCCTTCAGAACTCGGTTGTATGCGAGAATTTTGAGTTCGCTGGCGGGAAACAGGACGGTCAGAAACCAGTTGTATTCTTCATCGCCGGTATGATGCGGATTGGCTTCGCGCCGTGCCGCTCCCGCTCGCCAGGCGCTCGCCGCACGGTGGTGTCCATCCGCCACATAAAAGACGGGTACGCTTGTTAATAGGCTGATGTAGTTGTCTGTATCCGTGATTCGCCAAACGGTGTGCCGAATGCCATCCACTGCCGTAAAGTCATAAACTGGCTGCTCCGAACGGACCACTTCACCGATCGCTGAGTTGACTTCTTCCACGTCGCGGTAGGTTAAGAAAACGGGCCCGGCGTTGGCGTTCAAAGACGTGACGTGGCGGGTCCGATCATCTTCTTTCGCCTTCCGCGTCTTTTCGTGCTTCAGAATCAGATTCTTTTCATAATCATCGACATGGCAACAGCAGACGATTCCCACCTGCGCACGGCCATCCATGATCTGTCGGTATGCGTAGATGCAGTCATCGTTGTCTCGCTGCAGCACATCGTCCTGAATCAATCGCTGCAGATTCTCTGCGGCTTTCTGGTAAATCTGGTCACTGTACGGGTCGGTTTCAGGGGGAAAGTCAATATCCGGCCGTACAACGTGTAGAAAACTATCGGCGTTGCCGTCAGCCAAAGCCGCGGCTTCATCACGATTTACGACGTCGTACGGGACCGACGCCACCTGGGCAGCTTTATCAGCGCGTGGGCGGAGTGCCTGAAATGCCTTGATGCGGGGCATGGAACTAGAGTGCCTTCAAAACGAGTACGGGTGAAACGACATTTTCCACTATTGAAGTGGCTTCGGCGGAGCAGGTCGATGCGGCCAGTTTGGGGTACCCGGCGGATCCGGATTTCGCGGGGACCGTCCCAGTGCGTAGTTTTCCGGCTTTAAGCCGAGTGTTTTCCAGTAAGACGGATCATTGATGAAACCAAAAAATGAAGGGTGAAAGTCGTCAACAAAACTGACGTCTGCCATTTCAGGCACCTCAAATCCCGTCAGATACAGTGCGGCATTAATCACCATCCGTCGCAGGTCTTCGTTCAGTAAGTCAACCGACGCGCCGCCGGTCGTGCAGAATGAAGTGCCCTGCTTTGTCCCTTCGGGAGATGTGTATTTGTGCAACCACGCAAAAGGCTGCATGGGGGCGTTCCGTTTGTCGTCCTTCAGAATCTCGGACTTTGGATCCAATGATTTTGTCACTGCACCCCGCATCAGAATCTGATCATCCTGTTTCAGATGGACGACACCATAAACATCGCTGGGGGCAAACACGTCAGTCACCCCGTTCAGAATCGGATGATCTTTGTGCTTCGGCTCGATAACTCCACGAGCTCCTTCCACCTTGTGACGACCATGATGGCTGACCCATTGCTCGCCAAGGATCTTCAGGCCGAATTCGTCGAAACTCAGGGTGGAGCCGAATTTCTGACTGCCTCGAAATGCATGCGTGGCCGTTCGAAGGCCAATGACCGGTTTACCGGCATTCAGGAAGTCCGCAATGTACTTCGCCTGCTGTTCGTCTGGCTGACGAAAGCGTGTTGCAATGATCATCAGGTCGGCCGATTGTAAGGCCGCAAGTCCACGCAAACCTTTTTGATTGTTGGCGTCGATGTAATCTGCTCCATCCGGGCCCAGTGAAAACACGACAGTGCAACGAAAACCAAAACGCTGGCTGAGAATCTTACCCAGCATGGGCATCGACTCTTCCGATCGATATTCCTCGTCTCCAGCGACCAGAACAATGTGCTTGCCGTTACTGCGACCGTCCGGAGCAATCAGCGAAAGAGTGTCTTCTGAACGAGCTGTGTTTACGAACCCTGCGGAGACAGCGAATACGCTGAAAGCCAACAGCATGCGTCCTGTTCGCTTCAGAACATTGTTTGTTCCATCAGAATGTGTCTTCATGACGAATTGTCTCTCGATCTGGAGTTTGCTAACGGACAATCGATTACCGCGGAAAACTGGTCACGCTGAATCGGACGAAAACCAGGTTCATGCGATCAATGCCACCTGAATGCCGGGCCGCTGATTCCACCTCCAGATGGAGATCCACATTCCGGCAGCCGTGTATGATAGCCGTTCAACGGAAAAGAGAAATGAGGCTGCCAGCCAATCGACAGATTCGTACGGAACCGACGTTGGTCGCCTCCGATAAGACGCCCGAAGCAGTTCCCTGGACAGCGGCCGTACGATGCTGCCGATACAAACCGGCTTGCATTTTTGCATTTCGCGAAGGGTAGATGTCAGCGTGTCGACGCGGCTGAATCTGCACTGAACGCGTTGGAGTGGGAGTCTGAATTGAGGCTCTGTGCTTCGAAGGGTTCCCTGAAGGCTCCCCCGAAAGCCCCATGCGTCCGACAACAGAATCCAGCGGAAGCATAGCCGTTCGGTGCACCGGAGTCGGGATTTATAGTAATGATCGTATCCGGCGGAATGAACCGTTCAGTTCCGCCGGATAGGTCACTCTCATTTCCATGGTCAATTTGCCGCAGGTGATCGGCTGCCCGATGATGGAGGCTTCGTTCGTCTACTCTTCGTCGGTGACGCAACCTTCTGAGGCGGATTTGACGAGTCGAATGTATTTGGCCAGAGTCCCCCGTGTGGCTTTGGCTGCCGGCGCGGTCCAGTTGCTCTTTCGCTTCGCCATTTCATCATCTGTCACGTCGACGTTGATTTCATTGCGTTCCGCGTCGATTGTGATTTTGTCACCATTCTGAACCAGAGCGATCGGCCCGCCGACCTGAGCTTCCGGCGTAACGTGACCGACGATGAATCCGTGTGAGCCTCCGCTGAATCGTCCGTCCGTCAGAAGCGCGACGTCGGAACCCAGCCCGGCGCCCATGATGGCAGATGTCGGGGTCAGCATTTCCGGCATTCCGGGGCCGCCTTTCGGGCCTTCGTATCGAATAATGACAACGTCGCCCTTCGCAATTTCGCCATCTTCGAGCCCCTTCAGCATCAATTCTTCCGAATCAAAGCAACGAGCCGTTCCTGTAAAGACCAGCCCTTCTTTCCCGGTGATTTTTGCGACAGCACCTTCCGGACACATGTTTCCCCGCATGATCCGAATGTGCCCCGTGGCCTTAATTGGTTTTTCAACAGGATGAATGATGTCCTGGCCTTCTGACAAACCAGGCAGGTCGGCGAGGTTTTCAGCGAGGGTTTTGCCGGTGACGGTCATACAGTCACCATGAATCAAGCCCTTCTCCAGCAGATACTTCAGGACAGCAGGAGTGCCTCCGACGGTTTGAACATCTTCCATTACGTACTTGCCGCTTGGTTTGAGGTCGGCGATGTAGGGGATACGGTCGCTGACTTTCTGGAAGTCGTCGATTGTGAGCGGCACGTCGACAGACTTAGCCATCGCAATCAAGTGCAGCACGGCATTCGTTGAGCCACCCAGTGCCATCGTAATGACCATGGCATTTTCGAAGGCTTTGCGAGTCATAATGTCGCGTGGCTTGATGTCTTTTTCCAGAAGGACGCGGATCGCAGCACCAGCCCTGAAGCATTCATCCAGCTTTGCCGGGTCTTCAGCAGGAATGGAAGAACTGTAGGGGAGACTCATTCCCATGGCCTCAATTGCCGAAGCCATCGTGTTGGCCGTGTACATTCCTCCGCAGGCTCCTGCCCCGGGACAGCTTTTACGCACAATCTGCTGGCGTTCTTCTTCAGAGATTTTGTGTCCGATGAATTCACCGTAGGACTGAAACGCAGAAACAATATCCAGTTTTTCGCCCTTCAGACCACAGCCAGCCCGGATAGTTCCGCCGTAAACCATAATCGATGGTCGATTCAGCCGCCCCATCGCAATGATACAACCAGGCATGTTCTTGTCGCAGCCGGGAAGCGAGATATTGGCGTCATACCACTGTGCTCCCATAACAGTCTCAATCGAGTCTGCGATCAAATCGCGGGACTGAAGTGAGAACGACATCCCGTCGGTCCCCATGGAAATGCCATCACTAACACCGATGGTGTTAAATCGCATCCCAACCATTCCGGCCGCCTGGACTCCTTCTCGAACTTTCGCCGCCAGGTCCATCAGGTGCATATTGCATGTATTGCCTTCGTACCAGACGCTGGCGATGCCCACCTGAGCTTTGTCCATATCTTCGCGAGTCATGCCTGTACCGTAGAGCATGGCCTGCGATGCGCCCTGAGATGCGGGTTGAGTAATTCGGCTGCTGAATTTGTTTAACTGCGTCATGAGTCTTCAGTCGGTGGTCTGGTTAGATTTTGGGAAGATGACTGGAAAGCAGGAGATCCATGCGAACGGCCCGGTTTCTCAGGACGGCGTGCACCTCATTCTGCCTGCGTCTACTTGAAGTTACGACGTAGCCCGTATTGAATGCCATGAGATCCGGCAGAACTGCGGGCCGGGAAGTTTAACCATAAGTTCTGTAATTCTCGACAGAAACAGCACTGATTGCCAGAATGCGGAGCCCGCAAAGATACCAGAGTCGCATTGATAAAGGCGCCGGCACCCGGAATGCACCGTCGCAGAGTCGTTGATTTTGTCGCTTCGGATAGAGGATTTTTTCGCTGACTGCACCACTTCGACAATCTTCAGCATCTTCGAACGACAAATCGAATGCCAGTACGCCGTCCCACCTGCTGGCTCCGATCGGAGTGCTGGCGGCAATTCTTATGGTCTGGCAGGCGGGGGTGGTGTTGACGGGCGTTTCAGAACTGATTCTGCCGAGCCCCGTGAGTGTGCTGAAAGCCGGCGTCAGGATCCGTGAACCACTGGTGGCAGCCACGGTGCGGACAAGTTTGGCGGCAATTATGGGACTTCTGGTCAGCAGCATTTGCGGCATTCTTGCTGCCTTCGTGTTTTCCATCTCTGTCACCGTCAGACGATCGCTCTATCCCTATGCCGTGCTGTTGCAGACCGTCCCGATTATTGCCATTGCCCCAATCGTCATTCTGACCTTTGGACGGGGATTCTTCAGCATCGCCATCATTGCCAGCATCATCAGTCTGTTTCCTGTTATCACCAACACCACCACAGGGCTGCTTCAAACCGATCAGAACCTGGCAGAGTTCTTCCGTCTGCATCGTGCCACATGGTTACAGACTTTGCTGAAGCTGCGGCTGCCCTCTGCCCTTCCATACATGATCACTGGAATTCGAATTGCCAGTGGAACAGCAATTGTCGGCGCCGTCGTGGGAGAATTCTTTGTCGGTTCGGGACAACCGGGACTTGGTTCGGTCATTCGCGCAAAGACGGAGTCTCTGGAATTGCCCGAACTCTACGCCACTGTTGCAACAACAACAGCGTTGGGCACTCTGGTCTTCATGTCGATCAGCGCCGCCGGGGAATATGTGCTTGATCGATGGTTTGGTATGTCCCTGGAAGCCCAGCACGGCAAGTGAGCAATTGCAGGTTGCCATCGAATTGAGCATGATGTTGGTCTCGACTTACTTCACGTCCGACTTTGCAGGAAACAGAAGCGAAGACCTATGTATCTCACACAGATCGAGAAACTGAAGAGCATCCTGCGGGCGTTTGGATGCGTGGTGGCACTTCTGCTGACGACAGCAACCCGCGCTCAGGATTTAGCGGCGACTCGAACGCCATCGGCCGACAGGAGCGAATGCCTGAAAAGATTTGTTCGCGAATGTGTCCTGATCGAACCCGGTGCTGGCTCATTTCCCGGAGATTTCATTTTCGGCGCATCGCAGGCGGAGCGAGATTCGTTGAGCGGTCAGCTACCCCTGCTGCCGTCCAGAAAGCGACAACTGATGCATCCGTTTCGGGTTTGCCGCTATGAAACCACGCAGGAATTATACGAGGCTGTCATGGGGACCAACCCCAGCCGATGGAAGGGGCCACGGAACTCAGCCGAAATGATGTCATTCACAGAGGCGAATCAGTTTTGCCTGAAGCTGACAGCCCTGCTGCGGTTGGACGGATTGATCGCGGCGAATGAAGTTGTGCGTCTTCCGACGGAACTGGAGTGGGAATATTGTTGTCGGGCAGGCACTGACACCGCCTATTCGTTCGGCAATTCAGCAACCTCTGAAGGCGACTCCGGCAATTCTGCTACCCGGCTGGATGCATATGCGTGGCACACAGGAAATGCGGCGGGAAACGATCCGGCCGTTGGCGTGCTCAAACCCAATAGTTGGGGGCTCTGCGATGTTCACGGATATTTGTGGGAGTTTGTGGCTGACAATGAAGAGACTCTTGTTCGCGGCGACGTAGCCGAGAAGTCTTCATCGACAAACGGCGTGCCCCGCAGTCAAACTGCCGATCCCAAAGACGCAGCAGATCCAAATGCCTCAGACCAGGCTCAGCGGGAAACCTCTGAAAAAGCGAGGGTCGTGATTCGCGGCGGTTCCTGGAAGGATCCGTTTCGTCACCTGACATCAGCCTCTCGTTTGACCGTATCACCGCAACTTCGCAACGACGCCGTTGGATTTCGTTGCGTAATTGCAGAAAAACCTGTGCCATGATGGTGGCTAGTCGGTTGTTGAACAGGATTTCGTTTGGATATCCTTCGGGCTGACACGGACTGGACGGCGAAAAGCGTACGATTGAACGAAGGTGCTTAATGATTGAAGTCAGACGGTCATTGAAGCCATCCATATTACCTAGCGGCTCTGACAGGACATGAAGTGATGACCACGGATCCACAGCAACCGGACGGCACGCAGCACCAGGACGGCACGTTGCCGCAGGAGAGCATGCAGCCACAAGACTCTGTTCAGCCACAGAACGCAGTTCCAACAGAGAACACAGTTCCAACAGAGAACACAGTTCCAACAGAGAGCACTGATCTGACAGAGAATGCAGTTCAGAGTGCGAATGTACCGCCCACAGATCCTCCTCCGTCGCCGGAAACTCCGCAAGCCGAAGTGCCCGTCGTTGTCTCGCAGGGGGACGTTGAATCCGCAGCGACACCGGTCGAATCTGAAACTGTGGCAGCGCAGGCATCAGAATCACCTGTCCCACAAATCCCTTCCGCATCGGCGGATGCCCCAGTGCCCCCGGTGATCCATGCTGACGCCCAGGGCGAGGTTGAAACCTCAGAGCCGCAAGACGCGGCCGGAGGCAGCATCCGTGAAAAAATGATGGCTGCCTCGGAAGCTCAGGCCGCTCAGGTCGCTGCTTCTGCCCCGCAGCAGGGATCGGAAGGCAGTCGTGGCCGTGTTGAAATTCCAACGGTCGACGATCTGGACGAGTCGCTTGAAGCAGAGATCAACGCTGTGATGCAGGTCAGCACCGTTGCAGCCACTCCAGCAGTCGATGGAGAAGGAAAAACGGAGGCTGAAAAACAAGTCGGACAAGGGTCAAAAGTTCGCGGGAAAGTCCAGCAGGTTCACGGCGATGACGTGTTTCTGGACGCCGGACTTCGCACCAATGTCGTTGTGGCTCTCAAGCAGTTCCCGGAAGGCAAAGTCCCCGAGGTCGGGGCTGAGATCGACGTCGTCATTGAAGAGTTGGATTCTGATGGCCTGATTCGTGGTCGACTTCCAAAGGGGCGGCACAAACCCGCTGGAAACTGGGATAACCTTGCTGTCGGTCAGGTTGTTGACTGCCTTGTGACAGCCGTGAACAAGGGCGGACTGCAGGTAACTGTTGGTGGATTGCGTGCATTCATGCCGGCAAGTCAGGTTGAACTCGGCTATGTCGGTGACCTGGAAACTTATGTTAACCAGAAAATCTCAGCCCAGATTACGGAAGTAAATCCAAAGAAACGCAACCTTGTTGTCAGTCGTCGTGTGCTGCTTCAGTCAGAAAGAGAAGAAGTCGAAGGTGAATTCTGGTCGACCGCGGAAGTCGGACAGGATTTCTCCGGCGTCGTCAAGACCATCAAAGACTACGGCGCTTTCATCAATATTGGTGCGGTTGACGGTTTCCTGCACATCGGCGAAATCAGCTGGTCCCGAATCAACCATCCCAGCGATGTGCTGTCTGAAGGGCAAACGGTGGACGTCAAGATTCTTCGGCTCGATCAGGAAAAGAAACGCATCAGCCTTGGGATGAAACAGCTGGCTCAGAATCCATGGATGAATGCAACTGAGAAGTACTCCACCGGTCGAACCGTCGAGGGTAAAGTGACGCGAGTCACGGATTTCGGTGCATTCATCGAACTCGAGCCCGGCCTGGAGGGTATGGTTCACATCAGCGAACTGGCGTGGCGCCGAGTTGGAAGTGTGGGAGAAATCCTGACGGTCGGTGAAACACGCGAATTTCAGGTGCAGGAAGTCGACACAAAACGCAAGCGAGTGTCGCTTTCGCTGAAGGCTCTCGAAAAGAAGCCGGAAGCCGCGAAACCCGAAATGCCCGAAGAAAACGAGGCTCCTCAGCAGCCCCGACGACCACGAAATACAAACCTCCGTGGTGGTACATCCGGCGACAATGCGGGCAAGGGTGGCGGCCTGTTTGGCAACCCATCTGACTTTTCGTAGTCTGACACTCTCCAGGATTTACTCGAAACGTCGAAGCTGCTCGCGCGGCTTCGACTTTTTTTATGAGTGCTACTGGCCAGTGACCTGTCGATGGTCATTTGAATTTGACTGATTTCTGCCTGTCACTTGCTCCGGGATGGTATTGCTGTAGAGTTTCGGGTGTGGCGAGTTCAGGGTTCAAAACTCACGCAGCGGGTACGGAAGTCATGGGAAATGAAGAGTCCGTCGATCGACCAGAAAACGTCGAACAACTGGGAATATGGCTTGAGTCCGTAAAGCCAAAGTTGTTGAGCTACATTGACAAGAACCTTGGTCCCGCATTGCGGAGTCGCCTGGAGCCGGACGACATTTTGCAGGAAGTTGTCGTTTCAGCTTTTTCGAATCCCAGTCAGGTCATCGAGTCCGTCAGAGAACCATTTCGAATGGTCTGTCAGATGGCCGAGCAACGAATCATCGACGCCCATCGGAGACACGTAGGGGCAGAAAAACGCTCCGTTAAGCGCGAAGTAAGCCTCAACCAGCCTGCAGCGAGTGCGAACGACGGCAACGAATTCATGAATATGCTGGTTGCGAGCATGACTTCTCCCAGTGGAGCATTTTCGCGGGAGCAGCGAGAATTTCGACTTGCCGCGGCTCTTAGCGAGCTGACAGAAGAACAACAGACGGCTCTCCGGATGCGATACGTCGAGGGACTGAGTACCAAAGAGGTCGCTGAAGCGATCGGGAAATCCGACGGCGCCGTCCGTGTGATGCTGTCACGTACCGTGACTGAACTACAGAATTACATGAAAGAAGCTGGCTGACTTCGCATGTTCCACGGCCATTCGAGGTGTTCATCGCAATACGTGGTACGCGGCTTGTGCTGCTGATCTCGCCAGGGCTACGGCGGGATGGACGTGCTCACTGATGGTCAGGATGTCGTCGGTCATCATCAACCGCTGGCACCGAGCCATACCGCGAGCTGAAAAAACTCGGGCGAAGTACTGGTGGCGAAGAAGTCGCGATTTTGCGCGACCGGGATTCGAACAGTGCGACATCGCCAGCTTTCTGGGAGCCACGCGGCGTTCCGAACTCCTCCTGTCTGAGCTCTGCCGCATTCGGCAATCCGCGGCTTGCTCCCGTCCTCGATCAACGGACTTTCGCGGCGTTGTTTCTGCAGATTCTGCAAGGACAAACTGCTTTCGGCGGGTCTGCATCGGTCTTGACGGAAGGTTTCTGCCGACGCTTGAACACAGATCCGGTTGAATTTGCCGAACCCCTGAATTGTAAAAAAAAAGGCGCCAGAACCGCTTGCCATCCCTCTGGACATTCGCGAACCGTGTCCGATATCAACCCGCCCGCCAGTCCCTGCGAGGCAGTCGAGTGGCTCCTGAATCTGCACTGCTGATTCTGGTGCCATCTTTGAGTTCAATCGTCTGATCGCATGTTTCCGGCAGAATCTGGCGTCAACCGCTTTGGAGGCGAGTGACCGTCAGTGACCAAACATAGTTATGGTGGTTCAGGAACAACGGCAGTTGTGTTCGTGAAATCCAGTGTGAACGACCTGCGGGTTTCGGCATGAAATGCCGAAGTGGTCGGGATCAATTTACGAAGACATCTGTGCCTGAGACCATCTTTTTACGGAACAATCGAACAACGCTGCTAATGGCAGGTCTGAAAAGGCTGAGTCAATGCGGTGACATTCAGGTGTGTTGAGCGTGACAGTCCTTCAGTTCGTTTTCGAGCTTTGCAGAGGATGTCGCGATTTATTGTCTGAATGTAACCGTCGTATTGATTTTGCTGCACTTCAGCATCTGCAGATGCCGATACTTGACGATACGGCGAGGTACCGGTTTTCTCAGCGCTTGCTGTTCGTCATGGAGGATTGAATGGCTACCAAGGTCAGTGAAGACGTTTCTGAGGTCTGGATCAATTTCAAAAAGGACCAGACTGACCAGGAGCTCAGGAACCGGCTCATGGAGCGGTACCTTCCGCTCGTCAGATACAACGCAGAGCGTGTCTGGGCCAAGCTTCCCGAGGGAGTCGATTTGAATGACCTCATGAGCGCCGGAGTCTTTGGACTCATGGACGCCATTGAGGCTTTCGACATGGAACGCGGCGTGAAGTTCGAAACTTACTGCGTACCCCGAATCCGCGGTGCGATGCTGGACGAACTCCGTACGATGGACTGGGTCCCTCGACTCGTTCGAAGCAAAGCCAGCAAGATGGAGGCAGCCCGTAAAGCTGTTGAAGCTCGCGTCGGTCGGCCCCCCACAGATGTCGAGATTGCAGAACAAATGGGTCTGCCGATCACCGAATTCGAACGACTCAAAAGTGAAGCCAGCGCGGTGAATCTGGTGAGTCTGGACAAGAAGTGGTACGAAACGGACAGCTATAAGGATGTCCGTGAAGTCGACGTTGTTCAGGACGGAAAGAGCGAGGATCCAACGGAAGGCATCCAGAAGCTGGATGTGATGAAGCTGGTCACGAAAGGATTGAATCGCAACGAACGCCTGATCATCATCCTTTATTACTACGAAGAACTTACAATGAAAGAGATTGGCAATACCCTTGGGTTGTCCGAATCTCGCGTCAGCCAGATGCATTCCAGCATCGTCGCTCGGCTCAAAGAACAGTTAGGACGTCGCCGACCTGAATTTGACTAAGTCGACTGATTCTAAGGTGACAGACCTGTTTCCTTTCATACGAAGCTGGTGAAGTCAAAAAGGCCCGGCCTTGAAATCAAGGCCGGGCCTTTCTTATTCGGAGATATCGCCAGGGGGGCCTGAATTTAGAATCCGGCATTCAGCACCATCCGACGGAGACTCAGCCGAAGAGTGCGACCGCACTTTTCTACTTGCAAGAGCTCGGTTGAATGCCCGATTTCCGTTCCCGATGGTCATCGAAGCGGTCATCGAACAACGCGACCACTCCCGCTCCCGGCCACCAGCTCGGCAATCTCGGTTTGTGACGCGAAATTAAAATCCCCGACGACTGAGTGCGCTAGGCAGGATGCTGCAGTGGCAAATTCGACGATGGCCTGAAAATCCGGAAACTGAGCGGAATTCAATCCATACAGGAGTGCAGCCATGTGAGCGTCGCCGCCCCCCACGCGATCGACAATGCTCCGAATTTCGTACGGCTTGAATTCTCCGTCAACATTCGGGGCGTAGTAGAACTTCTGACTTCCGGCATCAAACAGACCACCGCCCCAGTTGTTGTGAGAGGCCGAATGGCTTTGTCTCCAGGTCATCGAAACAACTTCTATGTCCGGCCACGCATCGACAATTCGACTTGCGAGTTCTGTCTGATGTGCCACAGGCTGAGACTCGTATGACGGAAGGCCTGCCGTATTCATGCCGATCAGGCGGCAGTCTTCCTCACCAGCGGAAAACATATTGATGTATGGCATCAGCTGGCGAAGCGTCGTGCCAGCAAGTTCGGCCGGGGCCTTCTGTGCATCCCAACGCCATAACGTGGAACGAAAATTCACATCACAGGAAACTCGCACACCGGCTGCACGAGCCTGACGGACGGCTTCCAGGGTGACACTGGCCGCAGACGACGACAGTGCGGGCGTAATGCCTGTGATGTGCAACCATGCAGCCTTGTCAAAAATGCAGGCCCAGTCAAAATCATCCGGCGTTGCCAGACTGATGGCACTGTACTGCCGATCGTAAGTCACCCGGCTGGGTCTCTGATTAGCACCAGTTTCAACAAAATAGATTCCGAACCTTCCCTGAGGGACCACACGAATCTTTGAAACGTCAATGCCAAAGCCACGTAGGTCTTTCAGACAGGCATCGGTAAGAGGATTGTTGTCGGGCAGAGCCGTGATGAAACGCGTGCTTGCCCCGAGCATTGCAAGCGATGCAGAGACATTCGCTTCTGCACCGGCAAAGGTAACATCCAGTGACCCGGGCAAAGTCTGGCAGAGTCGAAGGACACCGGGTGGCGCCATTCTCGCCATGATTTCGCCAAATGTCACAATGACGTTATTCGCGCCCGGACTTTCATCATCCATTGCACTAGTCTCTTGATCCGGGGGTAATCTTCATTTCGATCCGCTTTCCGTCCCGTTGAACGGCGATCGAGACTTCCTGGCCAATCTTGAGGGCTTCGATTGCGTAGGTGTAGTCGTAGATGTTTTCGATCTTGCGCCCTGCCAGTTCAACGATGACATCGCCGCCTTTGACGCCCGCTTTGTCCGCGGGCGCGCCTTTACTCACACCACTTAACAAAACGCCTTTAATGTCGGATTCTGCGTAATCAGGAATTGACCCCAGGTAGGCTCTGAGGGCAGCCTTTCGCTGACCTTCTTTCGGCCGCTCCTGAGAAACGTAAACAGGAGATTTGTCCATACTGATCAGCTGCCGACAGACAAGGCTCATCAGGTGGGCAATTTTTGAGATGCCTTCGTAGTTCAGTTTTTCCGGTGTGTCGCGTGGTGTGTGATATTCACCATGATTTCCGGTAAAGGCAGAAAGAATGGGGACCCCGTGCATGAAAAACACGCTGGCATCCGTCGGAATATAACTGTCGGCCTGCAGGCTGACTGGAAGGCCAAGAGGCACGTTGGCGGATTCGACCAGTCGCTGCCAGACACTTGATGATCCAGTTCCCTGAAGCACCAGTTTTTCCTGCATCCGACCCACCATATCCATGTTCAGACATGCGGCGATGTAAAGATGCAAACCGCCGGTGTTTGGGCCTGTTGAGTCCGATGTACTTTTTTCGACAGCATCCTCGGGCTTCCCATCGGCCTCGCCTTCTTCGAACGCCGCGGCATGCTTGCTGAACATGGTTTCGAGTTGTTTGACGTAATGGCTGGAGCCCAGCAGCCCAAGTTCTTCTCCCGACCAGGCAGCAAAGACAACGTCCCGGTGCCCTTTCAGCTCGCCAGCATCTCTAGCCTGTGCCATGGCTTCGGCAATCTGCAGCATCGCCGAGACGCCCGATGCGTTATCGTCGGCACCGTAATGGATACCAGACTGTTCTTCATCCCTGGCCAGTGAATTCGTACTGGCTCCGGTGCCGAGATGATCGACATGAGCACCGACAACAACAATCTCGTGGGCTGGCGTGTCGTTGACCTGAAGTCGCCCCAGCACATTGCGGCCTTTTTTCTTCTCCTGCTGCATGTCAACAGTTGCAGAAATCTTCAGATCATTCAGAGGGAAGCCCATGACAAGATCACCCTTGTCCAGTTTCGACTGCAGGGTATTCAGATCTTTGCGTCGTGCCGTCAACCACTCGCCAGCAACATCATCTGTGATACTGATCACCGGCAGGCTGGTACCGGACAGCGAACCGTCAAACTGAAGGGGCACCAGTTGATCCCGGACGCCGGAGGTCGGGCCGCTCATCAAAATCAATCCGCGAGCCCCCAGGTCTCGTGCCTGCATCGCCTTGAACCGCAGGCTGGCGAAGCGAGATAAGTACTGGCGATGTTCGGGGGTAATTTCTTCGGGCATGAATCGAAAACAAAGAATCCATTTGTCCTGGACATCCAGGTGCACGAACGAATCGTATTCTTCAAAACCGTCTCCGGCCGGGGCTCGGATCCCGTATCCTGCAAACACAACATCAGCAGCGTCAAATGTCCCGCTCTGAGCAAATGAAAGCGGACGCCATTCCTGATTCAGTTCATACGATCGGTCACCTGCGACCAGTTTGTTGTTCGGACCTGCAGAAACACCTGCTGTGAATTCAAACGGCTGAAACCACGAACCGTCTTCGCCAGCGGGTTCAAGCCCCAATGTCTCGAAGTGGAGAGCCACATAGTTGGTTGCCAGTATTTCACCTTTTGTGCCGGTCAGTCGACCGCCCAACTGAGGTCGGCAGAGGTATTCAACATGGCGAACCGCATCTGCAGGCGCGAACGCACCCCGCGCTTCCGGAGAGCGACCCATCGGCCCCGTCGCGGCAGGCAATGAGGCGTTGGCAGTCACGGATTCAGACGGTTTCAGGTCAAGCAGGCTTAGAGCTTTCGCATGATTCCAGTGACCGATGAAGATTTGCGATTGCCCGCTGGCCGTACGGTTGGTCGTCCAGGCTAAACCAGTTCCGTCCGGCGTGAACACCGGCAATCCGTCGAACCCGGCTGTGTAGGTGACTCGCACGGGTTCGTGCGCACCGTCTGCATCCACCAGGTACAACTCAAAATTTGCGAAACCGTGTTTGTTGGTTGTGAAGATCAGGTAACGTCCGCTGGGATGATAGTAAGGAGCCCATGACATCGCTTTAATGTTGGTTAATCGACGCTGGTCTGTTCCATCGATGTTCATTGTCATGATTTCGGCGGTGGCGCCGTTTTCCGCAAATCGCCGCCAGCAGATGCGTTTGCCGTCCGGACTGAAGAACGGTCCGCCGTCATACCCCGGGCTTGACGTCAGACGTTTCAGATTGGTCCCGTCTGAACTCATGATGTAGATTTCGTTGGCCCACGCCGGATCCTGCGCGAACAGTTTTTGCTGTTCTTCGCTGAGTTGGTCTTCCCACGCCGATCGATTCGATGCGAACGCGATGAGGCTTCCATCCGGCGACCAGGACCCTTCTGCATCGTAACCTCGAGCTTCAGTCAATTTGCTGTACTGTTTTGTGTCGAGGTCGTACTCGTAGATCTCGTAGAATTCATCATAGTCCCACGAATAACGACGTTCCTTGCCGGACTCGCGGAACTCAAGTTCCTGCTTTTGCTCATTCAAAGCATCCGGGTCTTCGTGGGTGGAAGCAAAGAGAACCCGTTTACCATTCGGATGAACCCATGCGCAGGTTGTCTTGCCTGTGCCTGGTGATACACGCTCTGTCGCACCCGTTTCCATGTCCATCAGATAAATCTGATAGAACGGATTGCCAGGTTCGCGTTCGCTCTGGAAGACAAGCTGACGACCATCCGCGCTGAAATAGCCTTCTCCGGCGCGGCGGCCATCGAACGTCAATTGCCTGGCACCACTCAGCAGTTGAGTTTCCAGCTTCGAAGCTTCTGCCGGTCCGGATTCCGTAATGTCGGCTTCCTGTCCCTCAACCCGTACAGACGCGGGACACAACAAAATGGCAACCAGAAATATCCGAATCATGGTTTGCTTGCGATCGACGCGAACGGTTTCGCGAACAGAATGAAGGTTGAAAACTGGCACGACGAATTCTTTCAGAGAAGGCGAATCATTCGTGATGATGACGTACAAAAGCGAACAGACAACGAGTCTCGCAGACTACCGCCCCAGCTGTTCCACCAGGCTGTCAGCCCCGTAGACGACCTGCAACGCTTCACGCAACGCACTGGAATGCACGGAGACAGAACGGCTTTGTTTTTCGGTGTAGATGAAATTCGAAGTCAGGGACTGGATGTTACCGTCGAAAATCAATCCGATGAGTTCAAGGTTCTTATTCACGACCGGGCTACCGGAGTTGCCACCAATAATGTCTGCGGTGCTCACAAAGTTCAGCCGAGTGTTTGGATTCAGGCTTGGCCTGGCTTTCTTCCACGATTCGGGGAGCGTGTAGTCGGCCTGTCCCGCATGCTTTTCTTCGTGTTCGTAAGCACCGCCAATGGTCGTCATGGGGGCAATCGTCTTTCCGTCCTGTTCATAACTCCTGACCGGGCCAAATGAAAGCCGCAGGGTGAAGGTGGCATCCGGATAGTTCGAGGTGCCTTCGGTTGCAAATCGGGCTTCTGCAATCTTTGCATAGGCCTGTTTTTCTTTCTCAGCGATCTCATCGTTGATCTTTCGCACACGATGGATTTCAGGCAACACAGTGCGTGCCAGTTGAATCAGGGGATCCTCGCTCGCCTGCAGGCCATTGATTCCAGCGGATACAGCCGCCTTCCTCTGAGCAACATCTTTCAGTTTTGTTCCACGCACCAATTCCGCCGCTCGATCCGCGGGACTCTTGCCAGCCAG
The DNA here is from genome assembly GCA_041398825.1 of Planctomycetaceae bacterium. Taxonomy (NCBI): domain Bacteria; kingdom Pseudomonadati; phylum Planctomycetota; class Planctomycetia; order Planctomycetales; family Planctomycetaceae; species Planctomycetaceae bacterium. The sequence continues at coordinate 172,485 of JAWKTX010000004.1, read as the reverse complement.
AATTTGCTGACAAAGCTCGTCATCAGCACCACGCAGTTCCAGCGTTCGAGCGATGGAATCGGCCAGCAAGACCTGCTCGAGGTCTTCATAAATGGGGGCTTCTGAATACAGTTGCTGCAACAGAGATTCTCGACCAGCATCTGCATACTCCGGTAGACGCTTCGCCGACGGTTTCTGATCTTCCTCAATCATTTCAACGAGCGTCTCGGCAATGCCAAACAACTGCGAACGCAGAGAGATTTCCTGACCAAGCAGTTTTGCTCTTTGTGCTGACGTTTCTTCGATCGTCTTCCAGGCTTCTGCTAGTGGTTTCAGTTGATCATCTGAGTTAATCTTTTCCAGAAGCGCTTTCTCGGCAGCGGTTTTCATTGCGAACGTTGCCGGGTCCTGCAGACCACCCAGCATGCCCAGTCGGGCCTTCCTGGAATTCTGGATTCCAAACAGATCTTCTCTGGCACGACGGGCATTCTCGGTGCTGCGGAGTCCAAATTGTTGCAGGACAATTTCTGTGCGACGCAAACTGTTCAGCACATATGGCATGTAGTGATCTCGCTGATAACGAAGTGCAGCGGTTGTGTAGATGCGATTTGTGCGGGCCGGGTTTCCGGACACGAAGACCAGTTCATTTTCTTCGGGGCCATTGGCGGACCATTTGAGAAAGTGGCTGGTCGTCGCTGGTTTTCCATTGTCGTAGACACGAAAAATACACGCGTCCAGGCAAAAACGAGGATATTCGAAATTGTCTGCGTCGCCGCCAAAGAATGCGGCAGAGGTTTCAGGAGCCCAGACAAGTCGCACGTCCGTGTACTTCCGGTACTGGTAAAGATGGTACCGAGCACCGCCAAACAGCGTGACCACGTTGCTGCGAAGCCCGGAGGCATCCAGCGCATTCTTTTCGATGTCGGCGATCACGGCTCGGCGCGCCGCAACCGCATCTTCGGTCGACATGTCTGTGGTCACAGACGCGTTGACTTCTGCAGTCACGTCTTTGATGGCCACCAGTTGATTGAGCTCCAGGTCCGGCGCCTTGAGCTCTTCTTCGGTCGTTTTCGCAAGAAACCCGTTTTCCATGATGTTTCGTTCAGGGGTCGACAATTTGTACAGAGTGTCAGAACCCACGTGATGATTGGTCAGCACAAGCCCGTTGCTCGAGACAAACGAGCCCGATCCACCGATGTTGAATCGCACACACGACATCATCAGCTCCTTCGCCCACTCATCGCTGGGCTCGAAACCGTATGTTGTTTTCAGGTACTCTTTGGGAAGGTCCGTAAACAACCACATGCCCTCGTCTGCCACTGCGGGGGCGTGATGCGAAGGGCACACGGACGCCAGGAAGAGGACGACGATCCCGGCAAAAGTGAGAATGCGTCGGCACTCTGAGACTATGTTTTTCATGCGATGTCCTGAGCTGCTGATCATCGATTTCGGTGGACATGAGATTGTCATGGAACGTCCTTCAGGAAGAATCACAAACGGAAGTCAAAATCGAAAACCGTCGCGAGTGGAGATGTTTCAACAGTCTGAATCAGGGAGTTCTTTCTGAGGCTGCCATGCAAAACCCGCATCGTGAATTGTTCGACAGCCATGCGGGCATTTTCTGCGATTGCCGCAGAAACTCAATCGAAGTGACCCGTTGATGGAAAAAGATGCCGCCTGATCGGCTGGCGAGCACTGCACGAAAGTGCCGATGGTGTCCAGAAGACCGGCATTTCGGGTCGTCCGAGTTCTCAGGTTTCACTGCGATCACCGTGAATTGCATTGAACTGTTGAACAATGTCTTCAGAATACGACCTGCGCAAGTACCCAGACTTCCATCATGGTGCCACGCAGGCTGAGAGATTTTGCGATGCCTGAACGAAATACACCGCCCCAGTCAGAATCCGGCGATCCAGCAAATTGTTCGTGGGCTACGTACAGCGACGAGCGTTTACTGAAGATGCGCATGTGCAATCTGGGGATCCGCCTCCAGGGAACCGTTCTTGAGCCACGTATCGAACGGCTTTATGAGGAATTGGAGTCTCGGGGAATTGATTTTCGGCCACACTGCTGGGTCTCTGATGAATGGTTTTCCCCGGATGGAATCCCGGGAATTGCGATCCCGTTCTATCTGTTGCATCCGCGACTGTCTCGACTCGAAAAAAAACAAATGCTCGAGGTCGAGGGCGGCACCGAAGAAACCTGTATGCGTATTCTGCGCCACGAGGCAGGGCATACGATTGATACTGCCTACCGCCTGTCTCGCCGGAAACGCTGGCAGCAGCTCTTTGGGAAACGGTCGGCTCCCTATCCAAAACTCTACCAGCCGCGTCCTTACAGCCGCAGCTATGTCCGGCATTTCGACAAATGGTACGCTCAAAGTCATCCTGCGGAAGATTTTGCCGAAACCTTTGCCGTCTGGCTCAAGCCCAGATCGGGCTGGAAACAAAGATATAAGGGCTGGCCCGCACTGAAAAAGCTGCAGTATGTAGATGATCTGATGCAGGAAATTGGGCATTCGAAGCCCCAGCTTTCATCACGACAACAGATTGATCCCATCAAGACCATTCGCAAGACTCTGGGCGAACACTACTCCGCGCGGCGGGATTACTACGGGATTGAGCAGAATACGTTTTACGACTGCGAGCTGCTTCGATTGTTCTCGAACGCACCCCGTCATCGTAACAAGCCGTCGGCCGCAGTCTTTCTGCAACAGAATCGCGCGGAGTTCCGTCGTCACATCGCCGACTGGACGGGGCAGTATCAGTACACGGTCGACGAAATCCTTCGAGAGATCATTCAGCGTTGCCGCGAATTAGGCCTGCGAGTTGATAAGTCACCAACGAAGACCCGTCAGGAAGCGCTCGTTATGCTGACAGTTCAGATCATGAACTGCCTCAAGGATGGCTACCACAAGGTGGCGTTATGAGACCGTTGCGGATTGTCGTTCTGGTCCATGCCGATCTGGTTCCGCCTGATTCCATGGAAGGCTACACGGACGAAGAAATCCTGGAATGGAAGACCGAGTTCGATGTTCTGCATACGCTTCGCGAAATGGGCCATGATGCACATCCGGTCGGCGTTAGTGACGATCTGGGCGTCATGCGCCGAAGTATCACCGAACAAAAGCCGCACATCGTGTTCAATCTGCTTGAGGAATTCCGCGGTGTGCCGGTGTTTGACTCTCACATCGTAAGCTACCTGGTGCTGATCCAGCAAAAGTTCACAGGCTGCAATCCGCGCGGACTGATGCTGGCACACGACAAGGTTCTCAGCAAACAGATCTTAAGTTACCACCGAATTCCGACTCCCCGATTCTGCGTGTTCCCCATCGGGCGGGAGGTTCGAAAACCCGCCAAACTCCACTATCCCCTGTTTATTAAGTCGGCCACAGAAGACGCCTCACACGGACTTTCTCAGTCTTCAATCGTTCGTACCGAAGAAGAGCTTCGGGAACGTGTTCGGTATATCCACGAAGAAGTTCATACGGCCGCACTTTGCGAAGAGTTCATCGAAGGTCGCGAGCTGTACGTTGGGATCATTGGGAATTCCAAATTGAAAACGTTTCCCATCTGGGAACTCAAGTTCGACAAGAACAAAGAAAAGATACCTCTCATCGCGACGCGCGAGGCCAAATGGGATCCGGACTTCCAGAAGAAGTACGGCGTCATGACGTACGAAGCGACGGACCTCACACCGGCCTTGGCGCGGCGAATTGAACAGATCTGCAAACGCACTTACCGCGGGTTGTTTCAATCCGGGTATTCTCGCATCGACCTGCGAGTGACGGATGATGAACGTGTCTATGTGCTGGAGGCCAACCCAAATCCGAATCTGTCGTTTGGTGAAGACTTCGCGGAATCCGGCGAAGCTGCAGGCCTGAAGTACGACGCATTACTCGCACGCATCATTCGGCTGGGACTCAGCTATGATCCGGGAAAACCTCAGTAAAGCTTTCTCCTCGGTTTGAGCCGCCTGTAAAACGGACGGAGTCGCTCAAATCCTCGAGTTGCCTTCACCACGCGGGTGGAAGGTTCGCAGAGCCAGCGAGGCCCGGTTAAACTGACGCCTGATTTTCAGGCAAACCATTGATCGACTTGCGGCACCTTTTCCAGCGGATCGATGGTCAGTGCTGTTTCCAACCCTTCGTGGCTTCTTATGTCCGATCAACTTTCAAACCGTGACCAGATTCCCGCATCGACGAGTTCGGATGCGGGACAGGCGCATGGACAATCTGTGTTTCAGTCGTGCGCTGTGACGGTCCAGCTGCTGTTGTCGGCGCTGACGAAACTGGAATCCAGCGCACAGTTTCTTCAGGCGAAACCTCTTGATACGCGTGAATGGTTTGACCTGCTGAGGCAAAAGCTGGCACCGCAACTGGGCGAACAGGCCTGGTTGGTCGTGGCAGTTGTTGGTGGTACCAATATTGGCAAGAGTGTCGTCTTCAATCACCTGGCTGGCTGCAAAGCCAGTGCCAGTAGTCCACTGGCTTCAGGAACAAAGCATCCCGTCTGCCTGGTTCCGCAGAATTTTTCGGAGCAGCATTCGCTGCAATCCGTCTTTCCTGATTTCGACCTGCGATCGTGGCATGACGCAGATGAAGCATTGCAGGAAACGGACGCCAATCTTTTGTTCTGGCGAACAGCTCCGGAACTACCACCATCGCTGCTGGTGCTGGATACGCCCGATATCGACAGCGATGCGCGAGTCAACTGGCTGCGCGCTGACGCTGTGCGTCGCAGCGCGGATGTCCTCATCGCAGTGCTCACCCAGCAGAAATACAACGATGCTGCGGTCAAAGAATTCTTTCGAAAGGCGGGTTCTGAAGACAAGGCGGTCATCGTCGTCTTCAATCAGTGTCTGATCCCGGAAGACGAAGAATACTGGCCGATCTGGGTGAAGACTTTCTGTGACGAAACTGGTATTCAACCTGACGCATTGTTCATTGCACCAGGCGATCGTCGGGCAGCTGACGAACTTCGGCTTCCGTTTTTCGAACGTCCCTGGCCCGTGCCGGATGGCTGGGGCGCAGACCAGGTACCGGTCGATGATGTGCCCCACGATCTATCGGCGGAATTGGCGAGGCTCCGTTTTCGTGAAATCCGTATGCGGACATTGAAAGGATCGCTGCACGAGATCCTGAATGAATCCCGGGGCTTGCCGAACTGGCTGCGCGAACTTAGCGCGGCAAGTCGCGAGCTGGCGACGACGTCGGAACGTCTGACATCCGAAACCGCCCTGAAGATCAGGAACTGGCCCGCGCCAGCCAACAGTGAAATCGTTCGTCACATTCGCGATTGGTGGCAACATCGCCAGCACGGCTGGGCTCGCCGAGTGAATGGGTTTTACAACACGATCGGTGCAGGGATCCTCTGGCCACTCAGGGCAGCCAGAAATGCAATTTCAGGAGAGCCTGTTCCTCCCATGCAGGAATATCGGCAGCGCGAGTGGTCGGCCGTTCTGGAAGTTGTGGAAGAACTGTTCGACAAACTTCAGTGGATGGCGGAGTCGGGGAATCATTTGATTCGTCCGAGAATCGAATCCGTTCTCGAAGGCGCCTCAAGATCGGACCTGATTCGTCAGTTGAAATCCATGCATGAACAGATTGATTTCGACAGCGAGCTGTCCACAGTTGTCGAAAATCAGATGACTCGTTTTCGTGAAGACAGCCCTGAAGTTTTTAAGCTTTACGGGCAGCTCAACAATGTTAGTGCCGCGGTGAGACCCGTCACGAGCGTAGTGATGTTCACAATTGGATTCGGTCCCGCCGGGGAAGTCGTTGCTCCATTCGTTGCGGACGCAGCAGCTCAGGCCGTTGTTCATGTGGTTGCGGATGTGGCTGGTGGGGCCACAGCGGCCCTGGCGGGTGAAGCCGCTGTTTCAAACGCTGCAAGTACAGGATCTGGTTTACTTCAGGCGTGGTTTAATCAGTTACATTCGGCGTTCATGGCTCGGCGGGCAGAGTGGCTGACTCAACTGATCCATTCCGAACTGCTGGGAACGTTGCCTGAAGAGCTGCGGGCTGCCGCCACCCTGACGCAATCAGACGAATACAGAACTGTTGTTGGATTGAAGGATCAACTTGCAACCATTGTCAGAGAGCTGTAAAGAGCCGTGTGGACAAGTTGGAGAGAGCCGATACCCTTGCGCACGCGAACAACCTGGCATCGGAGTGTCACACTTCAGGAATCCTTGCCCAGGAATTGGCCTTCGGAAACGAACCGGGAATTATCCGGCACTTCCTCGTGACTTCGAGAGTTGATACCGTCATCCACGCTCTGCTCGAAATCCAGCGATCGTCCGTCAAGCAATCAGGAGTGTTTTGTGACTACAGAATCTGCTGCCCATCAAGCCCGAAAAGACAATCCCGGTCTGGCTTTGGGGCTCCTGGGCGTGATGATTTTACTGGCTCTGCCGGCAACCGTTTACTCTGCCGCTGGTGCAACGGACGAATTGTCAACCAGGGGCAGGCCACTGCTGGAACGGTTTCAGCGGCTGGATGCCAATCGCGATGGCAAACTTACTCCGGCGGAATTGCCCCGCCCCGATATTTTTGGTCGGCTTGATGCAGATAAGAATGGGGAAGTGACTCTGGAGGAAGCTCGCGCTGGCGTTGTTGCCGGTGTCTTGAAGCGAATGGAGATGAAAGAGCAAATTCCAGGTCCTTCCGTGAAACCGTCACCGAGGCCGGACAGTGTCGGGGCCACTGTCGATGCAGCAGATTCGGTTCGCAAAGGGCCTGATCTCTTATCCCCCGGAGAACATGGTGTAGGCGATCTGGTTGCTGATCTCCAGATTGAGGACATCGATGGTTCTTCGCAAAAATTGAGTCAGCTTCTGAGTGATCCGCGGGAACCGCACAGCCTTGTCGTGTTCGCAATGACCAGTACCAGCTGTCCTTTAAGCAGGAAATACCTGCCGACACTTGCCCGGTTGTCCCATGAATACTCTTCGCGCGGCGTTCAGTTTGTCTGCGTGAATCCGATGGCAAGCGATAAACGCTCCGATATTGATACTGCTCGTAAGACTCTGGCAGAAGGTTGCCTTTATCTGATTGACCCGGATGAAGCCGTGGCCGAAGCCATTGGGGCGGCATCTACCACCGATGTCATTGTCGTTGACCGTTCACGAACAGTGGTATTCCATGGCGCAGTTGATGATCAGTATGGTCTGGGATATTCGCATGACGCCCCGCGAAAGAGCTTTCTGTCGGACGCCCTGGAGGCTTTGTTGGCAGATCGTCAGCCTCTGGTCACGGCGACAGATGCTCCGGGGTGCCTGCTGAATTGGGTGCTTGAACCATCGGATGCGAATCATTTGCATCCGAATGAGTCTGTCGTCACCTGGCACGGAAGAATCTCGCGGCTCATGCAGCGGCACTGTGTTGAATGTCACCGCGATGGTGGCGTGGCTCCATTTTCGCTTGAAAGTTACGCGGATGTCGTGGCTCATGCTCCCATGATCCGTGACGTTGTCGCTCGCGGTGTGATGCCACCATGGTTTGCTGCACGTTCGGACAACGATGCAGGGGATTCTGCTTCGGGTGAACTTCTCCCAGGTTCCCGGCAACATAGTCCGTGGATCAATGATCGATCGCTGTCTGCGTCTGAACGTCAGGATTTGCTTGCCTGGATTTCCGGCAATCGAGCCGAAGGAAACCCAATGGATGCCGTGATCCCAAAAACTTATCCGAACGAATGGGCGATTGGTGAGCCGGACGCAATCTTTGAATTTAAGTATCCGGTTGCCGTGAAGGCTACGGGGACCATGCCATATCAGAATGTTGTTGTGGAAACAAATCTCCCGGAAGACAAGTGGGTGAAGGCAATCGAAGTTCGTCCGGGAGCACCTGAAGTCGTTCATCACGTTCTCGTGTTCGTTCAGGATGGCGATGGCAGTACTCGCGATTCCATTGCGGACGAAAGTCGTGGTTACTGGGGTATCTACGTCCCCGGCAACAGTACTCTGACGTATCCGGACGGATACGGAAAAAAGTTGCCTCGCCATGCACGGTTGCGGTTTCAAATGCATTACACCCCTAACGGTGCGGCTACGACCGACCAGACTCGGATCGGTCTTGTCTATGCTGAACATCCTCCGAAGCATGAAGTGAAAGTGACCGGCATCGTCAATCCCCGCTTACGAATTCCCCCAGGCGCGGACAATCATCGTGAAGTGGCGAAGCTACTGGTGCCCGCGGATGCAAAAGTGCTTGCATTTCTGCCACACATGCATCTGCGTGGAAAGGCTGCGCGATTTGAATTGGTATCGAACCGATCCACGACGACGCTTCTGGATATCCCCCGATACGATTTCAACTGGCAATTGCTTTACCGGTACGCGGAACCATTGCAGGTCCATCGCGGCGATCAGATCGTATTTACGGCATGGTTCGACAATAGTTCCGACAATCCCGCGAATCCTGATCCGAACAGGACTGTTCGTTGGGGGCCGCAAACGACTGACGAAATGCACCTGGGTTATGTTGAATATATCCTGGACTAAGAAATCTCTGACGATTACGGTCGCGCTTGCTTTGAAGTGTCAGGCCCGTTCCATTCGTACGGCCGCCTGAAAAGCTCCTTCGATTCCTGGGTTCATGACGCCCGGGCCATCAGAATTCTCCGACTTCAGGTCGCTTCTCGGCGGGAAAACAGTACTCGTCATGAGATTTCACAGACGTCGTCTGCTGCGTGAGATTTCAATCTTAAGACAAGCCGACTAACATCCGTTTCCGTACGTTTCTGTTTCGCGCTGCACACGCTGCAGTGTTTCGTTCATCAGTGAAATCGTCCAGTCATGACCGAGCAAGTTCGACGGGAAGGCCCCGTTACTCAGTTCATCAATCACCACTACCGTCACTTCAACGCGGCGTCTCTTGTGGACGCTGCCAACGGCTATCGGAAACATCTTGAATCCGTTGGAAGTATGATGGTGTGCCTTGCAGGCGCGATGAGTACCGCTGAACTGGGATTGTCACTTGCGGAAATGATCCGGCAGGACAAGATTCAATTGATCTGTTGTACGGGGGCGAATCTTGAAGAAGACGTCTTCAATCTGGTGGCGCACGACTACTACGAGCGAGTCCCGCACTATCGCGAACTGACTCCACAGGACGAACAAGCTCTGCTGGATCGCCACATGAATCGTGTGACAGACACCTGCATTCCTGAAGCCGAGGCCATGCGGCGGATGGAATCGGCGATGCTGGAAGTCTGGACAGCTGCAGATCAGGCCGGCGAAAGATATTTTCCTCATGAATTCTTCTGGCAGGTCCTCCGCAGTGGCAAGTATGCGGAGTTCTACCAGATCGACCCAAAGGATTCGTGGATGCTGGCCGCGGCCGAAAAGAACATTCCCATCGTTGTTCCTGGCTGGGAAGATTCCACGCTTGGAAACATGTATGCAGCGGCAGTAATTCGCGGCGATGTCAGGAATGTCCATACCGTGCGAACAGGCATTGAGTACATGACCTGGCTGGCAGAGTTCTACTCGAAAACATCTGAAACAAGCCAGATCGGCATGTTTCAGATTGGCGGCGGGATTGCCGGTGACTTTCCGATTTGCGTTGTTCCGATGCTCCATCAGGATCTGGAACGAACCAATGTTCCGTTGTGGGGTTACTTCTGTCAGATCAGCGATTCGACAACCAGTTACGGCAGCTATTCAGGCGCAGTCCCCAATGAAAAAATCACCTGGGGAAAACTTGGAGTGGAAACACCGAAGTACATCATCGAATCGGACGCGACCATTGTCGCACCTTTGATTTTTGCACATGTGCTGGGATGGTGATCCATGGCAAAAAGGAAATCACAGACGGACGCCTCAAAAGCGGAAGACCCTGCCAGCGGCTCAGTCTCTATTGAAGCTGCCATGGAGGAACTGGGGGAGATTGTTGCGCGTCTTGAATCAGGCAAAGAATCGCTCGACGATTCGCTGCAGTCGTTTGAACGCGGTATGACGTTGCTGCGCCAATGTCACCGTCGGCTCGATGGGGCTGCCCAGCGAATTGAGATTGTGACGCGACTGGGGGATTCACCGGAGGAAATAGAAACCGAATCGTTTGACGGAAGTTCATCGCTCAATCGCACGGAGACCGGGACTGCGAGCTCTTCAAACCCAAAGTCGGGGGCCAAAAAGAACAAAAGTTCGGAAGATGCGAATATCGATGACGATCCGCTGGATTCCGCGGGACGGCGCCTGTTTTGAAAGCTGCGAAGGGATTGGGGAGCCATTCTGCACGCATTGAGAGTGACCGTTCAAAACTCATGTCTTGCCGCATTCCTCAGCGCACCCTATGATTCGGCATGCAATTCGCTGAAGAGTGTTCAGTATGTCAAACTGTCAGTGTGACGGGGCGATTGGGTTGTGTGGAAAATGACAATTGACGGTAATTCGCGGGCTTGATGGGGGCAATCCTCCGGTGGACTGGTAGTGTCAGAATCGACATGTCAGGTCTCGGGTGGACTCGGTTTGAAAGAGATCCGGAAAAATGTCCGAGCGGTCAGCATTTGACCGCTAAAGTTGTCAAATGGCCGGAAAGCGATTTCTTGATGATATGTAACCGGCAAACGCGTGGTTGAAGGTCGAAAGCCAAAAGCCGCGAAGGGTTCTGAATTTGTTCGACCGGCATGACTGGTCAGAAACCAAAGCGAAGAGGAAGTCGAATGTACGAACGCTTTACCGACCGTGCACGAAAAGTGATGCAACTGGCCAACCAGGAGGCGCAGCGGTTCAATCACGAATACATCGGAACAGAACACATTTTGCTGGGCCTCGTCAAAGAAGGGTCCGGGGTTGCTGCCAACGTCCTGAAGAATCTGGACGTCGATCTGCGCAAAATTCGAATCGAAGTCGAAAAGATCGTTCAAACTGGCCCCGACATGGTCACGATGGGCAAGCTTCCTCAAACACCTCGCGCGAAGAAGGTGATTGAGTACGCGATGGACGAAGCCCGCAACCTGAATCACAACTACGTCGGCACAGAACACCTTTTGCTGGGCCTGCTTCGGGAGCAGGAAGGCGTCGCTGCACAGGTTCTGATGAACCTTGGCATGAAGCTCGAAGATGTTCGCGATGAAGTACTGAATCTGCTTGGCCACGGGATGGAAGCCGCCGAAGCAGGGTCGGAAGAACGTGGTGGTGCGGCCGGACCACAAAAAGGTGGCTCACGAAGCAAAACGCCCGCACTGGACAGTTTTGGCCGTGACCTCACCGAACTAGCCCGTCAAAAGAAACTTGACCCGGTCATCGGGCGTGAACGCGAAATTGAACGAGTCATTCAGATCCTTTGCCGTCGCCAGAAAAACAACCCTGTCCTCCTCGGTGAAGCAGGTGTTGGAAAAACGGCGATCGTCGAAGGTTTTGCTCAGATGGTGGTCGATGGCAACGTGCCGGACATCCTCGCGGATCGTCGCATCATTGTGCTCGACCTGGCAATGATGGTTGCCGGAACAAAGTATCGAGGCCAATTCGAAGAGCGGATCAAGGCTGTGATGAACGAAGTTCGTCGCGCTCGTAACACAATCCTGTTCATCGATGAATTGCACACTCTGGTGGGAGCAGGCGGAGCTGAAGGCGCCATTGATGCGTCCAATGTGCTGAAACCTGCCCTCAGCCGCGGCGAGCTGCAGTGTATCGGTGCGACCACGCTGGATGAGTACCGCAAATACATCGAAAAAGACGGTGCTCTGGAACGCCGTTTCCAGACCGTAATGGTCGAACCTCCAACACCGGATCAGGCGGTCGAAATTCTAAAGGGACTTCGCGATCGTTACGAAGAGCACCATCGCGTCCAGATCACGGACGACGCCCTGGAAACAGCCGTCGAAATGTCGTCGCGCTACATCACAGCTCGCTGCCTGCCCGACAAAGCTATCGACGTGATAGACGAGGCAGGTGCTCGCGTCCGTCTCAAGTCTATGGTGCGTCCACCAGATCTGAAGGAACTGGAAGAAGAGATTCAGCGTCTGAATCAATCGAAAGAAGATGCGGTCGCAGAACAGAAGTTTGAAAAGGCTGCGTCCTTCCGTGATCAGGCCGACAAGCTGCGACGCAAGAAAGATCAACTCACCGAAGAATGGCGGGAAAAGTCCCGCCAGACCGATGGTGTCGTGGACGCAGAAGTCGTTGCGGAAGTGGTTGCAAAAATGACCGGCATTCCGCTGACACGCCTGTCCAGCGAAGACGCCGTGCGGCTGCTCCAGATGGAGCAGGAGCTGCACAAACGCGTCATCAGCCAGGAAGAAGCCATCAAGCAGGTTTGTCGAGCTGTCCGTCGCAGTCGCAGCGGCTTGAAAGATCCAAAACGCCCAACGGGAGCGTTCCTGTTTTCGGGCCCAACAGGTGTGGGTAAGACGCTTCTTGCGAAAACTCTTGCCGAATTTATGTTTGGGAATGAAGACAGCCTGATCCAGATTGACATGTCGGAATACATGGAAAAGCACAATGTCAGTCGACTCATCGGTGCTCCTCCGGGGTACGTCGGATTTGAAGAAGGCGGTCAGCTGACTGAGAAGATTCGCCGTCGTCCCTACGCCGTCGTGCTGCTGGACGAAATCGAAAAGGCACATCCAGACGTCTTCAACATGCTTCTTCAGATTATGGAAGAAGGCCATCTGACAGATAGTTTTGGTCGCCGAGTCGACTTCAAGAACGTCGTGCTGATCATGACTACCAACGCTGGTGCCAGCAAAATGGCACACGGTGGAAGCATGGGGCTGCATACGCTTCGGGAAAAGGACACCGAGAAAACGTATGACGAAATGAAAACTCACCTGATGCATGAACTGCAGCGTCAGTTCAAGCCGGAGTTCCTGGGGCGACTCGACGAAGTCGTTGTCTTCCGCAAGCTGACTCGCGTTGAACTCATGGAGATCGTCGATATCGAGCTCAAGAAGGTCTACGACCGATTGAGAGAACGAGGCAAACGTCTCGAACTCTCCGACGAGGCTCGTGGCTTTATCATCGACAAGGGCGAAGCAGACGACGGGCTCGACTATGGTGCCCGCCCGTTGCGACGAAGCGTCGAACGATTTATCGAAGATCCGTTGTCCGAAGAATTGCTGCGTGGCACGTTCGATGGTCAAAACGTCATCCGCGTTTCTGTTAAAGAGGTCGGCGATCAGAAACAGTTGAATTTCGACGGCGCCAGTGAAGACGAGACACCTGCAGAGACGGTTGCTGCTGCTGCCGAAGAGTAGCCAGGTGGTCTTTAGTTCTTAAACGTTCAGGGCTTCGTGGCAGTCGCTATGAAGCCCTTTGCTTTTCCATGACCGACTGTTGATTACAATTCACAGGTCACCTGTCGTCCTCGGGTCGTCAGCGATCTACCCGGACGGCTTCACCCAAAAGAGTTCACGCAAGGAATGTCTATCAATGACGGGCTACACCGTACATACCGGTACCAGTAAGAAGTTTGTCAGTGGTTGGGATCGAGTCTTCGGCAGCAGCGAAGAAGCCTCCAGCCAGCCGAAGGCTGCAAAGTCAAAAACAAAAAAGCAGCCGGATAAGTCCACGTCTGCCAAGGCGACCGGGAAATCACCGACGAGGAAAAAGTAGTTGCAGCAGGTCTCCAGAATGGAAGACGGAGAGTCTCTATGTTAACTGATGCCAGTCGTGCACGCGATTTCCCCTCCCTCGCCGATCGCGTGTACCTGAATACCGCCGCGGAAGGCATACCACCACTGGTGGTTCGCGATGCATTGACGCAGTACTTCGCGGACAAGCAGCTGGGGATGGATGGGCGCGAACCCCATTTCGAGCAGTTATCACAGCTCAAGAGTCTGATCGGGGAGTTCTACGGACTTAGTCCGAGCGAAACCGCTGTCTGCTCCTGTTCATCCGAGGCCTACAATCTGGCAGCGATCGCGATGCAACTTCAGGAGGGAGACGAGGTCGTTGTGAACGATCTTGATTTCCCCGCAGGCGTAACCCCCTGGATGCAGGCTTCAAATCCAGCCACCGTGAAGGTCTGGCGATCCCGAAATGGGGCTCTGTTTGTTGATGATCTCAAACCATTGCTCTCCTCAAGGACCAGGCTTGTCACGACGTCTCTGGTCAGCTTCTTCAATGGATTCCTGCTGCCTCTGGATCAGGTGAGGGAAGTTGTTCGGTCATCCTCCGATGCGCTCTTAAGTGTTGACGTCACACAAGCGCTCGGTCGAATTCCACTTGAGCTGTCCGACGTCGACTTGATCGTGAGTTCCACACACAAATGGATTCTTGCGAGTCACGGTGGAGGGCTGGTGGGCGTTCCTTCGTCCCGATCGAGTCAGCTAACGGTACCCGCCGGTGGCTGGCTGCATCTTCAGGATGCATTCGCGGCGGATCGGTTCGAACGGCCGGCAACCAGCCTGCCCGGCGCTGCTGGCTTCGCCGTTGGGATGCCAAACTTTCCCGCAGTCTATGCCATTCGCGCAGCGCTCGACTACATTCGTTCGGTGGGTGTTCAGGCAATCGCAGATGCCTCAGCACCGCTAGTGCAGCATTGCATCACCGAACTGAGTCGAATGCCAATCGATTTATTGACACCCGTCGACCAACCGATCGCTGGTATCATCGCGTTCCGACATCCAGATGCAGACCAAATTCACAAGCAGTTGCTTCAAAAGAATATCCATGTCATGGCCCACGCCGGTCGGCTACGGATTGCAATCCATGGATATAACACCCATTCGGATATCGAGTTTCTGTTGGGATCCCTCAGAGAACTTGTCTGAGCGAATGGCTCTGAACGGCGACACCCGGAATTTCAGAGCTGATGGCTGTCACTCCTTTCGGACTATGTGAGAGTGCCAGACTCCTTTCATCTGTGTTGCCTCTTTCCCGATGGCCTGCCATCATCCAACAAGTTCCTGTCAACAAACGGCATGATAAGTTCGTCGCACACACACTCTGCCCTCTCATCGACTGCACCGCGGATCAACATGTTCAGAATATCTCAGGCTGTTTTTTTCCTCGTTCTGTTTCTGACACCCAGGGTCGATGCTGACATCATCTATCAGGTTGTTCCGTATTCGGGCTTTGCACCCGGCTACGGACTGGAAAGCGGCTTCATCACAACCGATGGCACAATCGGGCAAATTGATGCCTCACACATTGTTGCTTTTGAATTTCGGTTTCACACTCCTTCGAACAACTACGTCGTGGACTCGACTAATCATGCTCTGGTTTATTTTGACAACTCCGATGCAGAGCTGGTGGCCACACCAACAAGCCTCGACTTCCATGCAGCCACCAGTGGTTCTCTAGGGGATGACCTTGTATTTGGCGACATCTTTCAATCCATCACATTTGGCTCCAGTAGCCAGTCGACGCATGGATTTGTGGAACTGTTTGGTGATTTCGATATTTCGACATCTCACCCCGCAGGCCCCGGACAAATATTGAATATCGCGAATGCCGCTGTCCCTGAACCATCGTTTGCCGTGGCTCTTGCCGCGATTCTCGTCATTCTTCGCAGAGGACTTGACCGCACGGCGACGGAGCTGTCCTGACAATTCTCAGCCCCTCATCGGTTTCCTGAAAATCAACATCCTCGCTGCCTCGAAGCAAGCCCATTCGCTTGAAGCGGGCTCTATGGGAACACAATTACGGACACGCCTTGCCCCGGAAACTTGTCCAGCTGTGTGAGCATGACAGCCCCCTGCTCCAGGGTGACGGTGTCACTGATCAGTTTCTGAGGTGCCAACTGCCCCGAAGTGATCATTCCAAGCATACGCCCGTACTCATACGACTGCATTCCATGGCTTCCCAGCAATTCCAGCTCATTGGCGATCACAGCGGACATCGGAATGGGTGGGTCACTTTCTTCACCAAGCATCAAACCCACCTGAACATGTCGCCCGCGTTTCGCCAGACTTCTCACTGAATTCCAGCATGTTTGTCGGCTGCCAAACGCGTCGATTGAAACATTTGCTCCGGCTCCTGTAATTGAACGCACGCGTTGTACAACGTCATGTTTCGTTGAGTCAATCAGTTCTTCTGCTCCACAGGACCTGGCCATCTGCAATCGTGATTGCTGGACATCGATCGCGATGACCCGCGCACCCATGGCTGTTGCAATCATCACAGCAGAAAGTCCGACACCACCGCAACCGTGAATCGCCACCCAGTCTCCGGGTTTGGTACGGCCCTGATGCACAACTGCCCGGAAGGAAGTTGCAAATCGACAGCCCAGACTTGCAGCTGTCACAAAATCAATAGACGGGGGCAATGCAACAAGGTTGACATCGGCATGACGTATCAAAACGAACTCAGCAAAGGCTCCCCACTGAGTGAAACCTGGTTGCGTGTATTGGTCACAAATGTGCTGATGTCCGGATTCACACTGAGAGCAGATGCCGCATCCGCAACAAAACGGAACAGTCACTCGATCTCCTGGCTTCCAGCGAGTTACAGCGGAACCTGTGGTGTGAATCACTCCGGCAAGTTCATGTCCGGGCACATGGGGCAGCTGGACGTCACTGTCATGCCCCATCCATCCATGCCAGTCGCTTCGACAAATGCCGCATGCTGCGACTCGAATGATAACCCCATCCGGTCCCGGTGAAGGAACTGCGACGTCGCGGATCTGTAGCGCCGTTTGATACTGTTCGAAAACAGCGGCCTTCATAATTGTCTCCTGATTTCAGTCGTCTGATGCCGTTGTTGAAACGACTTTAGTCAACTTTTGATTTCAAAGTAATTGCACGCGGTTTCCGGCACATCTCTTCCCAAATACGGACGCTACTTTGGCACACCAACACCGTTGGACACTAACATAATCGTTCCCCGGCCCGTTCCACTCCGCCGGATATTGCCCAATACGGACCTTATCGATTGAAATTCGCAGGAAATAATCATGCCCCAATTTGTTCTACCCATCTTGAACGCCTGCCGTCGTCGCGTCTCCTGCCGACCGGTTGTTGTGTGCCTGGCGATGATCACATGGTCGACGGCTCAAGCGCAGACGAACCGGGCCGGAACTCAGGAGAATACATCGGCTCCGGGCGGGGTTTTTCACGAAGCCACTCGCACGGATCTTTTCATCAGCGGAATCTATCCGCACCTGACCACCTACGGCGTGTACAGCGAAAACGGTGGCCATTTCAAGCCGGGACACAATGAATGCGGCATCGGAGGCATCGTTCCATGGGCTGGAAAACTGTGGATGGTGAACTATGCACCTCACATGCCCAGAGGCAGCGAGCACAAGCTGTTTTCGGTTGATCCCGATTTGTCAAAGCCGATGACCATCCATCCAGAAAGTGTGGGCGGAACTCCGGCAGGACGCATGATTCACGAAGAATCGCAGCAACTGCTGATCGCTCATTACCTGATCGATGCCCAGGGCCATGTCAGAACAATTTCACCGGCGGACATGCCGATTCGAGTCACCGCGATTGCACGGCACCTGACCGATCCGGCCAATATGGTCTACTACATCGACATGGAAGGCAGCATCTGGGAAGCCAACGTGCAAACTCTGGCCGTTCAGCGACTGTTCAAAAAGCCGGTTCCGGGCTGGCACGGCAAAGGCGGGTATACGTCTCAGGGCCGCCTGGTTATTTCCAACAACGGTGAACTGCATGTCGGCGATTACAAGGATGTGTTGGTCGGTGGAAAAGCGACGAATGCGGAAGAACGAGGAGTGCTGGCGGAATTCAACGGCACGAACTGGAAAATCATCGAACGTCGTCAGTTTACGGAAGTGACCGGCCCGAAAGGAATCACCGGCGGCAGCGATGGCAATGACCCGCTGTGGACCATGGGCTGGGATCGTCGCAGTGTGAGACTCAAAGTGCTCGACAACGGTCAGTGGCACACGTACCTGTTGCCGAAAGCTGCCTACTGCAACGATGCCAGTCACGGCTGGTACACCGAATGGCCTCGTATTCGTGAAATCACCGATGGTCGCTGGATGATGGATATGCACGGCATGTTCTACAACTTTCCGCCGACATTCAGTGCACAGAATTCTGCGGGGATCACACCCATTGGCAGCCATCTCCGATACGTTCCGGACTTCTGCAACTGGAATGGCCGACTTGTGCTGGCGACCGACGAAACAAGCATTCAGGAAAACAAACTGGCCGGACAGCCTCAGTCCAATCTTTGGTTTGGCCGTTTCGAAGACCTGAAAACGTGGGGCCCCGCCAGTGGCTACGGCGGACCGTGGGTTGAAGACGACGTGAAAGCCGGTGTTCCTTCCGATCCGTTTCTGGTGGCCGGATTTCAGCGACGAGTTCTCCATCTGGCCACGGGCCGTCGCAGTCCATTGGTGCCAGCAGACATGCTGCGAGCGACCGATCAACAGCAGATTCACCGCCTGTCGGACGAACTGGCCACGCTGCCGCGCGTCACCGTGGATCGAGGTGACTGGCATCAGGCGGCTCATGGTTTTTCGTTTGAGATCGATCAGCCTGTGACCGTGTACCTGGCGGTTGATCGACGAGGATCACCAAAGCTGAATCCAGAATGGAAGCTGACGGAACTTAGTCTGACTTGGGGAGCGAAACACGAGACCGACGTGGTGTATTCGCAAAGCTTCCCCAAAGGCACTGTGCACATTCCCGGGAACCCGACGGAGCATTCCCGGAATGCCTTCGGCATGCCTCACATGGCGTTTGTGAAAGGCACATTGCCAACCGTCGATATCACACCATCCAAAGGGGCGACTGTCACAAGACCGCAGACCGTGTCCACAAAAACTGACGCCACTGTTCCGGTGGCATTCACCGTGCAGATTGACCATGCAGGAAACGGGCTGTGGACCGACTTCAAAACGATTGCCGTTGAGAACGATGGTTACGTGGCCGAATTGCTACCGGCAGATCTGGATGCCGTCTGGCTGCGAATTGTTGCTGACCGCGACTGCACTGCGACGGCTCAACTGCATCAGACGTCGGATTACCCCGCCGCGAAATCATTATCGTCGGATGCCGACCTGTTTGCCGGACTGGCTGATGCAGCTTCTACAGACAGCCATAGTGCTGTGATCTACGCCGCCAAACGCAACCGCAATCTGCGAGTCATCACTGACAAGGGAAAGTTCTTCGAATTCACCAAAGCCGGTTTTGAATTCAAGGTCGATGAATCTGACGCCAAACTGGCCGAACTGATTAGAACAGAAACGGAATTCGCCGTGGACGACGCGTCCGTTATTCTCATGCATAAGGGTGTGCGTCGGCGACTGCCCAAAGGGGGCTCAGCTTTCGATCGGCCTTTCGCCGTCGCCGGCAGCATCACTGGCGCGTGGCCGCGAGCGACTCGCGAAGTAGAATCGGAACGCCATCTTGCCAATATCCACGGCACGTTTTACGAAGTACCTCTGGTCATCAATGGCCAGCCTCCCGCCTTCGATCAGATGCGTCCTGTTGCCAGCCACAACAAACGCATTATGGACTACTGCACATGGAATGGGCTGCTGGTGCTTGCCGGTGTCAGCAAATCCGCCACAGCGAATCCGCACATCTTTGCGTCGTCTGATGACAAAACCGCACTGTGGTTTGGAGGAATCGACGACCTCTGGAAACTCGGCAAACCCGTGGGCATCGGCGGTCCATGGAAGAACTCCGCCGTAATCGCAGGCGAACCTTCGGACCCTTACCTGATGACCGGCTACGATCACAAACAGTTGACGCTGACCGCCTCGACTGACACGACGATAACCATCGAAGTCGACATCGACCACCAAAGTGGCTGGCACACCTATCGCACCGTTTCGCTAATAGCCGACGAAACATTCACGTTCATATTCCCGCCCGAATTCAGTGCTCACTGGGTACGCTTCGTTTCCAGCAAAAGCTGCACCGCGACGGCCACCCTGGAATATAAGTAACGAGACCCGTTTGATTGGCTGAAACGACCTCGGTTGCGATTGAGGAAATCTGCGCGTCCAGCACGTTCTGAAGATTGTTGAACAAGGTTCTGTGATGCCGTCTGCTGTACTCAGAGCAGTCGAAATAGCGAGGCGGTGCCGGAAAGGCTGCCGCAGATGTGCCCCGGTCTTCGAAGTGACCAGCTTTCTTGAACGCCGATTTGGACTCGACGAACCCCGGTTTAGAGGTCGCACAAGATGGCTCAACCACAAGCAGCGGATCCTGATTTGGTCGCCGCAGGATCACAGGATGGTGAATCTGTTCGCCGGGATACAACCCTTTGGGAACGTGCTGGTGCACCGTGACGCGATCGTCAAATAAGCCCTGTTGATGCTGCCGTTTCCGGCACCGCTGAAAATCCTGCTGCAGGCCAATCCCCGATCTCCGGCGAGGGTGCATCCTGGTGACTCAGAATCCTCGCGGCGTTGTCGCATTGAGCACTCACATTCAACACCATGCCTCGATTTTGCTCACCGGGGGATGGCTGGCACGCATCGCCCGGCTCTGAAGAAGACGCGTCGGTATCTGCGGCGAACTTGCGGGTGATAGCCTCGATCAGGTGGTGCGATTCATCGCTGAGCCGAGGTACGCATTCGAGTCTGATCAGTCGCTCGTCAGCGTGTTTCGTTTCGGAGCCGATGGATTGCCGACGACTGATCGCAACGAGCAGCTTTCGACTTTCGAAACGCCCGATTGCCCCAGCTAATTGGAGACGTTAACCGGGATTTGGTAGTGGACTATTTCTTTCTTGATTCGTTCAGTTCCTTCATTGCAGCACTCAGCTGATCCATCGAATACTTGTTGGCGGGCTTAAAGAAAGCCAGCATTTTCTGAGATTGCTCAGAGTCGTTGTACCCAAGGCCGACAATCGTGATTTTTGTTTTCGTATCTGAAACCGGTGTGAAGTAGAAGATCGACCACGTATCTTTCGCAGCTTCCGCAAATGGAAATCCTCTGGGAAAACCAGTGGCCTTCAGAGAGATCATGCGTTTTGGGTCGTAACAAAGAATCGTGTTTTCAATTGTATTCTCATCGCCAAGTTCACCGTTCTCACTGTAGTTGGCCCTCCACTTCCCACCTACTTTGAAGTTTATGTCGGCAAGTGGTGCAACCCATGATTGAAGCCCCTCGGTGGTTGTGAATGCATTCCAGATGTCGTCCACGCCTGCATCAATTTCCACTTCAAACACCTCACGCGTTTCCTGAGCGACAACTGCAGAGGAAATTGCCAGCGTTGCCGTCACTGCCAAAATCAGACGTTGAATCATGAGTAATTCTTCTCTTGTATTGAAAGTCGTTGAACCGGGGCATGCCCTGGACGATTTCCCTGTGCTGTCCCAATGCTGGCAGGAAACAGCTCTAGTTCAGCTTCAGGTTATCAGCCTCGGACATACTCAGAGGCATGGGAGACTACGAACGAAATATACTCGCCGCTGATACCGGATGGCACTGTGGATACAACTTCCATTGCGGATCCCGGCAGTTTCGAAGTTCTCCACAACCGGAGTCCACTTGAACGGCCAGCTTCTTCGCGATGACTGCCGCCTGATCTCAGGAAATAAACATGTTGCGAAGACCGATATTCACATATTGCGAATCCCATTCGCCACCACGCTGCTTCTCAGTCAACGCCTGACGTTTTCTGATGGTGGTCTGCTGATAAAAGCCAGTAGACGCGGGATCACGGCTGGGTCGTGTGGCCATTCTGAAATCACTTGAATCCAACGGGCCGCATCTAGTCTCGAACAATGGTCGCCGCCGGTGCTGACTCGTGTACCAGACAACGGTCTTCGCTGTCCGGTCTTCGATCATCCATTGCAGTTCGAATGCTTCATCCGCATCCAACCACCGCCGCTGGAATGGCGTCTGTCATCAACGCCCGCCCCGCTGCCTCGTCGCGAATCCACTCACAACTGAGCCCATTACCGATCCCCGCTCACTCGGAAGAACTCGTCCCAAAGCGACCTAATGCCAGCCGACACCCCACTGAAAGCAGTGCTCTGATATTCAATCCACCAAATCGCGCAAAAGAAAAGCCCGAACATCGCTCCGGGCTCCTTGAACAAAAGATTAGAACTCGGCTTCGCGATTTTCTAATCCACTATGGTTACCCTGCGAATAAGGCTATTGACCAGCTTGGATCGCTGCAATCATTCGATGTCCAACAGGGTCAAGCTAACAATTGCCACGCCACTACCGCGGTGGACACGACAAGAGCGGCAACGAAAAAGAGTTTCCATATCGCGTTGGATATGGGGCTGCAACGTTTCTCGCGGCAGACCCGTTTGCCAATGGGCCAATCGCAGATTCCGCATTCTTGCACAAGACACTCGACATCGTTACCACAGCAATAACATTCGCTCATTCTAGATCATCCAATGAATTAGTGTGTGAAACAATTTCTGTTCGCCTGTTCCGAACAATTCTTGGCGATTTCTTGTAAGAACGGATCACAACCTCTTCAATGCAATTCGCACCGGAACCCGCTATGCGTCAAAGCCAGAGGCTGGCGTGCGAAGCCGATGCAACACCCCAGGTAGTATAACGACTTGCGATCTATGCAACGCAGGATGCTGGTGTATAGATCGAGCGTTGAACTTTGCCGCTTGGCGAGTGCTTGCGGCTCGGTTGTTTGCTTGCGGGATTCATCACGATAATGGATCCGCTGCGGAGCAGTTTACCGAAGGGGCAACGGGTTGTCACCCTGGGAATGGCGATTTAACGGTGGTTCGGTTCCGGCGGATTTTGGGATTGATTCGGATGCGACAGTTGTTCGAGCAACGATTGAGGCTGCATCCTCGAAGTGGCGTAGCGGCGAAGAGATCGGTTTCTGTTTTGAAACGATCTGAACATCGATTTGTGTTGTTCGAGACGCTGTCATTCATCCGGCTCCCGCGATCGAAACGATGCTGGTCTCGCATCGCTTCGAAAGATGTCTCGCTGTCTGCATGGCCCGTTTGTCGAAGTGCGGGCTGGCTGGAGCCTGTGAATATTGCGCAAACGGAGGCGGGGCCGACTGCAATTCGTTGTAGAGTGAATCGCCGTTCGCTACTTGGCGATGAAACCTGGGCAAACGGAGCAACTGCAAAACGCGTCCTAATGAAAACGGTGCCTGACACCTCTTGTGTCTCTTCGTACCGAAGTCATCGAAGCAACAGATGACCGCCCGCTGCGAATGAAAGTAGCACGCACCGAGGCTTCGCGGCAAGTGCATCCGCCGGATCGCAACTTCGTCAGTGGTGTGTTATGGACGACGAAATTCGATCGCCTGGCTCCACTTCGACTGATAGAGGCTGCCTGCTTCTCCACGGATGGCACGAACCCAGGCTTTGTAACGCCCGCCTGGCAGCGTCCAAGGAAGCTGCCAATCAGTATCTACCAGAAATTTTTCGTGGACAATACGTTTTCGCGCGGCCGAATGATCACCCCAATAATCGATCCACAATTCGTAATGCGTCGCCCCTTTGACGGGAGCCCAGCTCAGGGTTCCCGCCACCAGACGGGCAACTGTTGGCGGACCGATAGTCAGTTGTTGCGCATTGCTCCAGAACGACTGACTGCCATCGGAATAATGCGCACGGACCCGGATCTCGTACGTCCCAACGGAAAGCTGTGAATCAACGCGGTGACTGATGGTTGTGATCCCATCTGCCTGATAGATCGGCGTGGTGTGCCCTGCCTCTGTCACCTGGATTTCATAGGCGACCGGCGAATTGCCTGAGGCAGCCGGTGTCCATGTGATGAAGGGGGTCGCATCCGCTGTTGGCTCGGCGGACGATGTGATCGTCGGGGCCGGGTGTGGAATCATGAGGTCCACCGGGGTCGACCAACCGGACGTTCTTCCGTCTGTGAAGCTCGATCGCAGTCGAACGTCGTACATCCCGGGCGTCAGGTTGGTACGTGTGGCGATCTGCGTTCTGGTGAGTTTCCCCCAGCGATTGATGAACTGACCGGAATCTCTCCGCCAGATTTCTATTGTGTACAATGCCGGAAGCGCGGAAGAGTCCCACGCGATTGTTTCTCGGTCTGCGCGAACGTTGGTTGGAGCCACCAGCATCTTAAGATTCGTCCCGGAACCCCATTCCGTCAGCACTCGGTTTCCTCGGTATGCGCGAACAAAAACCTTGTAATCATTGGCCCGCAGGGCCGTTGCAATCTGATGATGAACGTTGGGGATATTGACAGCACGATACGTCGAGGTGGATTGGCCGGCAGCAACAATTCGCACTTCGTAGGACGTCGCATGCTCCACGGCTGGCCAGAGAATCTCAAAGTGCTGCGATGTCTGCTCGCCTGAACCACTGGTCAATTCAATGGGAGCTCCGACCACATCAAAATTGACACCCTGGCTCCAGGCACTGAATTCTCCGTTCTTCAGTCGTGAGCGAACCCAAACAGTATGATGACCGTGCCCAAGTGGCGATTCAGCCGTGAATAAACTGGAAGTCAGGTGTGTTTCGTACAGGACTCGCGTTTTTGAATCTCGGTTGGTAACCCAGATCTCGTCGTAAAGTGCGTCTGCGGGACGAGACCATGCGAAGGAAGGAATGGCGGACGTTGTTTTGGCCGCATGCCAGTAGACAATCGGTGTTTCGCCGACGGACACATCAACCGCCTTGCTCCATCGGGACAATTCTCCAAACAATGTGATGACTCGGACGGATACGCGATAAGCCGTGCTGGTCAGCTCTTCGTCCAGTTCCAGTGATGCTTTCTCAACACGCCGTTGAATGGTCGGAGCAGCCGGATTGGAAAGATCTTTCAGCCACACGTCGTACTGCACAGCCGCCCCCGTTTCCTGCCAGGTCACAATGGATTTGCCGTTCTGCACATTGATGGAAACATCGTTCAGGACGGGGGTCTGGGTATCCGTGCGAATTCGAAACAACTCGTATCCGGTTTCCGGCAGGGCGGCATTGAACACAATGCTGTCTTCGTGCTGAACGAATTCTGCGTCAGGCGGAATCAGCAGCTTGTCCGCAAACCGAGGCAGCACCGAGTAAGTACCTTCCGGTGTCCCGTCGGTCTTCCAAAGTCGACGATACCCAGTGTTCGGGTCGGTTTTCGTGAGATACAGAAAACGATCTCCGTTCGGACCGGAAATCCGCTGCAGTCGTTCTTCGGACCGTCCGAGCGAGTAGCCATTATTTCCGTGCCAAATCGTTGGTCCTTCGTGGAGCAGTGTTACGTCTGCGGTTGTGATGTCGTATGACTGTAGGGAAAAAGTGGCGGTTCCATCATCATACCGTGCAGTCGTGAAGAGTATCCTGTCATCCGCAAGTTTCAGATCCACCACTTGCTGGAACTGCAGCTCATACGGAGACACCACGATCTCTGCTTCAAGCTTGTCGTTGATCCGAAAAACAGCCTGTGCCATTGTTTTGACATCAGGTTCCTGCGACACAGAAATATAGGCTGTAAAGTAGATCTCGTTGGTGGGGAGGTCATGCTCGACGATTGACGGCCAATTGAGTTCCCGACCTTTCATATCATGACGAATCCACACTGGCGACTCAGAAGTTTCTGTGACAGCAAACAACCGGCTATTTGTTCCGGAACCGTTAACCTCAGTCCAGGCCGTTGTTGTCCTTGACGCAATCAGTTGGCTGCCCCAGTCAGGTTCGGCAGTGTCCCAGATGCGAATCGTCCCTTCCTTCGTACCGTCGGTTTTCCAAATCTCCGCTTTCTCGGCGGACCGGGAACGGAATGTAAACAGCACTTCACCCTTGAAATTATGCATTGACGTTTGGGCGTATCCGAACGTGTCGCCCGAGGGCAGTTCTTTGACCAGCTGTGTCCCGCGAGGTGTTCCGTCTGTCACCCACAATCCCGGCGTTTGGCCGCCGTCCAGCAGATAGAATTGCCCATTTGGTGCGGCAATAGCCGTCATGCCACCGGAATTGATTCCTTCAGCCAACTCACCCAGGAACTGAAAAGTACCCGCGTCGATACTCCAGAATTCATAACCAAGCAACCGATCGCTGTTGTTCAGATGCTCGTAATAATGTGTCCATAGCATGCCCAATGCTTTGTCGGTGCCAGAAAAGAGCTGAATTCCACCAAAACCGTAGGCACCAAATCTGTCGTCCGCAGAGACAACCTGCTGTACTCCGTCCTCAGGATCAATACTGACCAGACCAAGATCGAAATCCCAGCCGTACAGCGTGTCGCCAATCGTAGTCAAAGGCCGAATCTGTGGAGAATTCGGTCCGGTCCCGGTTCCGAAATTGAACAGTTCTACCTCCTGACTGGTTGTGAGCGAGATTGCGTTCAGACTTACGGGTTGTTGATCGTTTCCCGACAGATGCAGCAGTTGACCATTCACGAAACCAGCAACCAATGGATGTCTCCCATTATACGGTGATGGGCTCCTGGTCCATGTTGCTCCCTTGTCTGTGGAATATTGAATGATGGCAGAACCGTAGTGTCTGCCCCAGGTCTCTTCGAACCCAAACAGCACGATGGCACGGTCATTGTCGATCTCCACGCCGCTGAACCAGAAATCCTTTTCGCGATAAAGAACTGAAACTTCTTTTGTCGAATTACTGAATCTCAACAGATCATTGCCACTTGAAAACAGCACGCCATCGTCGCTTAGGGCGAGGGCCGAATACGAGATCGGCCAGTCTCCAAACATGATTGCACTTGCCGCCCCCGTTCTCCTGTCCACGTACCAGGCCTCGCGAATTTCACCGTTCCACACCCGAAGAATGACTCCATTCTTCGTCTGCCCATAGACCCTGTCGACCACGATGGGATTTCTGGTTTCATGATTAACAACTCTGTACGTCCCTTTGGCCGTGCCATCGGTGATCAGCACCTCTAACCGATCATTGCCGTACGGCGGATACCTGGCGGAATACGTGAATGTCGCGAGCCCTGCTTTTTCATTCGCAAACTTGAGTGACTCATCTGTGGTCGCAAGCAGCGTCATCGGACTTCTGCCAGCCAGGTCGATGGAATACAACTGTTGCGAGAATGACTCAGGGTCCGGAAATGTCAGAAGCAGGTGCGTTTGAGTGGCGATCAGCATGGTTGGTTGTGACTGCAGAAGTGCCTCTGCCCTGAACAGCCTTGTTCCCGAGGCTGTTCCGTCGGACTCCCAAATCCGCTCCTGAAAATCTTCGTCCGGTGCAACGAAGAAGAACCTGCCATTCGCCTGCGTTAAGTGCTGTATCCGGTGAGTTCTTTGCCCCGTGGATTCTCCGAACACAACTTGTGTTGTGTTGCCATCCGTTCGGTACAGCTGCTCGCTCCCACGATCGTCTGTAGCAACAAAGTAGGCAGCTCCATCAAACTCAATCAGATCGTGAACTTTGGACGACAACGGCCCCGGGCGATCGGTGACCTTCACAGTTCCGGATTGTGTTCCGTCGGTCATCCATAATTCACTTCCATCTTCAATGCGGTCCACAGCGAAGAAAAGACGATCATCGACTTCCACAAAGTTGAAACCACTTGTGTCCTGCGACACTTCATCGTATAGCCGCGACGTGTCTGTTTCTGTGACCAATTCTATCAGCGAGTTGGTCAATAGCTGACGGACCTGCAAGGGCATCACGAATGGAATCGATGACATCTTTACCGCCTAACGCCCGCCATCACCGGGTGGCGGGAGTAAAGCTTCCATTTCAAATCCGCTGGCCACCGCCACTCCGGTGCATGGCATGGTTCGTCAGCTTTGGGGAGCACCGACGACCGCTGCGATGGCGTCAGCGAGTTCGGCGTTGGTGGTTACCAAAGTAATAGTATCGACATTCAAATACGGTCTAGCAATCAGAGTTTCTATTGATTCGATGAAGTTTGCGATTGAGCACCGACCGTACCCACACGCCAAGCACGCAGCAGCAATCGTTCGGCACGATGCGGCAGCCAGCTGACGGATGGCGTTTTCATAAGCGGATCGAATGAAGTCGCAGTTGGTGTCGTAGAACGCATCGATTGCGACCGCATTCGCGATGGCCTTGTACGTCGATCCACATGGAGGCGCCAACACCGCACTGCCGGGCTCGATGAATCTTTGACCTGTTGATCGCAAGTGACGATGGAGAAAATCTTGCATCTCAGTGCCGTAGCGAAGAAGGAATGCACCGCCAACGCCGCCGGACAGGTTGAGATTCGGATTGGCAGAGCAGATCAACCCATCGGCTTTTGCGTCGAGGATGTCAGCAATGGATACGTGCCATCGAGTCATTAGATTTTGCTGACGAACGTTTCGCATCAGCGGGTCGGCGCGAGCGACGTTGATTTCAAAAATCGACCCGACCGCCGACTCCGTTGCATGGTACGCCCAACATGGGCGCGGACTTGTGGGGTGAAAGTCCCCTGTACGAAAACGGGACTCATTGAGGAAGTAGTTTGCCAAATGTTTCTTTGTGGGTGAAGGATGAGGCGAGGGCAACTGCGGTGAGGTGACGATCCGTGGGGAGGAAGCCTGCGAAGGGGTGCGGCCTCGTTGCTCTTCTTTGGGGCCGGGTTTGACAATCGCCACCTTGGAGTGCGGAGACTTGTCGCCGCTTTGGATTCTTCTGACAAACGATCTTCGAAAGGGGGGGCTATTCCGGAAGCATTTACGACAACACGCGAGGCACCCAATCTTCGTTGAATCTGGCGATCGGCAGAAGCGAAGGTCCCTGGGCGTGTCACGGAACTGACAGGAATTCTGGCCGAGGTCTGCCGCGTCAGTCAATTTTAACCTGCCGCTCGCGGAAACTCGACGTGGTGAATCAAAGCCAAAGCTGCGACAAGTCGCCGCACTCCAAACGACAAGCTGGCGCTGCCCCGTTGGCGATCCTCGGCATAAGAAGTCTTCACCGCGTCAAGCAGATCACACGTCGCAACCGCGGCGTGTCGATGTCTCATCGTTTCACGGAACTGCGTCGCTACTTTCAGGGTTGAGTGGGTTACTTTCGTCTCGTGCCGAACAAAACGTACTTCGCGGAACTCGACAAGTGGATTCGCCGCCGCATCCGGGCTTGCTACTGGAAGCAATGGCGAGGCGTCCGCACGAGGATCGCGAACCTGCGTCAACTCGGCGTGACAGAAGACGAAGCCGTGACTCACGGCTGCAGTCGCAAAGGTCCGTGGACGCTGTCGTCCAGCAAAGCCGTGCACGAAGCACTGTCGCTGGACTATCTCGCTCAGGAAGGATTAGTCAGCCTGTTCACAATCTGGCAGACACTCACTGCGAAAGATCTGAACCGCCCGGTGCGGACCCGCATGTCGGGTGGTGTGGGAGGGGCTCAGCCCCAAGGCTGACCCCTATGCCGATTTTGGTTCTGTCGCGTTCAGTAACGGTTCGCATTCAGCTTTGCATTCCGCGGTTGTTGCGGTTGGATTATAGCTTGGAATTCGACCAACAAGTTCCGGAAACGCGGAATTCAAGGCCGCCCACCCTGCGGTGCGACGATGCATTTCATCGGATGCCAACAGTGATTGGACGAATGGTAGTTCGCGTCGAATGTCGAAGCCACGTCGGTTGAGTTCAAGCAATAGTATGTTGGGAGTCAGGCAGGCAGGATCATGGAGTTCGCCTTCCAATTGTTCATCGGTCATGCGATCAAATCGTCGTGACATCCACTTGAGGCAGACGATGAGAGGCATCTGTCCAATCATCGCACCCACTACGAGTCCAACTGGGGCACCCACAACACAACCGAGTATGCCAAGCGTGTTCCAGCCAGTTGATCCGAAAACGACCGCGCCAACCAAAGCGCCAATCAATCGAATTAGGTCAAACAGGGTTAACATACCATTGACGGTAAAGCGGTCTTAGCGACAGAACGCCCGCCATCAGCGGATGGCGGGAGAAAAGGATCCAGGTCAAGACGCGAACTACCGCCATTCCGCTGCATGGCTTGGTTAGTGCGATTCTTCTTGTTCTTTAACCAAGCTCTGAATTGCTGGCCGAGCGTATGCAACGCTACACGTCGAAGGCCAATTTATGAAGTTAAAACATTCTGTTGTGACTGCCAAAGATGAACTGCTCTGGAGTCAGTCCCCAATAATCTTGGTCATATCCGACGCAAGTCGATCCGTTACCAACATTTTCTGAAACTGTAACGTAACACTTGGCCCCGGAGGACGGATCATTGAACTGCCAGATCCAATAGAATGCTTCATTGTAAATCTCTGCTGTACGCAGGAACTTTAGGTGAGAGGCCTTAATCTTTGCTCCGTCGCCAACCTCCATGTTGAGGTACTCGAGTATGTCGAACATAGGTCGAGGCGCGGACGCCGCAGTGTTGTTGGGCAGTGGAGGAAAATCTATTTCCAACTCCGCCAACTCTTCGTTTGATTCCGGCAGTTTCATTTCAAATGTGGCTCCGACCAATCGCTGAAGAACAATGGTTTTGCACTAACTCTTCATTATCTTCCTACTGCGCGTGATATCCTGATATTGGAGGGGAAAAACGCGCGATAGGCAGTAATATCCAATATCACGCGCAGTAGGCAGATATTGTGCGATTGACACCCAATCGACTGGTATCACAATACCCACACAGCTTACGGGTGTCAATGTGTCGCCGCTTGAGGCCACACAAGGTTCGTGCAAAAAGGTGGGGCGATGTTGCTGCAGCGCATGGAACATGCCGTCAGCGCAGCTCACCTGAACGAGGGAGACGCACGCTGGTTTCCACACTGGTTGAGTCGATGCTCACAATGGACTCATTAGCCGCCCGAAGAAACCATCGAAGTCAACGCGTCGATGCTGATCCGTCGCTGGAGCTTGCGATCGCATAAAGGCGTTCATCCTCTGATGCAGATCGTCGTACGAAAGGTGTAAGTATGCGTCAAGCTGGCCTACC
This sequence comes from Planctomycetaceae bacterium, assembly GCA_041398825.1. NCBI lineage: Bacteria > Pseudomonadati > Planctomycetota > Planctomycetia > Planctomycetales > Planctomycetaceae > Planctomycetaceae bacterium. Next base: position 141,836 of record JAWKTX010000004.1, on the reverse strand, counting down.
CTTTGGGTCAGGTTAAACGAGCGGCAGGCACAGTTCTGGAATGGAACGGACATATGCACTGGCACCACCGAGACGGATGGGCAGGGCGGTTCATCCCTCGCTCACGCTTCGGGTTTCCTCTTGCCGCAGTTTTGCAACGCAACTGTTGGAATCAGGCAGCGATACTCGGTGCAGGCCGTGAAGAACTACTGTCGCGAAATAATGTGTCAGACCCACTTGTGCTCAGTACCCTTCGGGCTGGCCCGGCAATTGGGGATAGACACCTCGCGTGGCTTAGCCTCCCCGTTGGGTCGGGTTAAACGAGCGGCAGGCATAGTTCTGGAATGGAACGGACATATGCTCTGGCACGACGGCGACGGATGGTCAGGGCGGTTCATCCCTCGCTCACGCTTCGGGTTTCCTCTTGGCATGTGCGGGGTGATGTCTCTTGCAAAGACGCCAAGGCGCAAAGGCGGGCAGTAAATCTTCGGGAAGTTGAGGGGGCTGGTCCAGACGGATGCTTCGAGCCCGCAGTTATTCTTCTGGCGTCTCGTCTTCGCGTCGTGGCGACTGTGCGTGCCCCGTTCTTCGGGCCCTCGCTAACGCTTCGGGTTTCCTGTTGGGCCGTCTGGCTGAGAATGCTGCTCTGGCATCGGGTCGACTTCGTTGGGGCCAAGTCTGATCGCCCGTCAACAATTTTCGGTGACTGGTGACTGAAGGCAGGTCGATCATACGGCTCAGTGAACTTTTGATGTTCAAAAAGAGTCAGCAGAGTTCAACAGGTTTTCGACTGCAAGCCAACGACGTCGGAATCAGCGTTGGTGCCACATTCCGCTCTCACTGTCAGTTTCGTTTTGTCCTGGGCATTGATACCTGTCATGATCGTCGAAGCTTCCCCGGTTGTTTCCAGTTACCGCCTGACAATAGAATGCAGAGCCCGCCTGGTGTTAATATTCGATGTCCCTGTAGTCAGTGCTGTCGCTCGGAGCGTCGTCCCTGTTCTGCATTTCGTTGTTTGATCCGTTTTGGTCGAGCGGGTGTTCGGCACCAGGTTTCCATGAAAAACGAGGGCGTGTTTTTCCTCTGTTGGGCAGATGGCTTCGCAGCATTTGGGTGAAGCAGAATGACCGTCCACTCTCTCTTTCAATGTACAGGTCCGACTTTAATGTTGCCTCTTTCCGCAAGTTTCGTGCAGCCTCTGAGTGTCATCGCCCTCTGCATCCTTTCCCTGCCTGATACCGCAATCGCGAATCCTTCAACACCTTCGGGAAAGGCGACATCCCGCCCGAATATCATTGTGATTCTGAGCGACGATATGGGCTTTTCTGACATTGGATGTTATGGGGGAGAAGCTCATACCCCGGTGTTGGATTCGCTGGCCGATGGAGGTCTGCGGTTCACTCAGTTTTACAACACGGCTCGATGTTGTCCGACACGGGCTTCCCTGCTGACGGGATTGTATCCCCACCAGGCTGGCGTTGGCTGGATGATGAATGACAACGGGCACGATGGCTATCGCGGGGAGCTGAACCAGCAGTGCCGTACTTTGGGCGAGGTAATGCGATCAGCAGGTTATGGGACGTACGCTGTTGGGAAATGGCATGTTACAAAATCCGTCAGTCCGGATGGCCCCAAATCCAACTGGCCGGTTCAGAGAGGGTTCGATCGGTTCTATGGCACGATTCATGGAGCTGGTAGTTTCTTCGACCCGAATTCATTGACTCGCGACAACGAACAAATTTCGCCATACGCAGATCCTGAGTATCAGCCAAAGGAATATTACTACACGGATGCAATCAGCGATCATGCGGTGCGATTCATCGATGAACATGTGCAGGCTACACCGAAGCGACCTTTCATGATGTACGTTGCTTACACCGCAGCACACTGGCCGATGCATGCATTGCCTGAGGATATTGCAAAGTACAGGGGCCGTTTTGATGCCGGCTATCAAAAGCTGCGCGAGGAACGGCTCCGGCGAATGAAAGAACTGGGCGTAGTGAACGCCGATACGGAATTGTCAGACACTGCTGAAGACTGGGAGACCGTCGAGCATCGTGACTGGGAATTGCGATGTATGGAAGTTTACGCCGCCATGATCGATCGGATGGATCAGGGAATCGGTCGAATTGTTCATCAACTGAAAGAATCAGGCCAGTGGGACAACACGCTGATTCTGTTTATGCAGGACAATGGGGGATGCGCCGAGACGCTTGGCCGGCAGTCCCGCAACGGCAGCCCATCAGAAAGAGCCAAGGGGCCGACGCTGGATTCAATGGCGGCCGAAGCCCTGCAACGCGACATGATTCCGAAGCAGAGTCGCGATGGTTATCCCGTGATTCAGGGACCTGGCGTCATGCCAGGGCCGGCGGATACCTACATTGCTTACGGGCGTGGCTGGGCCAATGTTTCGAACACTCCGTTTCGTGAATATAAGCACTGGGTCCACGAAGGTGGTATCAGCACGCCATTGATCGCCCACTGGCCAGCCGGAATCAAGCGAGACGGCGAACTGGAACCGCAGCCGGGGCACCTGATCGACGTGATGGCGACATGCGTTGACGTTTCAGGTGCAAGCTATCCTGATGAGCTTGACGGAAGGCGAATGAAATCGCTGGAAGGTAAGAGCCTGGTCCCGGCGTTTAACGGAAAGCAGATCGAACGAGAAGCCATTTTCTGGGAGCACGAAGGCAATCGAGCTGTCCGACAAGGGAACTGGAAACTGGTTGCCAAAAATGCGGACGGTCCATGGGAACTTTACGACATTTCCAGCGACCGGGCAGAGCTTCACGATCTGGCAGCCATGCAGCCCGACCGAGTCGCCTCGTTAGCAAGGCTTTGGCAAGCATGGGCCGAACGCGCAAATGTGTTGCCGTTGACTCCGTACTGGGAGAAGAAAACGAACGCGTTAAGTTCGAAGAAACGTTTTCGATTGAAGCAGGGGGACAACCTGGCTCGATCTGCATCGCCTGATTATGCAAACAAGTCATTCACAATCACGGTGAACATCACCAGTCCTGGCGACAATGGGGTGATTGTCGCGCAGGGTGGTTCGGCGGCGGGCTACGCCCTGTACCTGAAAAACGGAAAGGTCATTTTTGCCGTCCGCGAAAAAGGGTCGCTGCATGAGTCCGACTGCCATTTTAAAGCCGAATGCACCGGACTGAAGGTTCACTGGGATGCTTCTGAGCAGATGGTTTCCATCCAGCAGGATGATTCAGCCGTGTTTGAAACGCGTCTGCCATTGTCGCTGTCCACGATGCCACAGGATGGCTTGCAGGTGGGGACTGACGAATCCGGGCTGGTTGGGGACTATACGTCCGAGAATCACTTTAACGGCATTATCGGCAGTTGCGTCATACAGCTTCACTAGATGCCTGAGCCTGTTTGCCGGACAGCCACCGCAATCTGATTCGGGTGGCAAACGATTTGCCCCGTGAACTGCGGTCGACTGCTTGGACGGTTCCGTGAGAATCTGCGAGACTGCACGGATCGTTAAACGGTGCCATTGCACACGTCGGTACGCTGGATTCTGAGGAGTTTTGAATGCGACGCCGGTCTCGAACCATCGCAATCGTGTTTCTTTTTGGGCTGCGGGTTCTCTGTCAGCCCGATGTCGTATTCGCTCAGGTACCGGGAATCTTTCCTCAGCGACAATTTGAAGCCCCTGTCCAGGCAATGCGGGACAATGTTCAGCAGCGGCAACTGCAACAGGCGCTTTCTGAGATCACCGAAGCGCTGGAAGGTAACAATTGGGTGCAGGCGGCGAGTCTCTTTGACTCGGCATGGAGTCGGATTTGTTCCGGAGAGGATCCGATACTCGAAGAGAATTCGACCGATGGACAGCCGATCGTCAGAGAAGGCACGCGAACCGATGCTGGCGGCCGTTCGCGAATGGAAGACGTTTATCAGACTGCTCCTGCTGAGTTCCGCAAAGAATATCTGACACAGTTTTCTTCAGTGGCAAATCAGGCTTTGACGGATGCGACAGTTCACGGAGGTCCGCCCGCTTTGCGTCAGGTGGCGGCAAGGTATCGATTCACAAACGCCGGCGCAGTTGCGACTCGGCAACTTGCTCGCCTGGCCATCGAACGAGCCGATTATCTGGACGCAGCTTTACAGCTGGACCTGCTGAAACGGATGTCGGCCGGAGAATCCCAACCTGGCGGGCAACAGACGCTGCAAATTCAACTTGCCGTCGCGCAATGGATGGCTGGTTTGGAATTCGATGCGATCAGCGAATTGAAAACGCTGGCCAGCACATCGGATGATCAGCCTGTCAGAATGGCTTTCGCCGGGAGAGACATCCTGCTGCCGCCCGTGGATGGTGATTACCGCGGACTTCTGGAGCGGATCTCTGCTGGGCGGATTTCGTCACGGCCACGGCCATCCGCTGCTGAAACCAGCTGGCTGCAACCGGGAGGTGATTATCGTCGATCGGCAATTCAATCAACGGGGCCCATTGATCTGAAGCCACGCTGGACGGCCTCGCTGTCTGAAGTCGCCGATGTGCTGTTCGCAGATCGCCTGAATCCACTTCTCGGCAGAGTCCGTGAGTATATTGATCAGTTTGTCGTGCGTTTTCAGCAGGGCAATGCCACCGTACCGCCGAATTCATTGCCTTTGCTGGCAGATGACTTGCTGGTGTTTCGGACCATGGCCGGACTGCGTGCGGTGGATGTCACGACGGGAGAACTGATCTGGGAGTCCTCTTTGCCGGACGGACGTATTCGGGCAGCGATGGATCGACTGCAGGAAACGTCCGAGGTTGCGGGGGAAGAAATTACTCCGACACCGCGTAGTCTCTTTGTTCCGAATGCCTCACGTTTCGAATCAAGCGACAGCACCATCGAGAGCATGGCCGGGGGCCTGGCATTTCAGCTGTTTAGTCAGATGGTACGGACCAATACCGCAACCCAGCTGAGCTCGGACGGTTCAACTGTCTATGCCATCGAAGATTCCGGCTGGTTGACCTGGCCGGGACAATTGGACTTCGATGGAACATCCGGCGAAACCCAAACGAATTATCTTCGTGCCTACGATTTGAAGTCCGGCGTGCGCCGGTGGGAGGCGGGAGGGCAGGCAGCGGGATCGGGGCGAGCTAACGTTCTGGCCGGATATTACTTTCTGGGTGCCCCGCTGGTGCTTGGTTCCCGCATTTATGTGATCGCTGAAAACAGTGAAGGCATCTTTCTGCTTCAGCTGGGGGAACCTGAATTCCAGTCCTCATCGCCTGCCAGTGCGAACCCGCGAATTATTCGGTCTCAGTTGCTGACAATCCCGGAATTTCCACTGACGCGACATCCTGTCCGCAAGCATGCAGGAATGACTCCTTCATTTGCCCAGGGACTTTTGATTTGCCCCACAACCGACCAGCAGGTGATTGCGGTTTCCGTCGCGGATCATTCGATTCGGTGGGTCTACCGGTATCAGGACATTATCCGAATGCCGGAGCTCGGTTATCAGGTACCCGTGCTGGCGGGATCACTGTCGCCACAGCACTCCGACCAACTGGACTTTGACAGTCGGTGGACCGACACCCTGCCGCGCATTCATGGCGACACCGTCGTCTTGACGCCACGCGACGACGACAAAATGTATTGCCTGGATCTGCAGACAGGTCGGGAGCTCTGGCGAACTGGTCGTGGGCTGGTCCGATCTGTTGTCGCAATCACAGACGACCTGATCATTGCCACGGGCAACCGTGTGGTGATGGGCATTGCCCGGAATACCGGTAAACTGGTGTGGGTACAGGAAATTCACGACGCTGTTGTTTCCGGAATTGCGTCCACTGATGGTTCCGTTGTCCATGTGCCAACGACGTCCCCATCGATTATCAGCTACGAAATCAGCACCGGTCGTCGACTGCTGACTCGCCGACTGCGAAGTAGTCAGCCTGTCGGGAATCTGCTGGTCCGGAAGGACCGAATTATTGACCAGACGTTAACTTCAGTTCGGTGTTTTTCGTCCGATCCTGCGGACGCCGACGCACCGTTGCTGGAGGCTCAGGCCGCGTTGCTGGATGGTGATTTTGAAAAAGGGATTCAGATACTGGACCAGCTGGTCCTTCAATTCGAATCGAATCAGGCACTGACGACTGAGGACGCTGAATCAGTGCGACGCGCGAAAGTTACTGCGCAGTCGGCTCAAACCGTGCTTACCGATGTCTTGATGGAATCGCTTCGGGTCGACTTCATTCGTAACCGTCAGCACATTCCCCGGCTGCGGCAATTGATCCAGCAGACATCGATCGATCAGGTTCAGGCAATGTCTGTCCTGGCCACGATGCTGAATATGGATTTGACCGATGCGGCGGTATTGCCGGATCAGCTGAAAGACCTTGACAAAGCTGGTTCGCAGATGGACCAGTTGTTTGAACTGATGGTAGACGGTCTCCTGGAGATGAAGGAGCGACCAGTATCGGAACTGGTTGATGCTGTCGCGGAGCTACTGCCGGAACTCAGATCCGGCAGTAATCACGTTTATGTTCAGGGTTATCTGACGCGACAGAATTCGCAGGTCCTTGCCGCTGGAATCAAACGTGTGCTCATGTCGCGCACGGAACAGGATCGACACATCATCGAAGCTCGACTGGTCGAACGAACAAAGCAGATTCTCGATCAATCTGCCCTTTCGACGACCGAGACGCTGCAGATGATTCGAGACTGTGACGCTTCCGGACTTCACGCAGTCGCCAGGCAGTTGCTGGATTCGCTGGATTCGTCGCCTGCAGATCCTGTTGTCTTTGCAGCTGTCAATGCGACGCGAGAGCAGATGAATCTCCGGTCGATCACGACGGGCAACGGTGAAGCGGCCCGGGCTCTGGTTGATCTTTTGCAGACATGGAACCAGAACGGAAACTTTTCAGCTCTGGGAGCGCTGATCGCGGACCTGAAGTCTGCTGACGGATTCAACAACAACGCAGCATTAAAGTTTCACGCTCATCAGGAAGCACAGGTCACTTTCGATCAGTGGGTCACGCAGCATTCCCTGCCAGGTAGTCCATCGATCTGGCCGCCTGGTACCGACGGTGTGCCAAAGGTTGTGGCATCGGATGAAAGATCAATGCTCCCGCAGCCTTCGCCTGTGCTGGACGGGCCGCAACTGATGATCCCTATCTTCGGTGCTCCAGGAATCTATCGAGGCTGTAGTTTGTTTCAGGAGGCCAACAGCACGGAGGTGAAAGCGGTCAATGCAGACGGACAGCTGCTCTGGAGCTTTTCACCTGGAAAAACTTTGCCGACCGGAATGCACCAGATTTCCGATTGTTACGCAATGGTGACCGGACACATTGTTGTGTTGAAAACCTTCGAACAAATGTTTGTTCTGGACACGTCCTCTCCGGATCCTGAAATCAGCCCTCAGGTACTCTGGCAACTGGATTTATCGGATCTTACAGATTCGCAGGGAAACAGCCTGACACGGCAGTTCGTCCCTGGCTGGCAGAGAATCGTCAGCTATTCACCGCAGCCATCCGGCATGTACCCTGCAGGACCGGTCACGCCGGAAGCGTTGCCAGTGATTTCCGGTCGACAGTTAGTGGTTTTTGATACTGTCACCGGCAAGCAAAAGTGGCAACTCTCGCGGATCGCTCCCGACAGCAGACTCATGTCGAACAATGATTCTTTGTTGATACTTTCTGAAGGTGAACGTCGCATCGAACACCGGAGTCTGACAGATGGTCAGCTGCATGGAGTGTCTCCGATTCCCGACTGGTGGATGGACGCCAACGAGAATGTCGGTTCATCCGTTCGCGATGTGGATCAGGAACCCGGCCAGAATCTCTACTGGCGTATTGCAGTGATCCAGGACTGCTGCATCGTGTTTCGACAGGGGTTCACGTCAGCTTCCATCCAGTGTCGGCAGATGCTGACGGATGAGTTGGTCTGGGAAGTCAGTCTTCCGCAGGATTCTGTTTTTTCAAATATCTCGGAAGACATGATGGCGGTCATCTGCGAGGGAAAGACTCTGAAACTGTTGCGCGTGGATACAGGTACGGAGCTGGCTTCGATTGATGTGACTGCGGTTCCTGAGCCTCGCAATCTGTACCTGCGGCCATATCGTGACCAACTGGTCGTCTTACCGGAGGCCGTCGAAGATCCCTCTCTGGACCTGGACCCTGTGTCGGAGGGGCTTCATGTCTTTGGCAGGATGTATGCAATCAACCGCAACGGTTTTCAACTTGCATGGGATGAGCCTCTGGGGCACTATTTTCTACGCTCTTTGAAGGCAATGCCGGGGCCAATTCTTCCCAGCGGCCCAGTGATGGTTTTGCTGGCACGAGCAAGTCAGCTTCGGGAAGATGGTTTCGCCCGAGTGTCAGTTTATTCTGCAAAGGTTGTGGATGTTCGTACCGGAAAAGACGTCGACCTTGGTCCGGAAGCATCGAATGTTGGTCGTGCACTGAATTATCACTGGATGAAGATTTTCGCGTCAGAGAAGCGAGTGGAGCTGAGTTTCGAGAACCGATTCTTCACGCTCGATTATTCCCGGGAGGCGAATTCTGATGCTTCGACGCAGACAGAGTAGCCGTTTGCGAATTCAATAGTCTCTTTCCGGAAGCCGTCACAAGACCAGCCAGGCTCTGTTGGTAGCTCGATGGGTAGCTCGATGGATAGGCAGGGGACCGCAGAAGCCGTGGTTGACTACCGTCGCTGGCCGACTCATTGGGTTGCTCAGGTTTATGGAAACGACTTCTGGTCATGATTGCGATCATGGCCATCCTGATGGCTTGACTGCTGCTCGCTCTTTGCTGATGTGCTGCTGCTACTGCGCAGAAGGCTCGCGAGGAGACTCGGCAAACGCAGTCCAAAAACAATCTGAAAGCAGATTGGACTGGCGATTCAGAGCGATGAATCTACCATTCCCCGCGAACAGTACCTGAGACGATTGGTGCATGCCGCCATATTGCCGTTTCTGGAACAGACAAATCCGGCTCACGTGATTGCCAATGATGTTCTCTGCCCACCGCCAAAGGCTCCCACTCACGGGAAACTCTGACCGCAGGCAACGCTCACCCACATGAAACGACATCTGAGCCGCTAGCATGATCCCTGTGGAGAGCGAATCGGTGAGCTTCCCAGTCCTTGCTGGCTGGCAGAAAGCAGTCATGTTCCATTGGATTCGCATCATTCGAAGATCGAGAGGCCGCGGGCTGGTTTGCCTGACGGTCTTGTTTTCGTTGATGGCTCTGATGCTGCCCCTCCCATTCAGCCTGTCCCGACCAACCGAGCTCGCGCGCGGCGGCAACACCAAAGATACGTCCCGGCCATTTCCCTGTGCGAATCGCGCCTGCGGTTGCATGTCGGCCGATCAATGCTGGAAGGAATGCTGTTGTTTTTCGAATCAGGAAAAGGTGGCCTGGGCCAAAAAACACGGAGTTACAGTTCCAGGCTTTGTCATTGAGGCTGCGAATGCGGAGAGGCTGTCGGAAGGGTTAAGCGAGGATTGCTCTGCCGCCACAACGTCCTCCTGCTGCCGCGCTGAGGAGAATAGAGCCGCACAGCAGGCCTGCAGCAGATGCGCCACAAAGAATACAGGGGCACATGCGGAAGTCTGTTGTCAACGTCACAACGACCTCAGAAGAATCGAGTGTGCTCTTAAGTCCGAGTCACAGATCTCCGCTACCGGGGGCATCCCGATAATGAACACCGCGGCAAAGCGTGCATGCATCTCCCGGCAATCTTCGAGCTGCTGCTCACGCAGGAGGCCAGAGCATGCTGTAAAGATCACATCGACCGATGGCCGAAAGTCGCTGCGTTCAAAGAAATCACGCACCAAATGGGTGACTGCCATTGAAGCTGCCAGGTGCCATGGGAACATGATGTTCTGGATGTCGGTACTGACGCCCGCCTTCGTTCGGGATCTCCGCTCCGAAATTCAGTCCACGGACCCTATTCACTGTGTGAATCCCATTGAGTCAGAACGGCAGCCGGAATTCAGTGTTCCCGCACCGCTTCCTCCCCCGCGCCTTTGCTGACCTCCCTTCGGATTCAGAGCATTCATTCCTGGAGCGTCGGACGCTGCGCGGACAACTTCCGGGGGGCCATGCCCGCTCGCATGACGCCCAAGCCGAGGCGCTGTACGCGGCCCAATGGCTTTGCCTGCGACTCTGTGGCGTTTCGCCGCCCAGATCGAAGATTTGTTGTGTCTGAATCCTTTTCCCCTGGGTCCTGACCGATTCGGGCAGCCTGCGTTGGTGCGCTCGCTCAAGCCTGCCACGGTTCGCTCTCCACACAGCTTCCGCTGCGCTTGTGGCGAGCGTGCCAACCCCGGCTGCTTCGAATCCAGGATCTCAGTGCGCGATGATTTCACAGCTGACTTTGCATTTCAAAAACCAACGTTCTGTCATCGAAAGCGACATTCGCCGTTCGGAATCGACAGACAGACGGGAGTCTATTCTTATGCCTTTTCTTCATTCAGAAATCCGCAAACGCGGTTTCACCCTCATTGAACTTCTGGTCGTGATTGCGATCATTGCCATCCTGATTGCATTGCTGCTGCCTGCCGTACAGCAGGCGCGGGAGGCGGCTCGGCGAACGCAATGCAAAAACAATCTGAAGCAGATTGGGTTGGCGATTCACAACTATGAATCAACCTACTCATTGTTCCCTGGAATGGCTGCCAGCAGCACCTGGGGGCGATCAGTACATGCGGCCATTCTGCCGTTTGTAGAACAGGCCAACCTGGCCAATCTGATTGCCAATGATGCTCCGTTGATGCTGGGGTCCGGCGGCAGCCAGACGCTGAATCCGGTTCACACCATGGCGGCGAAGACCATCATCCCGTTCTACATGTGTCCCAGCGATAACGGAATGGAAGTATTCGATGGCATTCCGAACCTGCCGCTGCCCGATCAGGCGTTTGCAGGAACAAATTATCGTTATTGTACGGGTTCCGGGACGAATACGAACTACGATTTTCGAGCTCGCACGGACGGCCTGTTCTGGTGGGCCTCGGCGTCGAAGTTTCGTGACGTGACGGACGGAACATCCAACACGGTGATGTTTTCGGAATCGCGTCGAGGCAACGGTATCGACAGTACGAATGCCACGCCCGATGATCCTCAGATTCAGATGGCTCGTTATGGGGGCGGTGGACTACTGGCCGCTGGTCAGGGCTTTTCCGGAGCCCCCGGCCATAACCCGGATCTGGCGGTCGCCGCGGCAGCCGCCAACGGCAGTCCTCGCTGGGACGGGCGACGCGGTATGTCGTGGATCTGGTCTCACGGTCACACGGGTTCCTTCAACACCTATGTGCCGCCGAACTGGAAAGATCCCGACGTTCATCGCAATGGCATCGGCTGGTTTGCCGCTCGCAGCCTGCACACAGGTGGAGCACAAGCGCTGCTGACTGACGGTTCAGCGCGCTTCATCAGCGACAACATCGATCGATCCACCTGGCAGGCGCTGGGAACTCGCGGCGGCGGCGAAGTGATTGGCGAGTACTGATCGATGGGAAGTCTCATTGACACGCAATGGCCATCTTTTCACGCCGCATAAGTCTCATGAAATGACGAATTGCGTTCGGCCACGGGGGCAACGGTTCGATGCTGACCGCCCAGCGTTTCCATAACCTCACAAATATTCAGAAGAAAGAACTGACCATGAAGAATTTGTTTACGTTGATTTGCGCATCCGTGATTGCTGTTCCGGCCTTGGCTCACGATACGTGGGTCGAAGTCAATACTCCGGAGGTTCGTGAAGGCAATGTCGTTCACGTGGATCTGAAACTAGGCAATCACGGCAATGGTCATCGCGACTTCAAGCTGCACAGCTTGATTACGCTCGATCATGCATCCCTGGCGGTGAAAGCGCCCTGCGGCTGCACCACCGATCTCAAGCCGAATCTGATCGGCACGGCCTACGAACCAAAGCAGGGCTACTGGACCACGCCTTACATCACTACGAAGCCCGGCTTGCATGTGGTGTCTCATGAACTGGACACGCTGCACGGAAAGATTCGAGCGATCAAGAGTGCCAAAACCTACTTCGTGGTTGGTCCCGATCCGTCCGCCACCAAAGGGCCTCTGATGCGTTGCGACCGAGCACTCGGCCATCCCCTGGAACTGGTGCCGCTGACGAATCCCGTAACCGAAAGTGGTCCGGGCAAACCAATTCGCGTTCGCGTGCTGTTCGAAGACAAGCCGCTGGTGGATGCCAGAGTCACGTTTATCCCCCGAGGCCAGGCATTGGCGGAAGAATTTGATGACAAATTTGAACGCCGCACCGATGCCAATGGCGAAGCAGAATTCACGCCGACCGAAGCCAACATGGTGCTGGCCGTCATTCATCACCAGGAACCCGAACGCAGCGGCGAAGGGTATGACAGCACCTACTATTCGGCCACTTTAACGGTTGCCGTTCCTCAGGTGCCCTTTCCAGCGCCCGCCGCACCGGCGACAGCAAGCCGATAACGAGTGTTGTGGGGATGGAGATTCGAACAGACCAAAGTGATCCACTGATTGGCGATTCGTCCAACGTTCTGAACACAGCGCTGGCACAAAGATATTTCCAGAGCTGCTGACGGACGTGGCGTTGTTCGATGGCGTCATCCTGACAGCTGACATGCCAGACAGCTGACATGCCAGACAGCTGACATGCCTGACTACACTCGTCAGAGGGAACAGGAATTGGGCGGCTTTAGTTTTCCGGTGTTGTCTGATCCGGCTTACATCGTTTCAGAAACCTGGGGCGTTTACGTTCGAGCATCCGACCCACAGCAGGAAGACATGCAGCACGGCACGTTTGTGATCGATCGTGATGGCACGGTTGTCTTCTGCCAATCGAGGTTATGAACCCTTTGTTGACAAGCGTTCGCTGCTGCACTGGCTGAAGGACGCCCACTTGGCCGCAGCATCCAGCACTCAGATTGCCGTTTCGACATCCAGCCAGTTGAAGACTTCGAACTGATTTTGCGGCTACTTTTCAGGGCGTCCCGGCAGGGCACAACCACGGCAAGTGTCCTGCTTCCGGACGCCACGCGATAACGAATATTTCGCAGTACCATTACGGAAAACAATTCAATGAAAACACAATATCCCATATGGGGACACACATTCATGCGAGACACACTGATCGGCATGGGCTTCATTCTGTTCACCTTCTGTGCGTGTCTGGCTGGCGAGGAATCCGCCAGTCCCGAACGCTGGCCCGGCTTTCTGGGAATCGGCGCGACGGCGATTGATCCGGCAACGCTGCCTTTGGAATGGTCGCCGACCAGCAATGTGAGCTGGCAGACCGAGCTGGTTGGCACCGGTCAGTCGAGCCCGCTGATCTGGGACGACAAAGTGTTCGTCACGTCCATTGACGGAACCATGAAGGAAGATTGCCACGTCACGGCGATGGCTTTGGCCGACGGCACGAAGCTGTGGGATTACAAGACGGAGTCGGCTCAACCGGTTCGCAGCAACTATTTCCAAAGCCGGTCTGCTCCGACGCCTGCAGTGGATGGTGATCGAGTATACGCGTTCTTCGAAACCGGCAAGCTTGTCGCACTCAACCATGATGGCAGCGAAGCGTGGGTGCGCAATCTGGTGGATGAATTCGGTGAATTCGAAGTTCGCATCGGACTGGCATCTTCGGTGGCACAAACGGCCGACAGCGTTTTCGTGCTGGTGGATCACGAAGGACCATCGTACCTGCTGGCGGTCGACAAAGTCACCGGTGAAACCAAATGGCAAACCGAACGCTTCAGCCGCCAAAGCTATGCTTCACCGATCGTTCTGAAAATCGCAGGGCAGCCTCAGATTGTCGTCAGTTCAGCGGGCAGTGTGGATGGATACGATCCGGCTACCGGAGAACAGTTGTGGACGATGGAAGGTGTTGGAGGCAATCGCAGTACAACTCCGCTGCCGTTTGGTGAAAGTCGTTTTCTGGTCAGTGCGTCACCCGGCATGCACGACGAACAACTGGACGAAGCCAAAGAATCCAACTTTGCGATGCAGGTGGTGAAGACCGACAGCGGTTACGAAACCAAAGTTTTGTGGAAGGCTGCCAAGGCGATGCCATCATTTGGTTCGCCGATGGTTCATCAGGGGCTGGCATACTGGGTGAACAATGTCGGAGTGCTGTATTGCTTTGACGCGGAAACGGGCGAATCCGTTTACACCAAACGGTCCGGACAGCTGTGCTGGGCAACTCCGCTGGGACTTGGCGATCACATTTATCTCTTCGGCAAAGACGGACTGACAACGGTCATCGCTGCCGGCCGCGACTTCAACATCATTGCGAAGAACGAGCTGATCGAAGGCGCTGTGGAGGCGGGCGAAGCCGATGTGAAGCGTCGCGAAGAACGAGACCATCAGCACGGCGGAGCTTCCGATGATCCGTCTAAAGAATCCAAACGAGCTGGCGACGCCACCGCTGACAACGGCAGCAACGAAGAACAGCCCGTGCGGCGCGGTGGCCGACCGGGAGGTGATTCGAACGAGACTGGCGGCGGTCGGCCGACTCGTCCTGCTGCGGGCGGCGATTCTTCGGAAGACGGAGGTCGTCCGTCGACTCGGGACGGACGCACGTTTGCGGATCCGGTTCAGTACGGTTACGCGGCTGTGAACGGTTCACTGGTGAGTCGCACGGGAGGCAAAGTGAATAGCCTACGCAAAGCCACAGGTGATGTCGGCGAAGTGAAAGCTGTGAAGGTTTCTGCTGTGGAAGGAGACGACAAATGACATCCTTCTTATCGGCTCCACCACGCAGAATTCAGCGTCCGCGCCTTGCGACCGAAGATCGCATGCGAACGTTTGCGAACATTACGTTCTGCCTGTGTTCACTGTTCACGTTCGGCAGTGCGTTCGCAGCGCCGCCGCTCGACTTTGAGAGCGAGCCCATCAACTACACCAACGCGAAGCCCGACAACGTGGTGTCAAAGCTGCAGACGTTGATCGACAGCGGTGAAAAGTCGCTCACGTTTGAAGACCAGTTTGGATATCTGCGATCGGTTTTGAAGGAACTGGATATTCCCGAGTCGTCTCAGATGCTGACGTTTCTGAAGAGCAGCCTGCAGCGACCGTTGATCGGTCCGCAGAATGCTCGAGCCTTATATTTCGGAGACGATGCGTATGTGGGTTACGTGCCGGATGGCATGCTGGAAATCATCGTGCCGGACGACAAGCTGGGCATGGTGTTTTACACACTTGACCAGGATCCCACCGCACCGAAGTTCGAACGCCAGGTGGCTCGCTGCATGACGTGCCACGCGTCGTCGCGCACCAAAAGCATTCCCGGCCTGCAGGTGCGATCGATGATGACGAATCCAGAGGGCGAACCTGTGATTTCCGCCGGAAGTTTTCGTACCGACCACGGTTCGCCGCTGAACAAACGCTGGGGCGGCTGGTTCGTGACGGGAACTCACGGAGATGCTCGCCACCTGGGCAATTTTCAGCTTCCGGACAACAAGCGTCCAAAGCAACCGGTCGACAATTCCGCCGGGGCCAACATCACCGAACTGTCGGCATTGACGGACCTTTCGAAACAACTGACGCCGCACAGCGACATCGTGGCTCTGATGGTTTTCGAACATCAGATTGACGCTCACAACCTGATGGTGCGCACCAACTACGCGTGGCAGATTGACCAGCATCATCAGCGAGAAGCCGCTGACGATGCGGTTTGGAAACAGGAAGCCGACAAGCTGATTGATCACCTGCTGTTCAGGAATGAACTGCAACTGGAGCACCCGATTCAGGGAACCAGTGAATTCGCCATTGAGTTCTCTCAGCGCGGTTCAGGCACCGACGAGCACCGGTCACGGCGTCGGTTCAATCTGAAGACTCGACTTTTTGAAGCTTCGTCCAGCTATACCACCGATTCCCGGTTCTTTGGTGCTCTCTCGGAATCGGTGCGAAGCTATGTCGCCGAACAATTGAGGATGAGTCAGGAAAACGTGTCGGTGCGTTGATGCCACAGGTCAGATTCGCCGCTCTTCATCGGGCAATTGACATCTAACTATCCGTTAAAAAGCGGGCCAGGGACGCAGGACGACTGGAAACCGTCGTGTTTTAAGGTCTCCTGCTTGAGCCAGTGCGGTTTTTCAAGAGGCTGTTAGCGACGATTTGAGTTTCTTTCTAAAATGGCCAGACAAGATTTGGCCCGCAAATGGATCGGAACGTCAGGGCGAAATCGGTTTGGAGCTTAATGATGGAAATTCTGACCGCATGTTGAAAACCGTGTTGAATCTTCTGGTCTTCTGTCTGCTGATTGGATGTTCCGGATCGGGGCGTACTTCGCCAGAAGAAGAACGATCGTCGAGTCTTGATGGTTCGCCTCCGGTTTCGGCTGCGGACGATGTCGGCCACAATGGATCGTCCGAAGCTTTTTTGCCAGTGAAGCTGAACAGCCAGTATCTGCCCAATTCTGTGCAATTGCATCCAAAGGTTATCTCAGGGGGATTACCCGAGGGGGATGCAGCATTTCAGGAGCTTGCAGATCTGGGAGTCAAAACCGTCATCAGTGTCGATGGCATGACGCCTGACGTGGCGATGGCTGCGAGGCATGGTCTGCGATACGTTCACCTGCCGCATGGCTACGATGGCATTCCGGAACAGAGAATCAAAGAACTCGCCAGGGCTGTGCGAGATCTACCCGGTCCCATCTACATCCACTGTCACCATGGCAAACATCGCAGTCCGACGGCTGCCAGCGTGGCTTGCGTGGGCGCCGGTCTGATTTCAGGGGAACTGGCCGTTCCAATCCTGAAACTCGCGGGAACCGACCCGGGATATCGGGGTTTGTTTGAGGCAGCTGAGCAGGCCACTTCGTTCGAAGACTCCTTTCTTAATGAACTACAAGTGGAGTTCAAAGAGGTTCAGGAGATTCCGCCGATGGCAGAAGCAATGGTGGATGTCAGTCATATCAGTGATCATTTGAAACAAATTGCCGAAGCGGGCTGGATTTCGCCCTCCAGTCACCCGGACCTGAAACCAGCACACCAACTGCTTCTGCTGCGAGAACTCTTCACCGAAATGCTGCGTACAGAAGAAGTCAAAGAACAGCCGGATGATTTTCAGGAATTACTGCGAGATTCTGAAGCGGCCACCCGGACGCTGGAAACAGAACTGGGCGAATGGAAGAGCCTGCAGCAATCTTCGCCGTCGCCCACTTCGCCGCCATCTGTTCTTACGGGGCATCTGGACCGCATTCTTGCCAACTGCAAGGCCTGTCACTCGCAATACCGTGACGTACCGTTAAATGAGAAAAAAGTTCATACCCGAATGGTCGATGATCAGAAATAATCCGCATCGATACACCATTCATTCTCGCAGTATGAACACAGCTGATGATGTCACAGTTGTTGATGTCACAGTTGTTGATGTCACAGTTGATGATGTCACATTGTTGCAATCTTCACTGATGAGATAGAAACAAACGCAGGAGCCCCAGATGTCGGCGGATCAACGTCCGAATGCCAACCCGGAAACTGAAAATGAGGAACCGCTCGATGATCGAATTGTCGGCCGGGCACTTACAGGCTCGATTCTTTCGGTTGTTGTTCTGCTGGCTATTGGGGGGATCATTTGGTGGTTGAATCGTCCCGAGCCTGAAGTTGTCGTGGAATCGATTGATCAGTCCGCCCTTCCCGAACGGCGCGTACTTCCTGAACTGGAAGTTCCAGAGATCCCATTTGCTGACATTACTCAGAAAGCAGGCATTGACTTTGTCCACGAGAATGGTGCCGATGGAGAAAAACTGCTGCCGGAAACAATGGGCGGGGGGACGGCGTTCTTTGACTTCGATTCCGACGGTGATGCGGACTTGCTGTGTGTGAATTCAACCGTCTGGGACTGGGCCAGACAAAAACCTCAAGAGCCGCCGACTTCTGCTCTTTACGAAAATGATGGGACAGGCAGGTTTACCAATATCACCGCCGGTTCCGGCTTCGACGTCCCGCTGTTCGGCAATGGCGTTGCTTGTGGCGACTTTGATAACGACGGTCTTGTCGATGTCTACCTGACTGCAGTGGGTCCCAATCGTCTGATGAAGAACATCGGAAACGGTCGATTCACCGATGTCACTTCCCGTATGAATGCAGCGGCTGGAAATACATGGAGCACGGCTGCCGGCTGGTTCGACATGGAAAACGATGGTGATCTGGATCTCTTTGTGTGCAACTACGTGCAGTGGTCCAGAGAAACGGACCTTTCGATGGCATTCACTCTGGATGGAAATCTTCGGGCGTACGGACGTCCCACGGACTTCACCGGGGTCTATCCCGTTCTGCTTCGTAACGACGGAGACCGCTTCACTGATGTTTCGCGAGAAGCCGGAATTCAAACACAAAGTCCGGACAATGGAACACCACTGGCGAAATCACTGGGGTTGACATTCTTTGATGCGAACGGTGATCAGCGGCTTGATATTCTTGTCGCCAATGACACCGTGCAGAACCTGCTTTACCTGAGTCAGCCAGATGGCACATTTTCAGAAAGCGGCGCAAGTGCGGGAATTGCATTTGACAATGCCGGCGGTGCCCGAGGGGCGATGGGAGTGGATTCTGGTTGCTTTCGCAACAGCAGTGCAATTGGCGTCGCGATCGGAAATTTCGCGAATGAAATGACGGCGCTCTACGTCTGCCAGAATCCCGGGGAGCCGTTTCCTGTCTTTCGGGATGAAGCAGTTTCGAACGGTATCGGCCCTGTCACTCGCGTCGAGCTCACCTTTGGAATTCTGTTTGTCGATGTGGACCTCGACGGCAGACAGGACATCTTTGCATCGAATGGACATCTCGAAGAAGACATCAGCAAAGTTCAGAGCAGTCAACAGTACGAACAGCCTCCACAGTTGCTCTGGAATTGCGGCCCGGACTACGAAAATGAATTCATAGTGGTCAATCCGGAAAAAACGGGTACGGAATTCTCCGCGCGCATGGTGGGTCGAAGTGCGACAATGGCAGACATTGATGGTGATGGCGATCCGGATTTATTCGTGACTTCGTCCGGTGGCAGGCCTCGCCTGCTTCGAAATGATCAAAAGTCGGGGAACCACTGGCTTCGATTTCGGTTACAGGGGAAGACATGCAACCGGGATGCGATCGGAGCAACCGTGCGTGTGACTCTGCCCGACGATTCTGTGATTTGTCGCACCGTGATGCCGACGCGAAGCTACCTGGCCCAGGTGGAATTACCGCTGCTCTTTGGCCTCGGCAAACATGAATCCATTACCGGGGCAGAAGTGATCTGGCCAGGTGGAGAGCGTCTCAATGTTCCCGTTGATCGTGTCGACCAGGAGATCGTGGTTGAACAACAATAACGAGTGCCAGCATCCGGTCGGCCGTCCGCGAATGCGACCGACCTGTTTCGTTGGCTGGTCCCGGACCGTTCCGACTTGAGCCTCGCATCATACGCGTGTTTGGCAGCGCTGCGAGCCCCCCTCCTCACGCCTGTCCGATCGGGATACCGTCGGCCTGTGACCCTTCCAGGTGCAAGCCATCAACAGCCTGCCGGCACCGTACGCGAAGCCACTTGAAAGGAACATGTGGTAAGCGGCTGTTTCGCCTTGCGGGTATCCGTTAACATCGGTGGGTGTTCGCTCGCAATCGCGTCGCCAGATTCTCCTCCGATGCTCACTTTTCACCCGACGATTGAATGTGATGGCTTCCAATCAGATCATGCTGCGATGTAGTGCCGTTCTTCGCTGCACAGCCCTGTGGCATTTTGGCGTTCTGTGGATAGCTCTGTTCCTGATGCCGGAGTCAATTGCGGCTGCCGAGCAGGTCCGTCCTCACGTGCTGTTCATTGCACTGGACGATCTTAACGACTGGATCGGCGTCCTCGGGGGCCATCCGCAAACGATCACTCCCAATCTGGATCGCCTGGCAGCGTCGAGCGTGGTCTTTACCAATGCCCACTGCGCCGCTCCTGCCTGTAATCCTTCGCGAACCGCGATTTTCACGGGAATCTCGCCTCATCACAGCGGCATCTACAGCAACGCCCAAAAGATGCGTGAGGTGCTACCGGACGTCGAGTTGCTGCCGAAGACACTGTCGCGACACGGATACTATTCGACAGGTTCCGGAAAGATGCTGCATTACGTTATCGATGCCCCCTCCTGGGACAGCTATTATCCCGCCGCGGAAACGGAGAACCCTTTTCCGAGGACGTTTCTTCCAAAGGATCGTCCCGTCAATCTTCCCGTCGGTGGACCGTGGCAGTATGTCGATACGGACTGGGGTGCTCTCGACGTGACCGATGAGCAGGGCGGTGGTGACTATCTGGTCACAGACTACATCATCGAACAACTGGCGGAATCTCATGAAGACAAGCCTGTTTTCCTGGCCTGCGGGATTTATCGTCCCCATGAACCATGGTTTGTACCGCAGAAATACTTTGAGCCTTTTCCGCTTGATTCCATTCAACTACCGCCCGGGTACCGCGAAGAGGATTTGAATGATGTTCCCGAGACTGGTCAACGGCTGGCTCGCAATCGCTACTTTCCCCACATTCTGCGAGAGGGGAAATGGAAGGAAGGCATTCAGGCTTACCTGGCGTCAATCCACTACGCCGATGCCATGGTAGGAAGGGTGCTGGACGCCCTCGACAACAGTGAGCATGCAGATAACACGATCGTTGTGTTGTGGTCTGACCACGGTTGGCATTTAGGTGAAAAAGAACATTGGCAAAAGTACACGGGTTGGCGAGCATCGACTCGAGTGCCTCTGATGATTCGCGTTCCTGAGGGTGTCCCGGGAATTCCTGCCGGGACGCAGCCGGGCAAATGTGGACGCCCCGTCAATCTGCTCAGCCTGGCTCCCACGCTGCTGGAGCTATGCGGTCTGCCCTCTGAAGCTCAACATGACGGCCCCAGTCTGGTTCCACTTCTGAAAGAACCGCAGGCCGATTGGCCTCATGTGTCCGTGACGTATCTTCACGTACCCGAAAGCTACGGCCTGAGTGCGGAGCGCTGGAGGTTGGTTCACTATCAGGATGGAACCGAGGAACTGTACGACATTCAGACCGACCCCTATGAATGGACAAACCTCATCGAGGATGGCCAGTATGCGGAACAGCGAGAGCAGCTGCGAGCCCTGGCACCGAAACAATTTGCTCCAGGTCCGCGTCCCAGCGTTGCTTCATTACCCTCCCTGAAGTGGAATCCTCTGCTACAGGAAAATGTACCGGCGTCGGCACCGGACGGAAACACTCTCGACGTCGTGTTTATCAATCAAACCGAGGCCGTGGTCAAACTTTGGTCGGTCAATCAGCAGGGCATACCTCTTCTGACGTCTGAGATTCAACCGAGCCAGGAGTACCGGCAACCCACACGTCCGGGCGAAGTCTGGCTGATCACTGACCGCGACGATCGCGGTGTCGGTTACTTTCGCGTCGGTGACCGTTCGGCCAGGGCGGTCGTTCCTGCAAACAAATAGTCCGTTCACTTCGTGGAAGCTCCGTGGCATCCTAAGCAGCGTTTCTCATTTCTGTCGACGCCAGTCTACCACGACTGTTGGGGCGCGATTGTGGAGTCTGAGTGTCGTCAACAATCTCCGATCGCTGAAGTGCGATTCAACGCCTTGTGAAGTCGAAATGTGTGACGATTCTGCAGATGGGATGGGCTTCGTGACCGTTTTTCATCCGTCCGAACCTGCAACGGGCACTATCGGCGGACGGAGCAATCCGCATGATTGATGGAGGTACAATGATCCTCGCCACAAGACGTGGAGCCAAATTCTGTAATGCGTTTTCGGCAAACAGGTTGCGGTGGTTCCCGGAATTCGTCAAAATTGGGAGGATGAGTCAGCCTTCGGATTGACAAAGAATTCCCGCCATTGAGCGTTACGAAGCTCGTCCCACCACCAGAACATCCTGGCATCGCCGCTCACCATTGTCGTTGCGGGCATGCTCCCACTCGGAAAGAATGAATCATGCAGAATCGCAGAAGTCTGCTTCAGGGAATGGCGGCGGGTGCCGGCGCGGCACTGGGGTTGTCATTGTTGCCGCAACAACTGATGGCCTCGCCGCTGTCAGCTGCGTTGCCTTTCACCAAAGCGACGTCGCCCAAACGGATTATCTTTTTTCTGCAGAATCAGGGCTTTGATCCGGCAACTTGTCTTCCGGAAGGCATGAAACGCAGCGGATCGCTTGCCGGTGTGAAACTACCGGAACCCATCAGTCCGCTGGAGCCCTTCAAGGAAAGGATGCACATCATCAACGGGCTGCATGGTCTGCATACCAGCCCGTCTCACAGCGCGTTCTTTGGAGCTCTGGGCGGATATCGGGGTAGTGATGGCGTGCCGCCAAGTGGCCCTACAATCGATTACGAGCTCAGCAAGGTGCTGCCGCAGACTCTGCTGCCCCATCTTTGCATCGGCATGGATTCCATTGAAAACATGACGACCAAGCCTACTCTGGCAACGCTTTCGGCCAGCGGTGCCGGTCAGCCCATCTTTATGCATTCGAATCCAAATCACCTGTATCAGATGCTGTATGGCGGCATCTCCACAGGCGACATTCGTCGCCAGCACGAAGCCAGATCGAACCTGTTGAATCAGATCGAATCGATGGCCGCGGCTAAAGGAGAATCGCTTCCTGCACAGGATCGTCAGCGGTACGGGCAATACGTTCAGGGGTTTCGCGACGTGAATGGCCTGCGAGGTCGACTCGAAACGGTTTCGGACCATCTGCGGAAATTCGCTCCGGAAGT
The DNA here is from genome assembly GCA_041398825.1 of Planctomycetaceae bacterium. NCBI lineage: Bacteria > Pseudomonadati > Planctomycetota > Planctomycetia > Planctomycetales > Planctomycetaceae > Planctomycetaceae bacterium. The sequence goes on along the minus strand of JAWKTX010000004.1, from coordinate 119,220 downwards.
TGACCGCCGGTACACCAAGCCGGAATTCGAAACGGACTGGCATGACGTACTGCTGGATCTGGGCATTTCGTCGCTGTCGTCGGGCATCACCAATACGCTGACGATCGGTTCTGGACGAGGCGAAATCTTCGGCGCATGGAAGGGGCTGGGGATCGCAGAGCAGGGCCACAACCTTGGTCACATGGATCAGCCGGGCAATCCCATCTGGATCAAGATTCGCCAGTACAACAGCCGGATGCTGGTGCGAATTATGGAGAAGCTCGAAAGCGTGCCCGAAGGCAGTGGCACGATGATGGACAACACGCTGATCGTCTACACCAGCAATAACGCCGACAAACAACACACCAGCGGAGCTAACTGGCCGGTGATGCTGCTGGGCAATTTCGACGGTGCTTTCAAAACCGGTTGCTTCACTCAGCTGGACGGCAAACGCCCGATCAACTCGCTTTATGCGTCCCTGCTGCACGCCGCGGGGGCTCCGTGTGATCGCTTCAACATGAATGAGCAACTCGCGAAGAAGTTCGACAGTGGCAACGGACCGCTGACGGAAGTTTTGACATGATCAGATTCGTTCTGACCCGATTCGCGCTGGCCCGAGTCGCGCTGACGTGGAGCGTTCTGCTTGTCATGGGGGGAGTTGCGGCAACCAGTCCTTGCCGAGCGTGCGCGGAGGAATTTACGCCGGGAGAACCGGTCGTTGGCGACTACGAAAGTTTCGCGCGAGGCTTTCTGCAGAGTCATTGCATTGATTGCCACGGCGAGACGGATCCCGAAGCGGGCCTCTCACTACATGACCTCGGTCCGGTCGACGAAATCAATGCTGGCACATGGCGCAGCATCTGGGCTCAGGTTGCTCTGAAGGAAATGCCGCCTGCCGATGCCGAACAGCCATCTGTGATTCAGCGGTTGAAGTTTTCGGAGTGGATTGTGGGCCAGCTGACGCAGGCCATGAGCGATAAAGGTGGTTTCCGTGATCATCTTGATCCCGGCAAAGGCAACTTTGTGGACCACGAGCTGCTGTTTGGTTCTCTGCCGGAAGGGATCAGGCTGACGCCAACTTCAAGCCCCGCCCGGATCTGGCGAGTCACCCGTGAAGAACACATTACTCGGCTGAATGAACTGATCAACACCGAACCGGAATACGATCCGACGAAGCCCGGCCTGCGGACTCACGGCGACGCGGTTCCCACCAACCATGGTGGCGAACTGAAACTGTACTTCGGTACTGATCGAATCATTCAATGGCAGGGCGGCACGGTGGCCTATGCGACAGCCGTCAAGAGCGTTCCCGCGGTGCTGTCGACGGCACGGGACCATGGACTGGAGAATTACCCGGATTTCTACACCGTCAACAGTGCCGAAGCCACACAGATTATGGACGTGGCGGACGACATCATTCGGTACATGGCTTATGGTCCGTTGAGTATCGCTGAGCCGTGGCAGATTACCGACGATCCCAAGTCCGTGGCCGAAAAGATGAAGGGCGATATTCGCGGGCTGCCCACCAGCATTGTTTACAACACCAAAGTGGTTCGCCCACTGACGCCCATCTACGAGCTCATGAACCAGGAGGGTGTTTCGGACGAACGATTGCGAGCAGCGGTTGATTTTCTGTTTGAGGCGTTGACGTTTCGCCCACCCGCCGAGTCAGAATCCGAAAACTATCTGGCGGTTGTGAAGGAGTCGATTGATAAGCTCGGCAAAGAAGACGGCGTTGTGCTGGGTCTGTCATCGATCTTCCTTGATCGCGACGCCCTGTTTCGACCAGAACTAGTGCGACAGGGACAGCCCGATCAGTACGGGCGCGTCATGCTTCAGGACTGGGAACTGGGGCTCGCTGTCAATCACGCGTTCCGTTACATCAAACCGGATGAAACGCTGCGAACAGCCGTTCTCGATGGTCGGATGCGAACGCGGGACGACGTCCAGCGTGAAGTGGAAAGAATTCTGGCGGACGAAACGATCCGCAAGCCGCGAATTCTGCAGTTCTTCCGTGACTATTTCGACTATGACCGTGGTGGCTACATCTGCAAGGATGCCAAAGCTTTGGCCGACACCGGTGTCAGCAATCGCGGAACTTCGCACTACAACGCCATGTTTGATGCAACCGCCAGCACCGATCGACTTGTGGAACTTATCCTGCAGGAAGATCGTGACGTGCTGCGGCAACTGCTGACAACCGACAAGGTCGTGGCAACTCGCGACGACCGTGTCTATTTTGGCCGACGAAATTCGAAAGAAGAAACTCAGGCATCCGTTGCCGCGTCCAGAAAGGCGGAAGCCGAATCGTTGAAGTCAGAGCTGGCCACCCTGGAGTCGGCACAGCAGGCGCTGGCCGAACTTGAGAGATTTGTGGAGCAGAACCCTGACGAAAGCCGGGCGAAGCGAAAGGAAATCGCCGATGCCAAACGAGCCGTTGCTGCGGCCGAAAAAGCTCTGGAGGCACAGAAGAAAAAACGAGGTGCTGTCAATCACAACGTAACGGAAGCGAAGCTCAACGGCCCGCAGATTTTTGCTCGTGTGACTCGACGCAGCTTCGGTGCCGGGTCCATGAAGCCGGAACGCATTCTCGCGACTGTCCCGGAAGGTCAGCGGATGGGAATACTGACGCATCCCAGCTGGCTGGTTTCTCATTCGGACGCCATGGACAATCATGCAATTCGTCGTGGGCGATGGATTCGCGAACGGTTACTGGGCGGTGGCATTCCGGATGTCCCTATTACCGTTGATGCCATGCTGCCGGATGAACCCCAGAACACTCTTCGCGAACGCATGCGAGTGACTCGAGAATCCTATTGCTGGACATGTCATCGCAAAATGGATCCCCTGGGTCTGCCGTTCGAAATGTTCAACCATGCCGGACTGTACCGTGAAACGGAACTCGGCAAGCCGGTTGACGCCAGCGGTGAAGTCATCGATTCAGGCGACCCGGCTCTGGATGGCAAGGTTGCCAACGCGATCGAACTGATCGAAAGGGTCTCTGCGAGCGAACGGGCGGAACAGGTCTTCGTGCGTCATGCGTTCCGATTCTGGATGGGACGTAATGAAACGCTCAACGATGCTCCCGTGCTTCAGGCCGCACATCAGGCGTACAAAGAAAACGGCGGCAGTATGAAATCGCTGCTTGTGTCCCTGTTGACTTCCGACGCTTTTCTTTATCGCAGACAAACTGAGCAGGTAGCGGCTGAGTAAGTCTTCCAGTGCCATTGTCGGATTCAATTTCTCGGTGGCGGTTTGCAGTTCATCGATCGCGTCAGCATGTCGTCGGGAGTTTCAGGTCGCGCCGGAATTGGTCCTCGCTGAAATCGGACCGCAGGATTTCTACCCAACGCCGGAATCAGGCCGAAGGTGTTGATAACATTTGCTCCGTAACAATGGAACCTTTGATCGCGAGTCACCATGTCCAGACAATTTCTGCTGTTGCTATGGGTCTTACTCTCCGTGGACTGCATGGCCTTTGCTGATGATCGGCCGAATATTCTGTTCATTCTGGCCGATGATGTGGGGCAGGAAGTTCTGAGTTGTTACGGTGGTCAGTCGTACGACACACCTCATCTGGATGAACTTGCTCGCACCGGCATGAAGTTTCGCCATGCTTTCAGCATGCCGGTCTGCCATCCCACACGCCTGACACTGATGACGGGCAAGTATCCATTTCGGCACGGGCCGGTGACGTGGGGCGATTTTCCCGTGGTCGAAGAACCTCATACCTGGGCAAACCTGGTTGCCGAATCCGGCTATACGACATCCATTGCGGGCAAGTGGCAACTATGTCTGCTGAAAGATGATCCGCTTCATCCACATCGAATGGGTTTCAAACACTTTGACCTGTTTGGCTGGCACGAAGGGCCTCGATACTACGAGCCCATGATTTATCGGGACGGAATTGTTCGTGACGACACCATCGGGCATTACGGACCAGATCTTTACGTCCGCGGGTTGATCGAATTCATGAAGGCCAATCGAGACCGTCCGTTTCTGGCGTATTACTCGATGGCTGTCTGCCACGAAGTGACTGACGATCTGGATCCACCCGTGCCTCATGGTCCGTTCGGTCGGTATGACAGTTATCCGGAGATGGTCGCAGAGATGGATCGGAACGTCGGAAGACTGGTCGCTGCTCTGGAAGCCCTCGGACTGCGGGACAACACCCTGATTGTTTTCACCGCCGATAACGGAACGCCTCCGGAAATCATCATTCGAGCTGATGGAAGCGAACTGATTCGAGAACCCGTTGTTTCCCGCCAGAATGGGCTCGACATACCGGGTGGCAAGAAGAAGCTGACTGACGATGGAACGAACGTCCCTCTGATTGCAAACTGGCCGGCAAAAATTGCCCCGGGACAGGTTGTGGATGATCTGGTTGATATGAGCGATTATCTGCCGACATTCGCTGAACTCACCGGATCCACTTTGCCTCCGGATCGCCCAATCGATGGGATCAGCTTCGCGCCGCGACTGCTGGGCACCGGTCAGTCGGCCCGTCAATGGGCATATGCAGAAGAGGCGGTGCTTCCCAAACCCGGAGGAGTGGAACCGGATGGAAACAGCAGCGGCCTGCGCTGGGTGCGAACCGGCGAATGGAAACTTTACAACGACGGCCGTCTGTTCCATATGAGCGTCGACGATCGGGAGCAGTATCCGATCGCTGCAACCGCCGCCGACGCCGAAGCCGCATCCCAACGTCAGCGACTTCTGAAAGCCTTTGATCAAGTCAAATTGCCGACACGTACTTCGGACCGGTAACTTCGCAACCAGCCATCCGCAGAATGGAGGGCCTGGGCGATGCCCAGTCCGAAATGCCACGGCCTTTCAGGCCGAAAGGCTGCGCCAGGTCACCGTCTCGAATTCTTCCGCGGCTTCGCACCAGCTTCCATCCTTCATGGTGAGCCATGTGCTTTGGCGGCATCAGAATCGTCTTTGTCAGAGATCTATCGCAATTCTCAGAGCGGAATGCGGACGAAACCGTCCTGCTGGAGATTGACGTTGGCAGTTAAAGCGGACACCGCCACAGCGACCTGTGGTACCAGCTGATTCTGCTGAGCGTGCTTGTGAGCCAGCGACTGTCCACAAACCATGAACTCCACGCCGGCATCAGTCAGTTTCCCGATCAGTTCGAGATTGGGATTTCTGTCTCCCTCAAAACGCTTCGTCCAGTGTTCGTCGGCCAATCCCAGCAACGTTGCTTCCCCGTGCATGACCACAACCACTTTTACCTGAGTGGATTGTCGTCCCGCTCCAGCGTAGATATTGACAAATCGTGCCACCTTCTGCAGACCGGCATTCACTTCGTCCACGTTTCCGCCGGAAGTCAGGTCCACCAGCAAACGTGTCATTTCACGCGGTTGCTGTGATGCATCCGGAAGCTGCACCACGCCACCAAAGTCCTGCACCTGAGGATAGATCAGCGGCAATTCATTTTCCGATGCCATCTTCGGTGATTTCAAAGCCGCAGTGGGAACGGCATGAGATTCGTGCGCTTCCTCCATGCCCTTCGCGACAAACGCAGATACGACTTTTGCATGGGCCTGCAGAAGGAGGACAACGGTGCGATTGTCCGACCGCTGGGTGACCTCGACTCCTTTGGTTGTATCCTTGTACTCCAGCGTCATGGGCTCTTTGACTGAGAACAAAGCTCGGAACAAAGGATCCCACATTCTTACAGGGCGGCCGTCTTCGATTCGCGATGCCATCGCCGCCACATGTTCCTGGATCTTTGCAACAACCTCTGGGTTGTCGGATTCCGTGACGCTGTGAAGTCCGTCCGGCAGATTTTCGACTGTTCGCCGAATCTCCTTGTGGTGATCCAGAAGAAAGTGAAATGTGTCGCGATCGTCTAAGAACGAGTCGTCACCAGCAGCTTCGTCCGGGTGTGGAGAGGCTTCGCCCGCGACTCCATCTCTGGCTTTCGATTGATCCCCGTCCTGAGCATTATGAATGCCCTGCCCGGAATTTCTGCCACGACCTTGTCCCTGACCACGTCCGAATCCAGGGCCATGGCCAAATCCGGGTCCACGCCCGGAGCCGGGTCCCTGAGCGTACACGTCAGCACTGGCGACGGCCAAAAACAACACCGCCAGAGCCAATCTCATCCAGGTGAGTGTCGTGAGCTTCAATTTGATCGGGTTTGATGCCGTACCAGCATGTTCAAAACGTCGCATTTTGTTCTCCAGCCCTTCTTGAGGAGGGGCACGCAAGAGGTCTATCGTTCATGCATCAGCCCATCAACGTGCGGGCGACGACAAAGAGTGCAATGAAAACAATACCGATGGCAAAGATTCGCCTGAGACGCGGCCCCGAAATTCTCGTGACAAGCAACGTCGACAGCGTGAGTCCCAATGCTCCACCGATCAGGAAGAGGGCCGTTAGCTGCCAGTCCAGAGTTCTGCCGCGAAGAAGGAATGACGTGACCCCGGAAAGACTCACCAGGACAATAATCAGGAGGGAGGTCCCAACCGCCCGGTGCATCGACATGCCGCCGAACGTCACCATTGCCGGTACGATGACGAACCCTCCACCAACACCGAAGGTCCCGGACAGGACGCCCGTCAGAACCCCTGTCAGCAAAAGAATTACTCTGCAGCGTGTGGTGATTTGCCCGTTCCCATCACACACTGGTTTTGATTCACCGGCCAGTACATCTGTGGGTTCAGCGGCAGGACCCGGTAAATCAGGCTCAGACCGCCGCCACATAAACGCAGCAACACCAAGCATGATTCCAGAGAACAATACCAACAGTACCGTCTCCGGAAGCAGCAGACTGATCTGAGTTCCCAGCGGTGCTCCCACCATGCCTGCCGCGGCGAACATCAACCCTGTTGCAACTTCAACATGTCCACGGCGGAGTCGCTGAATCACTCCCAGAAGCGAAGTCATTCCGACTGAAGCCAGGGAAATTCCAACGGCGTCCGCAGCGGGTACTGCAAGTCCATACACTAACATCGGGACGGCCAGCAGCGTGCCGCCACCGCCGGTCAACCCAAGAGAAAGTCCAACGAGGACCCCGAAAAACACGCTCAGGGCGTGCATGTCCGTGCCTCTGCCGACGAACCATTGACACGGTTCCACGGCATTTTTGCCAGCATCAGGCCCATACCACAGGTATCAGTGATTCCGGCGAACACCAGACCAGCTCCAACAAATGCCGACAGACCTGCGTAGCGTGGATCATTCAATAATATTGCCGACGCGCCACCCAGGAATGAGAGCATCCCCGCCGCAATTCGTACCTGCCGTTCCAGAGAAATTACTTTGCGCTGACTGCGTACCACGGGCAAGCCGGCCTTTTCCCATGCCATTGTCCCCCCCTCAATGTTCACGACATTTGTGAAACCAGCCGCTTCAAATGCTGTACACGCTTTCCCTCCGCGACTGCCCGACCGGCAAACAACATACAGGGGCCCCTCGTTCTCATCTCGAGAAGCCATCACGTCTCCCGGATCCAACTGATCCAGAGGTATGTTCTTCGCGCCTGTGATGTGGACCTCGTGATACTCCATCGGGGTTCGCACATCCAGAATCTCAATCTTGTTGTCCGCGCAAAGCTTCGCCAGTTCTTCGCAACTTATCGTCCGAGCCATCTCACTGAACTCCGTCGCCCTGTTTCAAAATACAATCTGTTGATTGCTCACCATCGAGCAACCCGGAAACTTAAACACTCCAAACATTCCAGCAACACGACAGCCAGGTCCAGATGAGAAGACAACTGCCTGGTTTTGGTGTGATCAAGGCCGCTGGACCAGAAAGCGACTCTCAACACAGTGCATCAGTTTCTGAAGATGTGGTTCCGCAACCCTGTAGAAGACCTTTCGGCCTTCTCGCTCACTGGTAAAAAAGCCACACCGCTGCATCAGTCGAAGGTGTTCCGAGGCAACGTTTTGGGGGACACCGGAATCCTCAGCCAGCTCCCCGACGGTATAGCGACCGTGCAGAAGCATCTGCACCATTCGCAGCCTTACGGGATGGGCCAACGTCTTCAGACATTCTGCAGCTTCTGCAAGCGCCATCATATCGGGAGGTCGGAGGGCAAAATTGCCACCGCAACTCACCGCATCTTCCTGTTCGAAATTACTCATCTGCACCTCCTTACAGCAATATATCGCAACCTTGCGATATGACGACCAGCTTTCCGGGGTGTTTTGATTTTTTTTGGCGAAAATACTTTCCGATGCCGTCCCGTGCGAATCAATCTCCCCCGGAGAGAATCCCTGGTAGGATTTTTGTATCTTGTTATCAATTCAGTAGTTATGACGTCCCGTAGATGTCCTTCACATAAGAACCTCCGGCGTTTCAATGGTTCAAAAGGAGAGAGACAACCATGGCAGGCATTTACTGTGATTCGAATTCGACTGAGTCGTCCAGGCTGCTGATGTGGTTTCGGCATGCCATCGGAATCCATGTTTCTGTGATCGCGATCTTTCTTTCCACGAACTCTGGACTACTCGCAGGCGAAGAACAGCCAGCGGCATCAGCGACTTCCCCAACAGCAGCATCCACAGGGGCAGCAGAAGCGGCTGACATGGTGGACGAATTGGCGCTGCAGCACGCTCGACGCGAAGCAAAAGGATTGCACAGCACAATTCACGCTACACTTCATCTGGTACACGATCAGTTCTACCGCGAAGACGAAGCGTTGCCCATTCCGGCAGCGATGATGCGCGATGTCTTCGACAAGGTTGAAAGTGAGCATCCGGTGAAATTGAGATGGCTGGTGGTCGAAGGCCTGGCGATGAACACGGATCATGTGGCGAGGACCGATTTTGAAAAGGCGGCTGTCAAGGCTCTGAGATCGGGTGAAGAATCTCATGAAATGATTGACGATGGCCGCCTGATCCGAGCTGCTCCCATTCGTTTGGCGAATGAATGTCTCAAGTGCCACGTGCCTGACCGGCGTTCAACCCGGGATCGAGTTGCCGGGTTGATTGTCAGCATCCCGCTGGACTCTTCTGCATTGCTCCCGGCGAAATAATGCGTCTCGGGCCATAGCCAAAGCCGCACTCTGGCCTTCAATTGTCCATTCGATCACAAGGCATCTCCGGTGATCATTGGTAGTTCGATGCAGGCGGCTTCGATTTCACTTCGGACCAGCAACTTGTTACCGGTCAGGCAGAGCGTGTTCCAGCAAACTCCCTCAATGGTCCTGATACTGCCGAGTTCAAGGTATGCGTCCGGGGAGGCTTCCAGCAGAAACAACTCACCGGATTCGCTGTGCAGAAGGATGTTCTTGTCGACGAGCAGCACTTGACCGTGCCCGAAACGTCCACGCCGTTTCCACATCTGATTTCCATCGGAAAGACGAGAGCACTCCATAAATCCGTTCGACAGCGAATACGCATATCCTTCGTGAACGACGGGACTGGTGAGCTTTGTCTTAAGCACTCTTGAGCTGCTCCAGACGGATGATGGCACGAATTGCCCATCCACGATTTCCAGATGAATGCGTTCACCTCCACCGTCCGGATAACCCTTGGTGGTCAAGACGTCCGTATCAGACACGACGGACAATTGGGAAGTGTTTGCGGCTCCGTCGGACTCTCCGGGGCGAGCGTATTGCCAAAGCACACTTCCCGTTTCGGCGTCAAATCCCATCGCTTTGGTTTCCGCGGTCAGCAGGATCTGTTGCCGGCCGCAAAGGGTTGCCAGAACGGGCGAACCGTACGCAATCATCTCATCGCCGCCCTTCCATCGCAGCTCTCCCGTCCTCAAGTCAAATGCCAGCAAAGTGGCCCGCGATTCCTTCGGCCCTCCGCCTGCAACAACGATAGATTCGCCAACGACCAGGGGTGATGCCGATCGGCCCCAGGACAACTTTGCATTCGACTCAAACTGCGTGTCAAAGCCGTCTGAGTCCTGAACATGCTCCAGCGTAATTCCCAGAATTTCGTTGAGGTCCACCTGCCAGATTACTGATCCATCTTTGCCGTCCAGGCAGGCGAGATTGCCAACTGCACCCATGGAATAGACACGACCGTCATGGATGGTGGGCGTCGATCGGGGACCCACTCGTCCCAGGTTGATTTTGTCCTTGTGTCGTGCGGCATGACTGTAGACCCATTGCAGTTGACCGGTTTCGACGGCGTAACAGGTGACGCATTCCTGCTCCCCCCGCTGTTCCATAGTGACTGCATACCCGTTGCGGGCTGAAAAGGCCGCCCATCCAGCCCCGATAGGTTGTTTCCAAAGCAGCCTTGCCCCATCGACAAAATGGTCGGCGTCGATTTTCATTCCGGAGGTGACGATGCCGTTTTGGTTGGGGCCCAGAAAACGAGGAAAGTCATCAACAGACTCCACCTTCAGATCGATTTCAGCCACCGTCGGAACAGTTGTTTCCAGGGGGATCTCTCGCTGCTTCCAAATTGGCTCAAAACGGACAAGATTGGTATCTCCACCGTGGACAGGGCGAAAGATCTTGAAGAACAGCAATGGCAAAACAAAGAGCAGAATTGAAGCGCCGATGCGAGTTGAGATCTTCCATCGACTGAGCAGACAGATCCAGACGAGCCACATCAGGAACAACAGACCGGCCCCGACGATCGAAAGTACCATAACGATGTCCAGCCCCATGTGGCTGGCGTCTTCAATCTCGCTGATAAAAACCTGAGCCAGAACGGCGGCTGTGATGTACAGAACGGTCAGCACTGACATCACCAACGGAAACTTTGGTGCTTTCGTTTTGGAAACAGGCTCAGCGTCGGTCACCGGGGATGTTGAAGACATAGATGGATTTCTGAACAGAGTAATACGGGCCAATACATCGGGAGTTCAGACACAGATGCCAATAAAGGTCATTCTGCAATTCTCTCTTCGAACACCCATTGCAGTTCATATGTTTGTCTGGCAGCCTGTTGAAAAACGGGACTCCCTCGAGCAGGAGAGCCTGAAACACGATGGTTTTCAGTCGTCCTGTGTGCCTGTCCCGGTTTTTCAACGGAAAGCTAGTGCTGATCGGTCGTGCGGCGAACGACAGAATTCAAAATCTGTCCCTGATCGTTTCGATGTTCAATGGTCAGTTCTCCCACACCGTCGTCCCGAGTCGTCACGAGGACGTGGAGGAACCCACCGGTGGGTTCATCATAAATGTACGGCTGCCGAATTTCGGCATCCGGATCTGTGCTGCCTTTGTCGCCCGGCCGAGTACCTCGAATTGAATTCTCATCATTCAAGGCGCCACAGCAGAATTCTTCAACTCCCGACGGATGGATACTGTGGTACTGCCAGTGTCGATCGCCGCAGAATGTAAATACGGGGCCGTCCAGTTCCTGCTGAACCCAGTTCAGAAAAGCAGTTCCTTCGTGACGAAAACCACCCGGGTTTGTGTGATTATCCTTCTTGCTGGCGCGATCCGGTCCGACCATTGGGGTGGGAGTGACTATGATTTTCCACCTGGCGTCGCTTTGTTTGAGTGTTTGCCTGAGCCAGTTCAGTTGGTCCTCGCCCCAAATCGTCTTGTCGGGACCGTCTGGCTCGCGGTTCGAGGATCGGTAGTCGCGTCCCTCAACAAACCATAGCTGCAGGTACTTGTTCACCCGATGGGTGCGGTAGGTTGGTGATGTTGTATCGTCGGCAGGAAGAATGGGCACTTGCTCCCGGAACAGGTCGATCCCGGTGGCTGCGTCGGGAGACTTGCGACCTGAAAGGTCAGCATCATTGAACCGAAAATCGTGATCATCCTTGGACCAGTATGCAGGCGTGTTGGAAAAGAACGTAACAAGTCGGGGGAACCGAAATTGTTCGTGCCATTTGCGTCGGAGTTCGGGCAGCGTTGTGGCGGCCGTCTTCGCCGGGTGATCGTAGTAGACGATGTCACCTGTACCGATAAAGAAATCCGGCGATAACGCGTTCATCGCAGCAAACGCTGGATAGCCAAGCTGTTTGTCTTCATCCGTTGCAGTCACAGGCCCACCACCATTAGCCTTTCCAGTCATGAAGGAGTGATAGTTCATACAGCTACCCATGCAGAAATGAATTGGCTCTGTCGAGTCGATGGGTGGCAGGGTCCTGAATTGACATGTTTTTCCGTGTTGCAAATCTCCTGAACCATCCACAAGCACGGCTCGATAGTAGTAACGTGTATTCGGCTGCAGCCCCGAAATCTTTGCTCGGACAATAAAGTCTGATGATGCTTCGGCCAAATATCGTCCGGTCGTCAGCGGCTCTTTCAGTTCTCTGTCCGGACTCACTTCGAAATACAACTGTCCTCGCTTACCGGGAACGTCACCATCGGTCCCAGTTTCCGGCCCCGGAATCGCAGCCAGCCTGGTTTGCAGCAGAACACTGTCTGCGGTGACTTCCCCAGACATCGCCCCCATTGCAAAATAGCCGGACGATTGCTGTTCTGTTTGCCCCGGTGCCATCGTCGGGAAGATCAGTACCATCAACAGCAGGGTGAAAGACGTTGAAAGAAGGCTTCGCATAGTTTTTCCTCTGTATAAACGAATGGTCGCCGAAACGAACTGCCGCGCAAACGATTCAACGTCGCATCGACCTGTTGTGATGGGTGAAGTCCACTGCCATTTGAGTTCAGCAGATTTCATCGCTCAGCCAGCGTTGATCGTGATGGCTTATCGATCGAATTCCACTTCGCCACCGCGTACTTCTTCGCGCACTTTGCCGTCGACAAATACGGTTTGGCCCAGCACCCAGGTTCTCACGGGCCATCCTGTGAGGGTTGTCCCATGCCACGGAGACCAACCCGCTTTCGTGAGCTGGTTTTCGTTGAGAATCGTGTCGTTCTTTTGCAGGTCGACCAGGACCAGATCCGCATCAAATCCTTCCTGAATCTTTCCCTTGCGTGCCAGATTCCAAACCCGTGCCGGCGCTTCACACATCCATGCCACCACCTGCTGGAGGTTGCAGCGGCCTTTCGCAACACTATCCAGCATCAGTGCAAGTGAATTCTCAACGGCAGGCAGCCCGGATGGGGACTTGGGATAAGGTTGACTCTTTTCCTCAAGCAAATGAGGGGCATGATCCGTTGCAATCACTTCGATGGTGCCATCCAGCAGGCCACGCCATAGCGCTTCGTTGTCGGATCGAAATTTAATGGATGGGTTCATCTGAACCAGAGATTTCAGGGTCGAGTAATCGTCCGTGTTGAAAAACAGATGATGCGGGCACACTTCGGCCGTAATCAGAGAACTGGTAGTCTTCAGAAAATCCACTTCCTGAGCGGTGGAAACATGAAGGACATGAAACCGGTGCTGATGGCGTTCGGCCAGATCAACAGCTCGCCTGGTTGCAATCAGTGCGGCGGCGTGATCGCGAATCAGACTGTGATCTTCGTATGAATGACCTCCATTCAGTCGCTCGGCGTTGCTGCGGACGGTGGCTTCATCTTCGCAGTGCGCGCAAATGGGCAATGTTGTTTCAGCAAAGATTTGCTCAAGTGCCTGCTGGTCATCCACCAGTAAATCGCCGGTACTGGATCCTATAAAAATCTTAATGCCGGGAGTTCGCCTGGCACGCTTCAGTACATCGAGATTGTTTGGGGTCGCACCAATGTAAAAACCATAGTTGACCCTGCATCTCTTGGATGCCAGTTCCAGCTTGGCATGCAGAGCTTCGATGGTCGTTGTCGTGGGGTTCGTATTGGGCATCTCCAGGAACGTGGTCACTCCGCCCTTCGCGCAGGCCCGGCTTCCAGTGATGAGGTCTTCTTTGTGGGTGAGTCCCGGATCACGAAAATGCACCTGATCATCAATCACTCCGGGAATTAAATGCAGTCCGGACGCATCCACGATCTCATCGGCGGATGTGTTGGAAGGGGCGTCAATAGAAACGATTCGTGAGTCTTCCACGAGTACATTCACTTGAGCCGTGGTTTCCGGCAAAACCACAGACGCGTTACGGATCAGGGTTCTCATTACTTCAGTTCTTTGGTTCGGAATTGATCGATTGACACTTCATCCGGCAGTCTATGCAGAAAGCCCGGTCGAATTCGACCGGGCTTTCCATTTGATTGCAAGTGACGGCACCCGTCATGTACGGCATTTGACCTGATGACAGGATGACCGGCAGTTAGGTGACCTTTGGAAGAACGTGTGGTCGGATCAGATTCGCCCACATCCGCAGGAGGGACCATGGCCGGAACAGCATTTCCCACAGCCGCTGGCACAGGGCTGAACTTTCCACTCGATCACACACTTTTCAACTTCGTAGTCGATCTTTTTCAGCTTGCGTACCATCCGAACTTCTGCACAGGCTGGCGAATGGCAGTCATTATTGCATTGCCCGTTCCGGCATCCTCCATTGCAGCCGTTCTGCCCGCAACCATTGCAGCACGAATCGCTGCAATGTCCGGAAAACAGGCCACACCCAAGAAGTCCACAAGGTTTGCCGATACCAAGCATCGTTTTCAGGGACGGACACTGGACCTGCGGCACGCAGACAGGCTCGCATTCCACGTCGAACGCTTGTTTCTTGATCTTGACCGTCTTGTATTCCGGGCTGCACGACAACATGCAGCAGCCTTCACCACATCCGTGGTTCATGCAGTTGGCCGGTTTCTGGCAGCCGCACGAATCTCCGGCAGTCACGTTCGCAGCTGTCAGCAGGGCAAACAGGGAAGCCACCACAGCCATCCCCGTGTTGTGATGTTTTCGCATCGGTTCATCTCCGTATGAATCGCGCTGGCACACATTGTTGTGTTGGATCGCCACTTCGCGTTGAATTTAGTGATTGGCACTCAGTGAAAAAATGACCATCATCAGAACTCAATGGCAAAACGTGTGCCCAGAGTTGTGTAATCGCCCGCCATGTAGCCGCCGACGTTCCTGTGGTCGGTGACGGCACCATGGGTCAGATTGAACTGCACTTTTGCAAACGGATTCCAGAACCAGTTCAACGCCAGGGTTCCGGCGTTGCCGACTCCTCCCAGTACGTCACCGTCAGTCAGATCCAGGTACGAATAGCGTGCAGCCACATTCCATGCACCCCAGCCAACTCCATGTCCACCGCACTGGCGATCGACAAGGAAGAAGTTCTCGTGGGGCACGACTCGCTCAATCGTGCCACTGGTTCGATCAAACGGAATGTACTCACCCGTCAGGAAGTAGGACACATAGACATATCCACCGCTGAGGTTAATGTCATTGAATCCACTGTCGCGCTGGACAAACGTGTGCTGATATTCGCCAACAATCTGTGTTGGCCCCACGTTCATAATGGCTTCTGCAGCAAGCACCTCGTACCAACCGGCGCCAGAGATGGCGGAGGTATCGAACCAGCGGCTTCCGCTGCGATTTTCAGCTCGCGTCGCAAATCGGCTTTCATTTGAGAATGGGTCCGCAGCAGAGGCTCCACCGTCCGGGTCAGCAGCCATGCCAGCCACGGCCCAATGAAAATAGCCTCTTCCGTCGCTGGCGTCATCGTACCAGGGCGTGGCCCCGAAACGCCCGTTGACACTCATCTGACGAGAGTCCCCCAGCGTCCGACCGTCTCCGGAAATATTTTCCAGGTAAAAGGCACCGTAACTCCAATGGTATGTTTCATCATCCGAGTACCCGTGCATGCAGATCCCAGGGCGACGTGCATCGGAATTGAAAGTCTCGACAACCAGCGGCCGTTCCATAAAGACGTTGAAACGGCTGCTGTTCAAATGGTCCAGACCCAGCGGTCGCTTTTGATTTCCAATCAGAAGGACCTGATTGCCCGGCAGATTGCTGAAACCCAGATACCCGTCTTTCAACTCCGCAGCACTAGGGTTGTTGAAGTCGACCTGAATTCTCCAGAGCATGTGATCAGGAATGTCGCCCTTCATCTCGAGCCGAATTCGGCGGAAGGCAAACATATCGTCCGGATCGTTGCCGAACGCAGCCCCACTGGGGTGTTCGAAATAGCCAATCCCGGCTGAAGTATTCAGATAGTCCCAGTAATCAGCGTGGATTCGTCCGTTGATCTTATAAGTAGGCTTCGAAGCAGCATCCGCTTTTTTCTTCTTCTCTGCGTCTTCGAGCTTTTTCCAGGCCTTATCCAGATCCTCCCAGCCCTTTTCCATTTTGGCAAGACGATCTTCGAACGAAAGTTCACCTTCCGTGTCCGTCTCTGACGCTTCGTCCTCATAGGGGCGCACAGGGCCGTTCAGTGAATTTGTGGCACTGGCGGAGACGGGAACCACGTTCAACGACTCAAATGCATCCGATTGCAGCGAGTTGCTGGTCACACGAAGGCTGTTCAGAAATCCGTACTGATAGTCAGACGGTGGACCATCTTCGGCGAGTAACGCTGCTGTTCCACCTGGCCACAGAGTAGCCAGCGCGAGGGTGACGGCGGCATAACGTTTTCTTAACACGATAAGGATTCCTTTCCACCTGATCTGACGCAGGCCTTCCTGGCCCGCGCTATCGTATTTGGCTTCCACAGCTCCTGCAGTACCACGGATCGTGGCTGCCTGATGTGGTGAAGAGGTTCAACCTGAACGAATCCGGTGGCAACCTCATCCGGAATTAACAATCGACGGCAATTTGTTAATGCACACACACACAGTCTTTAGTCTTAACATTACATATATCCGCCATCGACTGTCGCAACGATCGCGGAGACTGTGCCTGGTGGACTGCTTACCCGGATCGCCATGACAGGGAGGCTTCTGTCGAATTCGCGCAGAATGCCGATCACCACGGGATGGGCACCATCCAAAGATGAATTTCGATGCCCTATCGTCGTAATGACTCAAGTTTCGCGTCTGCGAATCGTCTCTCACACTTATGCGAGGGGGAAAACACTCAGGCGACAGGCGATTCACGCTCCAGCGGCAGACTTCCTTCACGCGAGGTAGTCTTCCTATGCCTTAAAACCAGTATCTGACCGTCACCAATTGCCTGATCGTTAAATCCATCAGACTGATCATCCATTGCGGTCGATTGCACTCACGGGCTCACGTTCATTGCGGATGTACTTCCGCCATGACACATGGTTTCGACAGTAGCAATTGAGCAACCGGTAGGGATCACACCCATCCTTCCGGTCCTTTGAAATCTCGGGAAACAACAGGCGATAGTGGAGCCATGGCAGACGAACAGGCAGCAGAAGCAAGCGACGAGAAAGGGAAGCCCAGCGTCCTGCCCTGGATTGTTGTCGGAATTATCAGCGCAGCTGCAGGAAGTGCTGTTCCGCTGCTGATGCCGACGAGCGATCCAGCGGAGGCAGAGCCGATTGTGGAGGTGAAAAAGCCTGTCTTCGAGTTGCCAAAGGAGGAAGAAACCGTTTTTGTCACATTCGGTGACCCCAAGAAAGATCAGGATATCACTGTCAATCTTAACGAAAGCCGAATGACGCGTTTTCTCCTCGTGGCGATCACACTGCAAATCCCGAAGTCACAGGAACTGGAATTCCCGAAGCTGCTGGAAACCAAAAAGGCACAGCTTCGCAGCTGGTTGTTAAGCGAAATGGCAGACATGGAGCTTGACGACGTCCGCGGCGCGGCAGGTATGAATCGACTTCGCAGGACAATTCGAGAGCATTTCAATTCTGTCCTTTACCCGGACGGGACGGACATGATCTATGACGTGCTGTTCGACAAGTACAACGTGCAGTAATTCCAAATTCATGACACAGTATTCATGACTCAATCCGATGCCATCTTCAATGTCGACTTCTCTGCCCCGCGTGGTTTGACGGGATCAGCCAACCGCGCGCTGTCTTCGTGGCAGACAACGGCGTGTTCGATTCTGAAGGAGATCTGGCAGGGACTGCTCGGGTCCGAATTCGATCTGAATCTGGGACAGCTGGACTCCAGCGTCGCTCAGAAGGCAATTCGCAGCCTGCCGGATCCCGGTTATGCCGCACGACTTGCCATTGGAGAAGAACGATTTCCTGCGTTTGTCGTATTCTCTGCGCAAACGATTCAGGCCCTGGTATCAGACATGCTCGGGACCCTTGGCGAGGAGTGGCCGGAAGTAAAGCCCCTGACTCCGGCGGAAGCATCGATGGTCGAACTGCTCATGGGCGAAGTCGCGCGTTCGTTCAGCGTTGCGTGGCCAGATGTCGATCCACTTCAGTGCTTCCTTCAAAGCGTGGTCTCAAGACCTCTTCGCAGTCGCGTCTTCCCTCCGGATGAGATTCTTGCACGAACTCGAATCACGCTGACACTGCCGCTGGGAACGGATGAGATCACGCTGTTGTTTCCGAGAGCCGGGCTGGCATCAATTGGCATTGTCGAAACAGACCCGCAGGAATCCGCGGCTCAGCCCGCGACACCACAACTGCGAGCACTTGCTGAAAAGCTTCCGGTAACGCTGATCGTGGAACTCGGACGCGCCAGTCTCACACTGAAACAGATGAACAACCTGGCGGTCGGAGATGTTCTGATGTTGGATCAACCTGTCACAGCCCCGCTGGAAGCATCGATAGGCGGCAAACTGCAATGGCTCGGGCACCCTTGTCGAATGGGGCCGCGTCAGGGGTTCAGGGTGATCGCGACGGCCTCACAAAAGAGACAGCCCACGAAGCACCAGTGACAAAACGTTGTTTATTGTGATCGATCGATAGTGAAGGATGATCTCTCGTGAGTAATGCAGAAGAAACAGCTGTCGCAGAAGAATCCGCCTCTGAAAGTGTTGTCGATCAGATTCAGGGAGATGTGGCTGAGAACGTTTCAGAAGCTCATCCCGTCGAATTCCCTCAGGCGTCGAAGTCAAAGGCAAAGTCGAGCCTTCCAATCGAACGTTTTGCTGAGGTCAGCATCGAACTGTCGGTAGAAATTGGCCGAGTCACGATGCCGATCGGTGAGATGCTTCAACTGGGCGAAGGCGCGGTTGTGGAATTGAATCGGAGTGTCACTGAATCGGTGGATGTCATGGCCCAGGGAATCCGTATCGCAAGTGGCGAAGTGGTGGTCATTGATGACCGTTTTGCCGTTCGGATCACTGAGATCGCGAGCAGCGAAGAATAGACACCCGTCACAAGAGTTGTTGACAGACAGAAACTCAGGATATGCAGGTCACCAGCACGGAAGCCGGTTACGAATCCTTTCGCAGAAGACAGGCTCCTGGCCTGCCTCTGGACAGAGATTCCGCGCGCGAGCCATTCCGGGAATTGTGTCAGTGCGTCTTTTGCACCGGGCTGCGTTTCGCAACGGTCTCGGCTGCCTGCCTTCTGGTTTTATGCAACGACGCGTCACAGGTTTTCGCGACACCAGAATCTGGGCTCTACCAACTCACCGAGCTTAGCTCACCGGAATCCAACCCGGTGCAGAATCATCCGGCCGGAGAAGCGACTTTACAGAATCCAGCAGACCGAACACTGGCACCGCCCTCCATCCCGAGGACACAGTTAACTCCGACAGATCTGTTCGCGGCTCCGCCGGCTGTGACGAAGTGGCCAACGGGACAGCGCCAGCCCGCCAGCAACCCGCCCGTCAGCGACCAGCCCGCCAGCAACCGTGGGAACCATCTTCGCCGGACATCAGATTCCAGTGCGCAGGAGCCCTTGTCGGAGGCAGCGCCGTTTCTTGATCTGCGAGCAGAATCAGCTGATGCTTCGTCTCCGCAGGTGCCATTCTCAAAGAGCCCGGGAGAAGAAGCGATCAACAGTGGTTCGGTGTTTCCAAAATCTCGTTTCATCACGACCGTGATCTGGCTGATTGTCTTGTTATGTATTCTCATCCTTTCTGTGATTGGAATGCGAAAATGGCAGCAGAGTCGTGGTTTGCTTCCGGTCAGCAACGGTCAGTCTCGGGTTCTGCAGACGCTTTCCCTGGGGCCTGGTCGTACCATATCGTTGATTGAAATGGATGGACTTCGCGCTCTTGTTGGATCGGACTCCGGTGGTATTCGCACGATTGTTCTGACACCGCCCTCTTTTGAAGAGACGGTTGTGCAGGCTGACCTCCACACTGATGATCAGTATTCCATCAATACACGAATGGAGGCGTAGCGATGGATCTTGAGTCAGCATCGACAGTCCAGCAGGTCATTTCCTCCGACGGTTTCGAAGCGCTGTCGCCCCAGTTGAAAGTGGCATTGTTTATCGGCGGTATGGCGCTGATTTCATCTGCCCTGGTCACTATGACGGCGTTTACACGCATCGTCATTGTTCTTTCGTTTGTGCGCCGCGCACTGTCAACTCAGGAAATTCCTCCGACGCAGGTGATTCTGGGCCTGTCCCTTTTCCTGACGTTCTTTGTGATGTCGCCAACAATCACGCTGATCGAGAAAGATGCCGTTCAGCCATACCTGGCCGACCAGATCTCGCTTGACCAGGCACTCAGTAATGGATCAGACGCAATGAAGTCGTTCATGCTGCAGCAGACACGACTGCAGGACATCGCGCTGTTCGCGAAAATGGCCAGGATTTCCCGGATTCAAACGCCTTATGACACGCCGATGAATGTGCTGATTCCCGCCTACGTCATCAGTGAACTGAAGACGGCGTTCATCATGGGATTCTGTCTTTATATCCCATTCATCCTGATCGACCTTGTTGTGTCCGTCATCCTGATGTCACTGGGCATGATGATGATGTCTCCGATGGTGATTTCCACACCCTTCAAGATCATGCTGTTCGTCCTGGTGGATGGATGGCAGTTGATCGCTCACGTCCTCAGCATGAGTTTTCACTGACCGCGTCCGGAAGGCGAATCAGCCGTCTGAAGTGTTCGTTCTTTAATAGACATTTGCTCCCGCAATGACTCAACCCAGTATCAATAAGCCCGGCGGTTTTCTTTCGCTGAAGAGCGAAACAGCATTGTCTCTTGCGATGCTGTTTGTGCTTGTCATCATGCTCGTGCCATTGCCGCAATGGCTGCTGGATGTGCTGCTTGCGGGCAACCTTGGAATCACAACGCTTCTGCTGCTGGTGACGCTTAGTGCCCGCCGGGCACTGGATCTGACAGTATTCCCGTCGCTGCTTCTTTTGCTGACGCTTTACCGCGTCGCGATGAATATTGCCACGACGCGCCTGATTCTGCTGGAGGGTGATGCCGGCCACATCGTGACCGCCTTTGGCAATTATGTTGTGGGCGGAAATCTGGTTGTTGGGCTGGTTGTTTTTCTGATTCTGGTCGTCGTGCAGTTCATGGTTGTCACGAAAGGTGCCGGCCGAATTTCAGAAGTCTCGGCACGCTTTACTCTGGATGCCATGCCCGGAAAGCAGATGGCGATTGATGGAGAACTGAACGCGGGTTCGATCGATGACAAGGAAGCACGCAGACGTCGTGAGGAGCTTTCGCGGGAGACAGAATTCTATGGTGCGATGGATGGGGCCAGCAAGTTTGTTCGAGGTGATGCAGTTGCCGGATTGATCGTCACCGGGGTGAACCTGGTCGGCGGCGTGATCGTGGGCATTTCGCGAGGAATGTCATTTGGTGAATCCATCAAGACCTACTCGATCCTGACAGTTGGAGATGGACTTGTTTCACAGATTCCCGCCCTGATCATTGCCACAACGGCGGGACTTCTGGTGACCAAAACCTCATCCGACGACAGTCTGGGGGATGAAATCAAGACCCAGATGCTGGCATCTGAACGTCCCGTTTGGGTTGGCGCGACATTACTTGTGGTGATCAGTCTGATGCCGGGCCTTCCCAAGCTGCCATTTCTGGGCGTCGCCGGCGCCATGTATTTGGGGGTCCTCAGTTCACGGAAGAAGTTGACGGCGCAGGACGAAGATCCGAGCGATCACCATCCTGGGCAACCGACGCCTCCAGGAGGCGGAGGCGGGATCAGTAACAATGTGGCTGGCGAAGAACCTGATGATGACCGCTACCTGGATGAATTTCTCCTGACCGAACGTGCTGTGGTTGAAGTCGGTTCTCGACTGGTTCCATACATTCAGAGCAAGCGAGTCAAAGGACTGTCCGAACGTATTACGGCGCTTCGACGCGAGTTTTCGAAGTTGAATGGCCTTTGGGTTCCACCGATGCGGGTTCACAGCAACCTGTCTTTGAATCCGGAAGAGTACCGGATTCTTATCGCTGGCCGAAAGGTGGCGGGGGCCGAGCTTCGTACGGACCTGATGCTGGCGATTCTGCCGGATTCCAAGGCTGTCAACGTCTCGGGTGAAGCAACAACAGAGCCTGCTTTTGGACTCGATGCGCGATGGATCGCTGATGAAAATCGTCGCACTGCAGAGATGCAGGGTTGTACGGTTGTGGATCCGCTCAGTGTCCTGATTACGCACCTGGGTGAAATTCTGAAGCGTTATGGACACGAGTTACTGACGCGAGAAGCGCTGAAACAGATTCTGGATCGAGCACGTGAATTTGCTCCCACCATCGTAGATGAGATCAAGCCGGAGACCATTCGCATGGGAACGCTTCATCAGGTGCTTGTTCAACTGGCCGAAGATCGGATTCCACTGTCTGACATTGCTCTGATACTCGAATCTATCATCAATCATGCACCGTCGTGTAAGACCCCGGAGGAGCTAACGGATTTTGTCCGTGTCGATCTTGGCCGTCTGGTTTGCGAACGTTTTCGCGGCGTTGATGGTCGCCTCCGCGTCATTGCGATTGACCCCCGCCTGGATACCCGCATGCGTCAGTCCGTAAATCAGGATCAACTGGCACTGGGAGCTGTACCATTGACGCGATTGATCGAAGCAGTTGGCAAGGCATGGAAAGATTCTGAACGTAGACAACAGCCATTGGCACTTTTGGTCGATCAATCTCTCCGGAGACCGGTTCGACGGCTTCTTGCCAGGACAACTCCTGACCTGGGAATCGTTGCCTACCAGGAAATACCCAGTGATATAGTAATCGATTCCGTTGTCATTCTTCAGCACGATGACATCGTCGGACCGAATGCAACGAATGAACCGACACAGGGAAGGGTAAATACGGGGGAGATCAGTCCGACGAAACGCGAGGCTGCGTGACATACTAATAGAAGGGACTCGAGGCCGTATATCAACATCGCATTCGACTTCTCTCTCTTTGATCAAAGCGTCTGAAAAGTGGATGGATCAGTTTGTTCGTGGAACGAGCTGAGAATATGGATGTTCCAAGTGGTGCCCATTTATGGATCAGGAAATCAGCAGTCTGCATCAGCAGCCATGGGGCCGGGTGATCGGTCTTCTCCTGAGCTGCTTTGTCGTTCTGTTCGGCCTGTTTCGGCAAATGGCTCCGGCAGAGATCGTTATCCGCTCAACAGCGACGGGATTACTGACAGCATTCTTTGTAAGGGCTTTGGTTTGGATCGTGGTGACCTCCGATCCGGGGCAGGACTCAGATGACTAACCAGCATCGTTTGCATCAGCGAAAGTATGGCGGGAACTGATGAGCGCAGGAATTCAATCCGCAGTCCGTGCATACCACAAGGTGTGCAGAGCAGACCTGAGAGACCAGCTGATCCTGGAGCATCTCTCCTTCGTGCGCCACATCCTCGGTCGCATGCTGGGCTCGTTGCCGGAACATGTGGACAGCGAAAATCTGGAGTCTGCGGGTATCCTTGGCCTCGTGGAAGCAGCTGGTCAATTTGAT
The DNA here is from genome assembly GCA_041398825.1 of Planctomycetaceae bacterium. NCBI lineage: Bacteria > Pseudomonadati > Planctomycetota > Planctomycetia > Planctomycetales > Planctomycetaceae > Planctomycetaceae bacterium. Next base: position 95,804 of record JAWKTX010000004.1, on the reverse strand, counting down.
CCGACACGCGGTGTAGCCTTCACAACGTTCGCGTATCGTCGCATCAAAGGTGCGATTGTTGATGAGCTGCGTCGCAACTGCCCACTTCCTCAGAAAATGCTGCAGACGTGGGCGTTGATCCGCGAGAAGTCGGCCGACATTGAACTCCCTCTGACATCTGAAAAAATCTCTGCAGCGACCGGGCTGTCCATCGATCACGTGGAAGAGTGCCTGGCTGCTATTCGTCTAACAAGGCCCGAAAACTGGACAGACGAACTCTGCGAGATCCCGAATCCGGACGATCGAATCCTGGATGGTGAAGCTGCATCATTTCAGATGGAACAGCGAGAAATTCTTATTGAAGCGATTTCTCAGCTCCCTGATAACATGCGAAATGCTGTGGCCATGTACCACTACGAAGACATGCGGATGAAGGAAATTGGTGAGGTTCTTGAGCTTTCAGAATCTCGAGTTTCGCGCCTGCTGGCCGAAGCCGAATTGCGACTACGGACCTCAATCATTCGAATGATGAGCGACGTTTCCTGACACGCCCGTGTAAGAACTTTGTGTTGACAATCCTGGCTCTGAATTCTTGATCAGGGATGATTCCAATGAACGCTCGCTCCGTCAGCTCAGTTCTTTCCGGCAACAATGTTCGATTCAGCGGACGGGTCGTCTCCCCTCGCCGACAGGATTCGTTGCGGAAACGAAGTTCCCGAAGTCTCAGTCGAAACGGATCCTGAAACCGGAGATATCATCGAGATTAACATCCGCTGTCGCTGCGGTGAACAGATCGTGCTGGACTGCCACTACGATGGCGAATTCGGCGTACACGAAGATCAGAGCGTCGCCTGAAGTCGCATTATTGCAGCTGGAAGCATGGACGGTGCTGGCAGCGTCGGTCCGTAGTGTCCACCACCGCTACCAGCAATGTGGGGCGTTGCTGAAAGGGGCACGACCTCTCGCTCGATCTCCGAAAAAGCGTCGGGCGTCTGATACGATTCAGTCAAAATCATCTGACGCCCGTTCTGCCGCTCTGATCAACTGCGGATTCCCCTGACAGACTAAAGCTCCAGGATGCCGGTGCTGTCTCCCAAACGGTCGATCGAAACACCCATTCGCTGGGACATTCCGAGAAACAGATTGTTCAGCGGAGTTTCTTCCTTCATCACTATGTGACGACCAGTTTCGATCGAGCCGCCACCCTTGCCAGCCAGGATGATTGGCAAATCGTGGTGGTTGTGTCGATTGCCGTCCGCTATGGCACTCCCGTAAAGGATCATGCTGTTGTCCAGCAGTGTCCGATCGCCTTCCCGGACGGATTTCATCCGCTGCAGGAAGTAGGCGAATTGTTCGACCAGGTAGCGGTCGATTTTGGCAATCTGCTTCATCATCTCTTCATCATTGCGATGATGAGACAGTTCGTGATGACCATTCTTAACGCCGATCTCCGGATACGTTCTGTTACTGCCAGCGTCCGCAATCATCAGAGTTGCAACGCGTGTGCAATTCGTCTGAAACGCCAGCACAATAATATCGAACATCAATCGCATGTGTTCCGGCAGTTCTGCAGGCACGCCTTCTGGTAAGGCAAGTTCCGGGATCTCTTTCGGGCCGGAAGCCGCCCGCGCGACGCGCTCTTCGATTTCGCGAACGCTTGTGAAGTATTCATCCAGTTTCTGTCGATCCGAACTGCCCAGATTGCGGTTCAGTCGTCGGGCGTCGTCAGCAACGAAGTCGAGGATGCTTTTGCGATTGCGAATGCGCCGTTCCATGTCTGCCGCAGTTTCCGGGCTTCCGAATAATCGTTCGAAAGCTGCCCGCGGATTGACTTCCTTGGAACAAGGCGTGCTGGCAGACTTCCACGAAATGTTGCTTGAATAGGCACAACTGTAACCGGAGTCGCAGCTTCCCGCATTTCGGCCGCGGTCAATACCGAGTTCGATTGATGGCAACCGTGTTTGACTGCCGACTTGCGCAGCGACGGCCTGGTCGATTGAGATTCCGACGCTGATATCCGCGCCGGACGTCTTACGGGGCTGAGCGCCTGTCAGGAATGCACTGGCGTTTCGAGCGTGGTCGCCGGCACCATCACCGTTTGCGCGAGCATGGTGTTGGGCCAGACCACCCAGGATATTTAAATCGTCCCGGAATGCTTCCAGTGGTTCGAGCGACTTTGAAAACTGAAAGTCCCGACCTTCACCCGTCGGCTTCCATTCGGGCATGATTGCCCCGTTGGCAAAGAACAAGCATGCCATTCGCACATTGGCTGCATTGGCCCCCGCAGCAGCTCCACCGGCTAGTGATGCACGCGCCGCCGGCTGCATGATGTCGAGCAGGGGTAGAGACAGGCCGGTTCCAATTCCGCGGAGCACCGACCGACGGTTCAATGAAAATCGAGAGGTCATTTGGCAAGCCTTGTGGTGGGAGGTTTCTGCAGGCGGGAGAGTCAATTGGAAGCAATCGCTTTGTCGCGTGTCCGGCTTCTCTTTAGAAATGAATCGGACAGAACGATCCCTTCGATCAACGAAGAGAAACGATTGCCGTGCTGATTCATGGTTTTTACAGTCTCGTCAACAACACATTTATCGTAATACTCCAGACCACGTCCCAGAGCGTATACCATCATACGCTCCGTCAGGGCCCGGTGAAACTGTTGCTTTCGGGCATTCAGGATCCCCATTAATTCCAGAGACCCCTGAAATTTTTCGCCGGACGGGAGTTCTCCGGAGGCATCCACGGCTTTATCGCCGTCGGTTTCACGCCACCGTCCCACCGCGTCAAAGTTTTCGAGTCCAAGTCCCAGGGGATCCATCGTCTTGTGACAGGAGGCACAACCTGGATCCGCTCTGTGAAGTGCCAGTTGTTCCCGGAGGCTTAGCCCCGGTGAAGCTTTCGCCGTCGCTTCCAGTTCCGGCACCGCCGGTGGAGGTGGCGGTGGGGCTTCTCCAAGAATATTCTCCATGATCCATTTTCCACGTTTCACGGGGCTTGTGCGAGCCGGATTGGACGTCAGTGTCAAAATGCTGGCATGAGTCAGGACACCTGCCCGATTTGTCCCGTCCAGAGAGACTCGAACAAAGCCATCACCGCTCACGCCCGATATGCCGTAATGTTTCGCCAGACGCTCGTTGACGAATGTAAAGTCCGCCATCAGAAAGTCATCTACTGAACGATTCTCATTGACGACAGCCCGAAACAATGCCTCCGTCTCTGAAGCCATTGCGGATCGCAATGCGTCATCAAATTCAGGGAAGACATCCGGGTTCGGACGAACGTCCTTGAGGTTTCGGAGGTTCAGCCACTGCGATGCGAAATTCGCACTGAGCGATGAGGCCTTTTCGTTCTTCAGCATGCGAGCAATTTGCTGGCGAAGGATATCATGGTCCAGCAATCGCTCGTTTTCGGCGAGCGTCAGTAATTCATCATCGGGCATGCTGCTCCAAAGAAAGTACGAGAGCCGTGATGCGACTTCGAAGGCCGTCAGAGAACGTTCGGATTGCCCCTCTGCCGGATCGGGTTCGATGCGGAACAGGAAATCGGGCGACACCAGAATTGCCTGCAACGCAATTGACAGTCCGTAGTCGTACGACTCTCCCATTTCATTGACATACCGATCTGTCAGCGAAGCAAATCTGGCCACTTCATCTTCCGTGATGCGTCGACGGAATGCTTTCCGAAGAATTGGCGTCAGCACCTGAGAGGCAGCCTCCTGAACACTGACCGTTTCGCTCGGGCGGATCGTGACAAACCTGCGATGCACATCATGCCATTCCGGTTCCATTCCACCTTCCGGACCGACGATCTCGATTGTTCGAACCATCGCATTGCGATCTTTTCGACCGTCTTCGGCATTTGCATCGAAGAAGTCATTCAGGAAGGCGGCCGAAATCGTTTGCAGGCCTTTCTTCAGATCAACGGTTTGCTCATTCCATTCCGGTCGGCGGCCCTCGGCGATATCAAATTCGAACAGGGTGTGCTCGTCACTGCGCACTGCCATCCTCGGCTTGTCCGGTCCCGCCTGATGCGCTGTACATTCGACTCGAATTCGATATCGACCGTCGGCAGGAGCTTCAAATTGAGTGGAGACGCTGCCATTGGTCTGCAGCATAACAAAGCCTCGGCCGTCGGCTTTTGTTCCCAGGGACGAGGTAAGTTCCGGGCCTCTGAATTTACGGACCTGAGGTTTCGAAAAATCCCGAAGATCGATAACAGCCTCGGAAACTTTCTCTGCTGCGTCCAGGTACTTTTCCATCAGCAGTGGCGGAAGGCTCAGCACGTCGCCGATGTTATCGAATCCTTCGCCGACATCATCCTGAGGAAACTCAGCGGCCGGCTTAATGTCGATTCCAAACAAATCGCGGATTGTATTGTTGTATTCCGCTCGGTTGAGCCGCTGAACGGTCGGCCGACCGGCATGATACTCAAGCTCGCAGTCGAAGTTGTAGAGTTCGTCATAAAGTCCCTCGGCCATCGAACTGAGTTCGTCAGTTGTTGGAAACGGATCGTGGCCGGATGGAGGCATCGCACCAGCATTCACCATCCGATAGACGCGTTCCCAGTTCTTCCGTTCCGTCAGGAACTGGTCCGGAGACTGCAGTCCGTCCAGCGTGATCCCCGCGCTTTGTTCATCGGGGCCATGACAATCGACGCAGTATTTGTTCAGGAACGGCACGGCCGTGTCTGAGACCCATGCGCGGCGCTGATTTTCTTTCGCGATCTCCTGCGGCGACGGAACAGATGACGATGAGTTGCTGTTCGCGGGACTGGCAGCGACAGTCAGAATTGCATCATCGATCGAACCGGGAAGGGTATTCCGATGTGACGGTGAGTTTCCGGCCGTAACACTGATGTTTCTTCCCGTGTTGCTGGACGCTGCTTTGGAGGAAGAGTTGGCGTCTGCTGACAAGTAGGACCATCCGGCAAATGCACCAACAAACAATGTCGCAAGACAACTGAAAACAGCAGGCTTCCATCCCGACGATTTCGACCCTTGTCCTGAGCCTGAGGGTCGCGACTTCGGAACACCCTCGCGCACCACTCGCTGTGGGCGATTCGCAGAAGCACGTCCGTCGAACTCTTCGGTGGAATGGGATTTCACAGATGATCGGATAGCCACTCCTGAGGGCAGCCTTCTGACTCTCGATGGCGAAGCACCGGCTTTCGTGTCGGCACTGGCCGTGCGGGCCTTACCTAAACGCATACGCTTCCCGCACCCAGGCGCCGGACACGAGACGACGGCACCGAGAAAACGTTCTTCGGCACGGAATGAAAATCCGCAGTTTGGACACTGAAACGATGGTGGCATGCGAGATTTGTTCAACTTGCGAACGATGATGCTGGAACAGAGTGTTCCGTGGGTGGGGAGATTCGGCGGGTAAACACACTACGCAAGTATAGTACGCGAAAAGACTTCTTTCCAATTGCCATTTCCCGGATGTTGGGAAGGATTGGTCCCTGATGTGATTGTTTTCCTACTGGCGAATGACGGAGCTTTCGTCCGACTGCACCGATAAACCTGACTGGGTCAGGTCGATTGTGACGGGATTTCCACGCGGCCAGCTGAGCACAAATCGCGTCCCTTCTCCCGGTCCGCCTTCAATCCGGATGCGTCCCCCATGTTCACGAAGAATCTTTCGACTGACAGGCAATCCTATACCTGTGCCACGTGAGCCCTTGGACGATTCGAAAACATTAAACACCGCAGCTCGCTGCTCCTCCGGAATTCCCGGACCGTTGTCGCTGACCGCCACAATCATCATATCAGCCTGACGATCGTAGCCGGTCTGCATGACAACCGCGCCGCGTTCCATGCCATCCACCGCGTCAATTGCGTTGGAAACAATGTTCAGTACCGCCCGATGGATGCCTTCCGGATCGAACATCGTTGTTGGCAGGTCCGGAGCCGGACGAAATTCAAAACTCACGTCACATTCTTCGGCTCGTGACTTCGCCAGCTCAGCCACTTCTGTCATCACGCGATTCAGATCAGATGCTTTCAGCGAAGGGACTCGGTCCTTGCTGAAGGACAACATATCCATGACCAGATCGTAGATTCGAGTCTGGTTGCGTTCGACAATTCCCCAACCCTGGCGAATGAGATCATCCTTTTCCTGGTCGAGCCCCATTTGAATCAGGTAGCTGCCACCACGCACTCCCTGAAGAATATTCTTGATGTGATGGCTGAGCACCGTGATGGTCTGTCCCATCGCGGCAAATCGTTCTGCTTTCAGCAGTGCATCCTGAAACTGCCGTGATTCTATTGCAAGTGCGGCCTGACGAGCGACCGTGAGCATGGCTCGCAAATGATCGTCCGTCAGACGTTGCCGTGCCGTGGCGGACGTCATATCGCGGGATGTGGTCGTATCGATATAAAAAACGCCCAACAGCTCTGAACGGCCTCTCATCGGTGCACAGATGGCTTCGCTGATTCCCGACGAGACAATACTGTGCCCACCACCGAAACGATCATCGAGCAAAGCGTCCGAGGTACGGACGGCCTGCCCCGAACGCAGTACATATTCGGTGATCGACCGTGACACCGGCATTCTCGCGGTACGGGGATCGCCGGCGCTGTTCCGATTGAAAAAAGCGATCGCGGTCAGTTCCGAACCAATGGGATCGCGAAGCAGGACACACCCTCGGTCTGCACCGAATGACTGCATCGTCAATTCCAGAATACGCTGCAACAGCGTTTCCAGCGTATGAGCGGGGGTCACCAATTCTTCCGCCACCTTGTACAGAAGATCCATTCCAAACTGGTTCGCACTGATCCCAACAATTGATGACTGATCTGCACGAACTTTCTGGACGATAGCCGAATGCTGAGCCGACGGTGTATCATCGATGAAATGAATGTGGTCGCCGGTGGCGACACGCGCGTAACTGCTGGTTGCCGTCTGAAATGTCAGCAGAGTGGCTCCCATTCGAATACTGTCGCCGTTTCGAAGAGCAGATTCGTCGATCGACTGACCATTCAGCTGAGTTCCGTTTGCACTATTCAGGTCCACAATGCGATAGTCGGTGCCATCGAAGGAGATGCGTGCGTGCTGGCGCGATACTTCGCTGTCATCCAGTCGGATTGTGCTTCCGACGCTGCGTCCAATGATGCAGTCACTTCCACTGACAACTTCATAACGGTTGCCGCGGTTCGAGCCATTAATGACGAGAAGAGTCGCGTGAGGCACTGTATTTCTCTGTTGAGGTTTCGCCACATTCATGATGACGATGCCCTGGATCTCTGTCGTAAACAAAGATGCAATTTCGAATAATTCACCGTTGCAGATCTGCGATCAGGATCGCTCCCATACCGGCATTGCACACAATCTGACTTCAACTCTCAACCAATGCCAGAAATTCGTCTTCCGTAAGGACCCTGACACCAAGTTCCTGAGCTTTTGTCAGTTTACTTCCAGCCGCCTCACCTGCCACGACATACGATGTTTTCTTCGAAACGCTTCCGGATGCTTTGCCACCGTGGTCACGAATCAGTTGTTCCATTTCATCACGTTTCATTCGTACCATGGTACCGGTGACGACGACAGTCATTCCGGCAAGCTTATCACTAGTACTATCAGTACCACGAGCGGAAACAATCTCCGTTCCGGTATTCAGGCCCAGTTGTTTCAGTTGCTCGACAAGATCCTTCCCGTAGTCCGAGTTAAAGAAGCCTGCAACGGAGGCCGCGATCACCGGACCAATTTCATCGACAGAAGACAGGCTCTCTTCTGTCTGCCCGGCGATGGAATCGATCGTACCGAACGCTCGTTCCAGCGTGCGTGCGTTCGTCTGTCCGACGTGTCGAATATTCATCCCCGTCAAGAGTCGCCACAGCGGCTGCTGTTTCGAAGCTTCAATCCCGGCCAGTAACTTGTCGATCGATTTCCTGCCCAGACGATCAAGTTTCAGGAGTTCCTTTTCTCGTTCCTTCAGGCGATAAAGTGAAGGAACACCATCAACGAGGCCTTCGTGCATCAGCTGTTCAATGAGTTTCTCTCCCAGACCGTCGATGTTCATGGCTGGCCGTGATGCGAAGAATATCAGCGATTCCCTGAGCTGAGCCGGACAACCCGGATTTGGACATCGGACGTACACGCCACCGTCATCCTGCAGGACGCCGGTTCCGCATTCCGGGCATTCCGTTGGAAACCGGTATGGCTTCTCGTTTCCTGTACGAGCTCCTTCATTGACGCGGAGGATATGCGGGATGATCTTTCCTGCTTTTTCAACCGCAACGGTATCGCCGATCCGCACTCCAAGTCGGTCGAGTTCGTCACGATTGTGCATACTGGCCCTGGAAACTGTGGTCCCTGCAATTTCCACCGGCTCCAGTTCAGCCACAGGCGTCAGCGCACCGGTCTTGCCAACCTGAATGGTGATTGCGTTGACGCGAGTTTCAGCTTCGTATCGTTCCCACTTGTAGGCACGTACCCATCGAGGACTCTTGGAAGTGGCGCCCAGCGAGTCACGTTCGGAAAGACTGTTTAACTTGATGACCAACCCATCAACTTCAAATGGCAATTCCGGAACCTGCTCAATCATCTCTCCAAGAACTCGCATCAGTTCGTCGTATCCAACCGCCCGGGAAACATTGGGCGTCGTTGGAATCCCGAACTGTCGGATCGAATTCAGAAACATGTCGTAGGAAGCCCACGTGACCCCTTCGACATGTCCAACACCATGCGCCAGAAATCGGAGTTTTCTGGCTCTCGCGGTCTTCGGATCCAGAAGTTTGAGCGCCCCGGCAGCAGCGTTGCGAGGGTTCTTAAATGGCTCTTCTCCATTGCGAACCTGTTCCGCCTGAAATGCTGCGAAATCGTCATTCAGAATGATGACTTCGCCACGCACTTCCAGGGTCGCGGGAGGGTGCCTGGAAGTCAGCCGCAAAGGAATTCCCGCGATGATTCGCGCATTCGATGTCACATCATCACCAACGGCTCCATTGCCACGGGTGGCCGCGCGGATGAATTCACCATTCTCCCACGTGAGCGAAATAGCGACTCCGTCAATCTTGTATTCCACGGAATAGTCGAGGTCATCCCGTCCGAGTGATTTTCTCAGGCCAGCATCCCAGTCCGTGATTTCCTGCTCCTCGAATGCATTTTCGATCGACAGCATCGGAACACGATGGGTGATCTGAGTGAATCCGTCAATCGGTTCGCCTCCCACCTTACGGCTGGGGCTGTTCGGCGACTCAAACTCCGGGTGCTCGTCTTCCAGACGCATTAATTCGGCCATTAATGCATCGTACTCACGATCCGTCACCTCAGGACGAGCCTCCACGTAGTACAGGCGGTTGTGACGCTCGAGAGCTTCTCGCAATTCCTGGATTCTCTTACCCGCAGACATCGTTTCAGTTCCTGAACCTGTGCTCGAATTTGACCGTTGCATTCCTTCGATTTGCTGCCGAAGCTTCTGTCAATGCAAATTGTGCCCGGCACTTTGTGTGAGAACTGTTGAATCCTCAGACGGTCGCGTCAAGCAACGCCGCAGAAATGTCCGGAATGAACGGGTTCGGAATCGAGTCTGATTCGTGCAAACTCTGACGCCCGCCGCTCCATCATCGGAGGTTGTTTGCGGTCAGGGGCATCGTGCGACGGTGAGGTGAAAAAGGGCCGTCGTTTGCTGATCCCGAGCTGAGCGGGCCCCCGTACACGCAAAACGTCGAATTCGAAATACAGATCTCCAATCTGAAACTTGAGCTCTGTTAACACCGTCGATGTCCCGGTTTTCAATGGACAATTAGCAGCAGGTTGTGCGAATGAGTGGGCAAAACCCACCACTAGCTGCGACGATGAGAAATCAAATACGAGACCGGGCTGGTGAGCGACCACGTTTGATAATCCCGCGGCCAATGAACAGCGATGCTCATCGGAAGCAGTATCGCAACCGGACAACCCCAAGCCGGATTGATTAGCCTCAGGGCAACCAGGCTTAGTATGCTGGCGGATGACAAGATCATCATGCACGGCCCCAGCCAGATACGATCGTATGCCGGAACAATCCATCGCCTTAATGACCACCGAGCCGGAAGGCTGAGATTTGTTTGGCAACGATCTGCCAGCGCGACGCCATGGAGCATTGAGAGCATCGTCACCATGATTGCGATGATCAGGAGACCGTAGATTGATGAATTCCACGGAAACACAGTCAGCCAAATCATCAGAATCAGCAAGGAATGAATCCAGGTCCTTCGTCGGCTAACCAGCCAGCAGGCGTAGACCGATTGATAACGATCCGGCGACAACACATGAAAGACGGGCGCGACCCTGGCCTGAAAACCCGGGGCAGTGCCCAGATCCAGCGATTGCTTCGGGATTCTGTCCACCATCCGGTTGCTGAGCTTCCATATCGTCACAAATGCAACGGCCAGTGTCCCGGATCCTGCCAACGCAGCGATCAGTAGGTTCCGGGACTGGATCATATGTACGATAAGACCAGCCGACGTCAAAAGTCCTGCACCGAAAATCGGATGTTCGCGAACGACGACAAGGCCTGTTGCAACCATCCAGGTCGCCAAAAATACCACGCCGGGAAAAACAGCTGCAATCGCACAAGCGAGGCCCTCCTGAGAAGCGGAGAACGGATTCGCGGATCCGAATTCTGGATTCGAAATGGCAGGAGTTATCGCAGTCGTGCTTGCACTGGTAAGCCGGCAGACGACGACGACTTTCAAAGCCGCGAACAACCCCAGTGCCATCAACAGAATCAAGTCACGCCAAACAGGAGTCGCCGGACCGAACGGTAAACGTTTGCCAGAATGCCAGGGCGTAATGGTCAGCCATTTTCCGTATTCACGGTTGATCAGAGGATGTCGTCGAATTCGCACCATTGCCAGCAATCCCCCGCACGCACAGACGATTGCAATGGAAACTGTGAGCGGGGGCAACAGGATTTGCAGAGAGTCTGCTTCCTGCATCCATTGGCCCCACAACACCCAGACAAATAGGACGAATCCATCGACAGCCACTGTCAGGATGCCAGCCAGACCGAGAACTCGAACGGGAAGATTTGAGAGTTGATGCCAGCGACTCATTCTGCCACCTGTCTGTTGAGGTACCTGGTCAAAGCCTCTGCAGTGTCAGGAAAGATCAGCCTTCGGAGAGCTTCGTCGAGGCTCGCGGCATCCGTCTCACGAATGACCTGCTCGACGGATCCGTGCATCAGAACCCTGCCGTCATCGAGAACCAGGACTTCGTCTGCCACTTCCTGAACCAGTTCCGGAACCGGACTTGTCAGAACAACTGTTCGGTGGCTGCTTTGCGTCAGTTGCTTCAGGATCTGCTTAATGGCGGTCAGACCCGCCGGATCAAGTCCGCCTGAGAACGGTTCGTCGAGCAGCAAAACAGGCGACTCTGTCACAAGGGCCGCGCAAAGTCCGAGTTTCTTCTGCTGTCCGCTCGAATAACCCCGGGCACTCGAATCTGCAACGCGCGTGAGGTGGAACAAGTCCAGAAGTTGCTCGGTATGTTCCAGCAATGCGCGCTCAGGCACGCCCCAGGTATCGCCGACGGCCAGCACAAACTGGCGCCCGGTAACTCCGGATGGCAGCCAGAAATCAGCTGGCAGAAAAAATGTCTGCTGCCGGATCGCCAGTTCATGGTCCACCGTCGAACGACGGCGGAGCCCATTAATTTCGACAACGCCACCTGCCGGAGAAATCATACCGGCAAGGATATTCAGCAGCGTCGTTTTCCCCATTCCGTTTGGGCCAATAATGGCCAGCGTCTGTCCGGACTCAACCTCAAAACACACTTCTCTCAAAACAGGCTGTAGCCCGAAATGATGAAAGACATCCGTCACCCTGATCATGGTCAAGCTCCTGAGCGACTGCCTGCACAAACGCCGTACGTGTTCAGGAAACGATCAGCAGGTGACAATGGATCAAAAAGTTCCGGCTGAAATTCCGGGCAGGCCCGGATCGATTGACGCTCCGCTCTATGGAACGTTCATCATCAATGTGGGTGGCTGGTCTCGCGGACTGTGCATCGTATGCGCTTCATGCGCGTGCTGTTCCGGAAGAAGCCATGTTGCAAAAGGAATCTTCTTCCGGAAGGAAAAACGAGCAAATCAGACACGCAAGTCTTCTGAAGCTTCGGAAAGATCAGCGGCAAAGCGACTTCGCACAGGTTCGACATGTTCTGCAATAAACTGATCCACCTGCATCGGGGCCCGCCCAATGTAGAGCCTGGCATCCAGTGTTCCTTCGAGGTCAACCGCGGAAAACGATTTGTCCTGTTTCAGCCTGCTGATCAGATCGTTTGGCTTTCCTTCTCGCTTGACCTGGTCCGCTGCTTCCTGACTGTGAATTCGGATCTGTTCGTGCAATTCCTGACGATCGCCACCAGCGCGAACACCGGCCATCAGAATCTCTTCCGTTGCCATAAAGGGCAGCTCTTCGTTCAGATGACGTTCGATGGTCTTGGGGTAGACAACTAGTCCGTCAGTGATGTTTCGGTAAATGAGCAGGCAGGCGTCGATGGCCAGAAAACTCTGGGGCAGGGTCAGTCGACGGACAGCGCTGTCGTCCAGCGTACGTTCCATCCACTGCGTGGCCATCGTGGCGTCTGCACCAGCCTGAAGGCTCATCGCAAACCTCGCCAGCGCACACATCCGTTCGCTTCTCATGGGATTCCGTTTGTAGGCCATTGCTGACGAACCGATTTGTTTTGAACCGAACGGTTCTTCCACTTCTTTTCGGTGCTGAAGCAATCGGATATCCGTTCCGGCCTTGTGGCACGACTGACCAATGCCGTTCAGCGTCGCCATGATCTGAGAATCGACTTTTCGTGAATAGGTCTGCCCAGTTACCGGATGGCTATGGGAGAACCCCATTTTCTCAGTGACCAGCTGGTCCAGTTTCTGAACTTTCGCATGGTCTCCGTCGAACAGGCTTAAAAATGTGGCCTGGGTTCCCGTGGTTCCTTTGACCCCGCGGAAACGCAGTGAATCGATTCGAAAGTTCAGTTCTTCCAGGTCCTGAACCAGATCCCAGCACCAGAGAGCCGCCCGTTTTCCAACGGTCGTTGGCTGGGCCGGTTGCATATGCGTAAAGCCCAGACACGGCAGGTCACGATACTGTACGGCGAACTTTGCAAGTTGATCGATGACTTGTACCAGCCGACGTCTGAGCAGATACAGTCCGTCACGCAGTTGAATCAGTTCTGAGTTGTCTGTGACATAGCAACTGGTAGCGCCGAGGTGGATGATTGGCCGGGCGTTCGGGACCTGATCTCCCCAGGCATGAACATGGGCCATCACATCGTGGCGAAGTTCTTTCTCGTATCGGGCAGCTTCTGCAAAATCGATGTTGTCGATGTTCGCTTTCATTTCTTCCAGCTGCAGATCACTAATTTGCAGGCCCAGCTGTTGTTCTGCTTCCGCCAGCGCGATCCACAGTCGCCGCCACGTTGAGTGCTTACTCTGAGCTGACCAGATGCCAGCCATTTCACGAGATGCGTATCGAGTAATCAGAGGGTTTTCGTAGATATCGTGCGACACTTGGCTACCTTTTGAGCTCGTCAATAAATGATTTGAGCCCGGCTACTTTGAGTTGCCGGGCTCCGCATCATATCGAATTCCAACGCGTTCGCTGAGCGATCGCGTACGGGTTCCCTATTCTTTCTCGGCAGAGAATACTCGAATTTCCACGCGTCGGTTCTTGGCATGGTTATTCGGGTCTTTGGGATCTGCGGGACGAGCCCAGCCAATACCGGCAGAGTTGAACTGATTCGGGTCCAGCTGGAACTTCTGCACGAGTGCTTCCTTAACAGCATTGGCTCGATTAGCCGACAACTCTTTGACCAGCACGTCATCCGGCAACATCGATTTCATCGACGCATCCGTGTGGCCTTCTATGACCACTCGTGCTGCACCAAAACTGCCCACCAGCCGGGAGATCTCTTCAAGAATAAAGTCGACGTTGGGATCGTACATTTCCTCCACGTCCTTGCCTTCTGAATTCTTACGAGTCACCTTGTGGAAAAGATCGTGATCGTTCGGAGCAAAATGGATGATCACTGTGTTTGTCAGTACTTCGTCTGATTCGGCCATGATTTCATTGGTCGTTTTCGGAACGAACTGTACCTGGTACTCATCCTTCTGCGATGCATATTTGGCCTCGCCCTGCAACTTCTGCAGAATGCTGAAGTCCACTACTTTATCGAACGAAACCGCAGGTCTGCTGATCGAGCGGATGCTTCGGTAGATGTAATACGCCTGATTCCAGACTGATTCGAATCGCGACGGATTGTTCTGATTCATGAAGAACTGTCGATTCTCCGCGAAGTTCGTCCAGTGAGCATCGCCAAGCATACCGAGACAGTCACTGGCGGGGATTGCGTATCCTTCCGCCATCCATTGCGCAACTTTCTGCTTTTCTTCCTGCGACTTCAGCGTGTCTACAGAATCAAAGATCCCTCGCACGATGCCTTCAATCAGGTCGGGGTGATCTTTCGCAAAATCTGCACGAGCGTACCAGATATCAGCGATAAGTTTGTTTGCCGTTGCTGTATCCACCAGCATGCGGTTCCCGGGCTGCTCTGACAACGTATAAATGTCGGGAGCCCAACTCACGCACGCTGCGATATCCTTGTTGGCATTGAATGCTGCCGCCGCTTCAAACGCATCGTTTGTGTAGGAGAACTGAACTTCGCCAGGCTGAAGTCCACCGGCCACAAGCATGCTGAGTGCGAAGTACTGCGAAGGAGAATTCTGCGCAAGAACGATCTTCTTGCCCCGCAGGTCCGCAACAGTCTTGATGGTGTCACGAACGACAATGCCGTCCCCTCCATTCGACCAGTCGATCTGCTGGTAGATGCGTGGCATCACTCGACTGTCACGGGGATTGCCCGAATCGTCCACAAACCCTTCCATAAACAGGGGCAACATATCAACCGTACCCCAGCCAATATGGTAGTTGCCCGCTGCGTAACCATCCCGCATTTCAATCGGATTGTCGACGAGCACCAGATGTACCCGAAACTCTTTTCCGTCGGCGGTCTTCCAGACCTTGTTGGGCTGGAAACCTTCGTTGGCATGAATAATCGGAGCCCATCCCGCCCAGACATTCAATGCAAATCGAACGGTGTTGTTCTCGAGTGGTTTGTATCCGGCAGTGCCGGATACCGGTGGCAGTCGAGTCGCTGGAACAAAGGAATACTCCTTGACCGTCGTCACGATGTCGTCTGATGAGCCTTCTGCCACGGCTTCGCCAGATGTGCTGGTTCCCGTGTTCAGCTTTGTGGGATCAATCGTTGCTTCATTGTCCCCGGCGACTGGAGCGTTGTTGTTTCCTGCGGGACCATCCGCCTGCTTCATGGCGAAGTAAATCAGCCCTCCTATGACTGCTAGGACCGCGAGGTAAAAAGCTGCGGTTGGACGTCCACCTGACATGTATCGTGCTCCTGTAGATCGAGATTGCGTTCTTTATTCCCGCTGTCCCGTACCCCGGGGCGGGAGTTTGCCTTTGCGATTCATTTGCGTGGCCCGCGCACTGGTAAAGCAATCGTTCACCCGACCACTGTGGATGAGTTTAGCAGTTTGCGAATCGCCACACACCTCCGCAGGGCACTGGAAACCACGATTCACATGAACGCAACAGGGCGGAAATTCGGACCAGACTTTTTCCAGAATTCTGCCGTCACCTGATAAAATGATACTGAAAATGCCCAACCCGGCTCGACGTGCTTCACACATTGCTGACTCGGCTTCCGGGCGTCAATGCCCGGATAGTTCGCTGTTCACGCCGAAGTCCGTGGCAGCACCAGTCGCATGAGTCCGAACGGGTTTTTGGACCCCGTTTCATGCAGAAATCGACGAAGGAACACGACTCACGGAAGTTCAATGTGGCAGCGTATAGGGCGTCATGCGTCCTTCGATGACAACCACGGACTCAGAAACCGGCAGGCTTTCAAAGTTCACACCGGGGCTGTTTCTCCACTGAATACGAGTTTGAAACCTTCCATTTCCTGAATCACCAAGGCCGTAATGGAACCACGATTCATTACTGTTCTGATAACCGCCGGACACGGAATGAAGCCAGAACTGATCGCTGCCTTTTGTCAGTCGTACCGTCGTCCCGATTCCATCTCTCGCACCGCGAGTACTGATGCATTTGAGCCGTACGTAATCGTTGGAGGAATTGACAAGATTTGTCAGCAGCGCAAACGGTTCCCCAATGGTCGTTTGCGCGACATCCATGGCGCCGTCGCGGTTCCAGTCCAGCAATGCGTTGGCGCGGGCGAGGTGTAACGCTTCGAAGTAATGGCCACAATCCGCAGCAGGCTGTTGTACGAAATCCATTGGTCCGCGGTGCACGAATAGTTGCATCGGCATTCGGTATTCGGTGTTTGTATCGCCAAAATCAGCTACGTGCCCGTTGGCGACCATGACATCCAAGTCTGTATCGTTGTCAAAGTCACAAAGCTGCGTCCCCCAGCCAATATGGGGGATTCCGGGCGCTCGCAGCGATGTGCTTTGAATCTCATCGCTGAAGAACCCCTGTTCGCTCTGAAGATACATCGAATTGGATTCTGCGCTGTAATTGGTAACAAAGAAATCCAGTCGGCTATCCTCGTTGATGTCGCCTGCTGCAATGCCCATGGATGATGTTGGCTTGCCATCCGAATTCACAGCCAGACCGCGAAAGAATGCCTGCTCATCCATAGATGGCATTCCCGCGGTCTTCGCCCCGTTGATATTGAGGAGAAAATCAGCCCGGCCGTCATTTCCTATGAACAACGTGAGCGGACGAATTTGAGCAGTATCGGTGTCCGCCGAACTGGTTTTTGCGGAATCCAGAAACGCGATGCAGCCGAGGCCCGGACCGATTGTCCCCTCGTCGTTCCGTAACACGCTTCGAAAAGTCAAATCCCCGTTTCCCCAGTGCACGGCATCCGGAGCACCATCGAATGGTGAAGTCGAACAGCCGTGCTGCCGGCACGACTGGCGGAGTGCTAATTCCCCTCCCAGATAGTTGACGTCGAATAAGTCGGAATAGCCGTCCCCATCGATATCAGCAATGATGCAACTGGACGTCCATGAATCCGCAATTTCAGATGCACTAAACGTGCCGTCGCCGTTGTTGATGAGAATGCGGTTGACTCCAATGTTCGCAACATAGAGATCCGTGAATCCATCATCATTGATGTCACCCGCCGCGCAGCCCTGTCCATAATGCATGTCTGGCGTTAGCCCCGAAACTATAGTCGTTTCGGAAAAACTCTGCCCTCGTACATTACGAAACAGAGAGTCTGCCAGCGCGGTATCACCATCAGGCACCAGTGAACCTGAGGGCCATTGTTGTCCCTGCGTCAGAAAGAGATCCGGATACGAATCCGAATCGAAATCGATGACTGCAATTCCACCTCCGGTGGATTCAAACATACGCACATCAGGTGAGTTTGACGGCCGACCAATTTGATATTCAAACTGGATACCGCATCGAATGGCGTCATTCCGAAACGGTATGATTTCCACGGCATCCTGTCGTTCTGATGCTCTTGTTGGCGGGGTAAACTCTGAACGACGAATCCATGGATTCAAACGCTCTGTAATTGCCGGTTCATCTGCCTTACGCATGAGGGAGACAATCGCTGCCGGTGCCCAGGTGGAATCGGGATCTAGTCTGGACAATTGCTGCAACCAGGCAAGTGCGTCCGGTGTGCGTTGATATTTCTCCATCATTTCGATGGCTCTTCGGATTGCATCAATCTCTTTTAACCCGCTGTTCAGAAACGATGAAATATCATTACGCATCGAGTTGATATCGCCTGCCCAAGTTCGAAGCCATTCACTATTGCCGGTTTCCGTACGCGTCACCATGTCGCTCAGCTGAAAAACATACCTGTACGATCGTGGATTTCGCCGGACACAGTCCGCAAGCAAAGAAACGGCCTGTTCAGTACTGCCAGTTGAATCGCTCCACAAGGCCAGGACGAATTGAACACATGTCGCTCGCCGCGTTTCTGAATTCAGACCCGCGTACCACTCCGAAATATTCTCGGGATGCGTCTTGAGCAGGCATTCACCGATGATGGACTGGGCTATTGCTGAATCCGGCCGACTTTTCAAAACCAGCCGCGCCCTGGCGATCGCCAGATCGAATTGTCCGTTCAACAGCGATTCGGCAGCCAGTCCCTGCATCGTCATCGTGTCACGTGGGGACTTCCGTTCCGCCTCTTCCAGCATTTGCGTGAATCGTGGATGGCGACGATCAAAATCGCTGAGCAGAACCGTCTGTTCGATGGATAATTCCGTCAAAAGTGCCAACTGCTCAAGCTCTCGATTGGCCAATTCGCGTTCACCAACCATCGCCAGCAAAAACGCTAGTTTTTTTCGTGCGGCGTACTGATCCGGAAATTCTCGCCCCAATTCCGACAGCGTTTCGATTGCTCCGCTGATGTTGCCGATTGCTTCCTGTAAATCTGCCTTACGGCGAGCTGCCTCCAGTCCGATTTCACCTGATTCCATCGGCACTTGTCGCAGATGCTCAATCGCTTCTTCGATGCGTCCTGATTCCACGCAATCCATTGCCGCCGCGACATGGTGGCTGGTTCTGTCTTCCCGATGTGATTCGGCCTCCACTTCTTCGTGAGCCGGGGTCACTGAATCAGCCTTCTCGGCATCGGAGCACCCGAACTGAAGAAGCACCAGAAACGAAATGACGGGATGAAAAAGCAGAAGACGCCCTATCTGTGCCACGATGTGATGACTTTGCGAACCCATTTGCCCCCCTATCGCTTCCTGGCGAGCTTCTGGTAAAGCGACTGAAACTCATTTGCTTTACTGTCGTCTCCAGTCCGCCGGTAGGCTTCGGCAAGCCATCCGTATAGTTCCGAAGTTGAGGGACTCAGCTGAATCGCCCGCGTCGCGTGAGGGATTCCCTGTAAGAAATTGTTGGTATTGCCAAACATATGCGCCAGGCGGCCGTGAACTTCGTAATCCCTTGGGTTAATCGCGACAATTCTGAGCCCCATCTCGATTCCCGCGTCAAGGCGATTTTCCTCGTGGTAGAGGAACATCAGACGTCGCAGGAATCTTTCATCTCCGGGGCGAAGTTGAAGTCCTCTTTTCCAGTATTCCTCGGCCCGATTCACGTCACCGATGAAATGATAGGCGGTGCCAAGTGACTCTAATGCAAGGTAATCATCGGGGGATGATTTCAGCCACTTTTCAAGCATTGGCACTGCCTCAACCGAGAAGACGGCTTTGCCTGTTGATTCTGCTGTTGCCACCATTTGGATCGCCCGCGCGCGATCCAGTTCTGATTCCGGCACAGCGGTTTTTCCGTCATTGTAAACTTCGAGAGTGAAATTTCCCCCGCCGGTACCGGACTTCACCGGAGTGTTTTTCTGCAGTGGTTGCCGGAGAATTCGATGATCTGTCTGTGATGTATGAGGGACATCATTGGCCTTCACGCCGGGCATGTGACATGCGATGCAGTTTGTGTCTGCAACCGGCTGATTCTCCGACACGCACGCTTCGGGCGGAGTTGAATGGCAGGAGATGCATTTTTCTGAGTAGAACTTCTTCGACGATTCTTCAGGCGGCTGTTGATGCGGGTCATGGCATGACGTGCATCCGAACTCTCCATCGCTGCCCTGGAAGCACTTTGACTGCAACATTTGTTCGACGTGACTGACAGCCTCGGTCTTTTGTTCACTGTCCACGCCCGCATTGCTGCGAAGGAACGTGACCCACACATCATTCACGCTCATCCCCGGCCGAAAATCGAAGTCAGTCATGCCCGGTCGCAGGACTCGCGATTCACCAATAAGATGGCACTGGAAACAAACGGAGTTCATCTGAGCTGCATTGAGGTCGTTGAGCCTGCAGACAGGATCCTGCGCAGATCGTTCCGGTGAATCCCCCGAACTTTGATGATAGGCAACATGTTCCTGTCCCGGCCCATGGCATCGTTCGCACCCAATTGGCAGTTCGCGAAACGGATTCTCCTCGAAAAGATTTGAGGAATCACTGATATACTGCGGCGTCGAAGTGTGGCACTGCACACAGCCATCCACGATTCTGCGCTGGAAGTGCCGGTTGTGCAATTCGTACCCGGGGGAGAGATCCCATTTGCCTGCCTGCGAATACCATGTGAGCGGAGACATCAACAGTACACCGTTCTCGTGAGTGATATACGACTTGCCGCGCTTACCGGACCCAATTGCAATCTGAACGGGCTGACGATGCTCGTAAATTTCCTCTTCTGTCTGCACCGACTTCGCGGCCTCGCAGTGAATCATTTCGCCATCCGAAATGTCCACCGAGTAGTTCAGGTATGAGTCCGCTCCGGGCAGTCTCGGCAAATCAAATGCAGATGCGTCACCCAATGTCTGTGGAGGGTCTTCGTTGGCAAATGACGCAGATCTTCCCATCGGATGAGCCGCAAAGGCCGTGCAGATATCAGAGTGACACTCGCGACAGGTTGCTGTACCAACAAAACCATGCCAGGGTTCTTCGACGTTTTTCTTCGCTAAAGGCGACGCGTCAGTACTCAGAGAGTCAGAGGTCGTTGGCTCTGATTCCTTCGACATGACAGACCGATTGGATGATGGTTGTGTCCGCACCACCACCAGCCATCCAAAGAATAGCATGGCCATCGCGGCACACCCAATCAGAACCGATTGTCGCACGCTCCTCTTCAATCGCATAGTTCATACACCCGTCCATCTTCGAGAAACACATAGCGATGCCCGGTCGACAAGTCATCCATGCTTGTTGAATGCCCTAAAGGCCAGGCAACCGAAGCAGAGGATAGTGTTCCGGAACCATAGCCAAGAATCATCGAGTAGTCACTGGCAGAACAATAGCTGCCTCCGCCAAACACACAACGGACAAACGGACTCTCGGTACCATTGGCAGAGAAGTAACTGCCCAAACCATCGCGATTGCTTTTCGTACCTATCAGTGCGACTTGCGACCAGTGTCCCTGAGCCGACTTATTCATCAACAGACTAACATTTTCATTCTGATTCAATACAGCAATATCGGCATCGCCGTCATGGTCGAAGTCGGATACAGCAACTCCCCTGCCCAGATGCTTTTCCTGAAATGGCGGTCCGGAAGCAGAAGAAACATCTACCCAACCGATATCCAGACCACGGAAAAGCTGTGATGACATCTTCCAGGGGTCGCCGGTCCTGTCTCGCCAGTCGTCGATATGCCCATTGGCAATGAAGCAGTCGTCGCGACCGTCGCAATCAAAATCCTGAAAGACAACACCAAAACCAAGAAAGGCGAAGGTGGAAGAATGCAGTCCATTGCTACGCGTTTCGTCTGCGAAAACACCGTGTCCCAGGTTGCGGTAGAGCGTATTGGAGTCGTCGATGAAATGTGTCACGTAGATGTCGATCCATCCGTCATGATCATAATCACTGGCTGCCAGCCCCATACTTGCCTGTTTGTGCCCTAATCCGCTCGTCGCGCAACCGCGTCCCACACCTGTTTCACTGAAGCCATTGCTTCCGCCATTTATGAACAAATGATTGCCTTCGGTATCATTGGCCACGTAGACATCCTGTGAGCCGTCGCGATCAACATCCAGTATGAGAACTCCCAGACTCTTGCTGCCGGGGGCATTCAGGCCCAATTCATCTGCAACTTCTGTGAACAGACCATTTCCTTCGTTACGGTAGCAGCAATTCTTAATTTCGCCGACATCCTTCGGGTGACATGTGGAAGGCTTTCCCTGCTCATCCACACAAGCCACCGGGTGCTCCGGAGCGTAGTCCACGTAGTTGCAAACGTAGATATCAAGATCACCGTCGTTGTCGATATCGCCGAACGCGCTGCTGGCTGACCATCGCGTATTCAATGGGCGACAGAATTCGGAGCAATTGGTGAAGGTTCCATCGCCATTGTTGTGGAGCAAGACGTCGGGACCAACATTCGAAACGTACACATCGGGAAACCCGTCATTGTCATAGTCTGCGACGGAAACCCCGTGACCATAACCACGATCGATCACCCCACTGCTGACGGTGGAATCGGTAAACCATTGCGAACTGTGGGAACGGAACAGCGAATCACTCGCCCCCGTGGATTCACCGGACCACGGAAGTTCGCCCCCCTGGGGGATGAACAGGTCCGCCCAGCCATCACGGTCGTAGTCAATCCAGCCGAGTCCCCCCGATGTTGCGGACGGCATGAGCTTCTGCTCTGAGTCTCCATTCTCGAAATGAAAGGTGAGGCCTCTGTCAGTGGCGATTTCCTCAAAATCGAAGCCACTGGCTTCACTGGTCGCGCTCGGTGTCTCCGTGGTCGTCGGCAGCAAGCCCTCACTGAGCGATCTGGAGCTGGTCGCCTTCTTCGGAATCGATGGCTCGATTTGCGGGGGAGAGGCCGCGTCTTCTGTGTTGCACCCCATCAGGCAGGCAAAAAGGACCCAGGGGAAAAAAAGCCCGGTGACTGGCCGAGTTACTGACATGATGTAGATGCCGTCTGCCTGACGATTGGGGACGTGAAAAGACCCGCGTGCCATAGGGCAGCGCGGGTCCATAGATTTTACACAGGATAGGTGACCGGCAAATTAGTATTCGCCGACAACTTCTCCACCAGAGCTCGTGGCCAAAGCCCGCTGAACGTTCTGAACGTCAATGTTTTCACTCAGGAATCGAACGGAACCGTCGGCCAGAACGCATTGAGCCCCACCAGTATGGGTGCTGCACATGCTGCTGCCGCGGGTGTCGTTGTCACCCCGGTTGTTGGTCTGATTGTCTGAGTTAATCTTCTTGTTCATGGTGTTCAGCACATTCACTGGTGAAATCCATGTCACGTTTCGAGAGAAACGGTTTGGCTGATTTCGGGTGTAACGCCAGTGATGATCTTCAAAGATCATGATTGTGTTGGCTGTTCCATCGGGGATCTGAGCGATCTTTGCGGATCCTCGGTGCCAGAAACAACCACGTCGTGGAGTGAAATCATCCCAGTCTTCATCGAAAGTTGTCACCCACTCCGGGCTGGACCAGCCAGCGCCGTTGACGGCGTTGTTTGATCCGTTGTCTGCGTCACGCCAGCCACTATGGACGAAGCCCAGGTTGCCGACGTAGTCGGTTCGGGCACCAGTGTATCCCGTACCACCACCACCACCGCCGTCAGCGTAACCACCGTTGTTGAAGTAGCAAAGTGCGCCGCCCTGGCTTCCGCCCGGATGAATCTTGGCCTGGCCGTTGCTTGGGCAAAGCAGTGCCGGAATCACAGAGGATGCCAACTGCTTGACTTCAAAACGACCATATCCCGTACCCTGACCAGCAGCTGTACCATCGACAGTGTTGTTCATGATGGTCGAGAACGCACCCAAGCTTGAAAGCTGCTCGTAAAGGGGAGCTTGTTCAAGATATGGCAGTGCGGCAGAAACCCAGGAAATGGACGACTGCGTACCGTTACCGCTGCTGGCGCCGGTCGCTTTGTTGATGATTGGCAAGCTACCATCGTAGTTCAGCGGAAATGTGCCGAATGTGTCATGGTAGTTATGACAGGCCAATCCAAGTTGCTTAAGATTGTTCTTGCATTGTGTCCGACGAGCCGCTTCACGTGCCTGTTGAACAGCTGGAAGCAGCAATGCAATCAGAATAGAGGTCATTTCAAAACCATCTGAGACAGATCATGAGGCACGCGAGATGTACAAATCCTTCGAACAGATGGGCGTGTCTTTCGTGTCGTACAAGGAGTCTTCGCTGATACTGCAGCCAACTGATGGTGCGTTCAATTTTCCAGCGATGGCGATATCGACGAAGCGCACGACCATCCTGGCGAGAAGCTTTTCGTCGACTGTTGCGATGCGGTGTAATTTGTTCAATCCCGCGACGCTCCAACGCATCGCGAAGCCAGTCCGCATCAGCTGCTTTGTCATAAAGCAACCGACGAGGACGCTTCTTCGTCACACGAACATCAATCAACGTCTCGATCGTGTTGACCTCCGCATCCTGAGCCGACGTGGTGAACGCAGAGATCGGAATCCCTTGTCCGTCTGTCAGCAGCATGACTTTTGTTCCCTTGCCTTTTTTGGTCTTACCCACCTCAAGACCCCCTTTTTTGCAGGCGAAAAGGTGCCGTCACCCATTGCCTGCGACCAATCCAGCAGCTTTCGCCGATCCATGATGCGAGCCAGCCGTTCCCATGCTTTCAACATGAGTCCGGCTTCGGTCCAGTCTCTGTGTCGCCGCCAGCAGGTGGCCGGAGACGGATATCGGTCTGGTAAATCCTGCCATCGACCGCCGTTCTTCAGCACCCAGAGAATTCCCTCAAGGCACGCGCGAGGAGCCACTCGGGGCCGACCTCCTGATGGCGATGGGGCCGGATCCGCAAACAGATCCTGGATGACTTTCCACTGTAAATCACTGACAAATGGCTTCGGGGCCGTCCTGGACCCTGTCGTATTCGGCCGACGTCGTTGCGGCCACGAGGACAGGGTAATCAACATAAGAGCGTCTCCTTTCGCTCCCGCTAATATGCAAATCCCCTGCCATTGAAGTTTCTACAATCAAGTTTTGAAATGACCTCTAGCAATGATTGCGATCACAACCAGCAGCTCAATCAACGTAAAGCCGCGTTTTTTACTCGCTCTATGCTTCATAGAATAACCCTTTCATAATCCCTTCAAAACGAACGAAAACTAGACAGGACAAGAAACACGCGTTTGACAACGCGTTTGAAAACTAATTCGCACCGTGCCCGCTGCCAGGAGGTCCCTGCCGGCCAGCATTCGAGTAGGAATCGTAATCGGCCGAACCAGCTTCGGGAGCTGGAGGAGCTCCGTCCGTCGGCGATCCATCATCCGTGCCACCACAACCAACAATTACGCCAAACAATGCAAGCAAAAGAACTGCTGGCCAACGCTTTGTCATCGTCAAACCTACCTACAAAATAGTCAAAAGTGCTTAAAAAACAGGAAACCTTTCGGCATGTTAGTGAAGATTTGCGTGAAACTCAAAGGTATTGTCGTTCGCAAATCGCCGGATTGGAGCCATTTGAGGTCAGAATAGTGTGGACAGGCAATCATACTTAATTCAATTTAGTTGCGATTCTTGACGTGAGGCGTACCTTGAGGAAGTCAATTGTTGGGTTTTTGGCAATCGCCACCGTCACCTGCCTCGGGTTGGCTGGATTTGCCTACCTCCGCAGTTCGCACGAAGAGAAGTCGGAACAGTATCGACAGGACTGTTTGCAACATACAGTCGCTGAGGACTGGTTAGCACTGGAATCCGCAGCGCGAGCATGGCTGGATTTCGAGGAAAACGGTGACGAGGCTCGATTGTATTTGGCCGAGGCACTTGTCCAGAACCGCAAATCGGAGGAGGCATTAAAAGTCCTGAACGCCGTCTCTCCCTCGTTTCAGGGCTACACTCAGGTCCTGCATGTTCGGGCTGAGCTGCTGTTCTCGGAGTTGAATCGCCCGCTCGATGCCCTGCCGCTCTGGGAGGAATTATTGGAACTGGAGCCGAGGGCAACCGTGCCACGGCAACGTCTGATTTACTGGTATTCGATGACGCTTCAGCGGCCAGAGCTGCAGGAAGCAATTCTTGACGCAATTCGCGTCGGAAGTGAGCCTCCCGAGGCATACACATATCTGTTCCTGCTGAACGACCTGAACTTCTCTGATGGGCTCACGATGAGCACGCGATGGCGTCTGGCCTATCCCGATGACGCCAGTCTTGAGGTTGCGCAGGCCATTTTCGCAGCGAAACAGACCGCGGATAAGCTGTTGCCTACGTTCGGCACCTCCACAGTTTCACCCGGAGATCAGTCGCTGGTGAAGAACTGCCTCACAAAATATCCGGATGCCCTGGAACCCTTAGCCCTGACTCTCGACCAGGCCGTGTTTGCCGGCGACACAGAGCAAGTGACGCGACTACTCCAGAATGCCCCTCCGGAGGCCGCTGAAGACAGCCGCTTCTGGCGTTTCAGGGGGTGGTTGATGCAGAGTCAGGGCCGATTCAAGGAGTCACGTGAAGCATACGAGGAGGGACTTCGAATTCATCCATGGGATTGGAGCATTCGTCTGTTGCTGGCCGATGTTCTGCGGCGGGAGGGAAGTCAGGACGCCGCGGCAGACGCAGCAAGTCTTGCGATGCAGGGGAAGGAACTGAAAGCCAGGATCCTTTCCAGCCCAAATGCCAGAGAGCTGGAAGAAGACCTGGTGTATGACCTGCTCGAGTATTTTCAGGAGACAGGCCCGGCAGTCGTTGCGGAAGCGATGGCAAGGCGACTTTAGCTTGTTAACGTCCCGGCGGTGTCAAGCCGTGCGGGGCAGTAATCGTCGAATAGAATTCCGGTCGGCGGTCCGCCATCCGATCGATAACATGCTTGTCCGGGATCCGTACAATTCGTTTTGTGCGGGCCAGACCGACATCAACACTCGTTCGAATGACACCCGGAGAGTCATTCTCAAGAACTTCCAGTGTGGCACCATGCGGATTACAGATTCGGCTCTTGCCGATGAACCGAAATCCCCTTTCTTTGCCAATTCGATTCGCTGCAGCAAAGTAGACCCCGTTCTCCATGGCGCGGCAATTAATCGAAAATTGTGACATATACTCGCCGCCCGGCGGCCAGTTCGTGGGTAACACGATCAGATCGGCCCCCTTTAGTGCAAGGACCCGCGAGGCTTCCGGGAAACCTCCGTCGTAGCAGATAAGCATTCCGATTCGAACCCCGTTGTACTCGAACACATCAAACGGGCGATCTCCGGGGGTTGTGAATCGATCCACTCCAAGAAAGGGTAAATGCACTTTTCGATAGCTGCCCACAATCCCTTTGGGGCCAATCAGCACGGCAGTATTGAAAACGCGGTCTCCGTCGGATTCGAGCAACCCGAAAACAACGGCCGTTCGCAATTCCTGACACAACTCTGCGACTTGCGCAGTTGTTGGGCCGGGGATCGGTTCCGCCAAACCTCGAGCCTCGTCCAGCGAATCAAAGCAATACCCCGTGGAGAAGCATTCCGGGAAAATCGTAAGCTCCGTTCCCGCTTCTACTTCGTTTCGCAGCAAGCTCTCCAGCTGCGACAGATTTGCCGCAACATCTCCGAATTCAACATCCACCTGCACACATGCGATTTTCACAATCGGCGCTCCTGCAAAAACTGCCGCCTCAATGGCTTTCGGGGAAGTAAAGCTGCGAAAGGTTTGAGGATGATTCTGAATGCACGCAATTTAACGAGATTGCGTGCCGATGAATACCGTGGTCGTACGCGACGCTGGAGTCGCCGAATGGCATCGAGTCGCATTGCCGTCAGACGCCCGTGACAATTCACTGTTGAGTCAAGGTTTGCATCCGTGAAGACAAAATCAGCTCGAACCGGAATTCTGTTGTCAATGATGGCTGCTCTGAGCTCAAGCGTATTGCTCACCGGTTGCCAAACCACAATCGGCGGGCAAACACTGCCGTCTCCGAACTACCTGGAAGACGACGTGGCCTACTTCCCGGCCGGAGCCGAGTTTCCACTCACGAATCAGGTAGAGGCGGCTCGAAAGTACGAACTTGAACAAAGGCAGCTCACAAACCAGTAGTTGTCTTCAAGGGCCGACTGCTCCGTGCGAAAAGCCGTGAGACTGCTGGCTTCCATCCTGCGGTCACACGAGCAACCAGACGCAAGACGGCCAGACGCAAGACGGCCAGACGCAAAACAACCAGACGCAAAACAACCAGGCACAGGGACACATGTTGTTCCTCGTGCCTGCTTTCGTTTCCTGCCCGGGTTTGTGATCCCCGCATATTGCCGGTAATCTTTCCTCAGGAGACGCGTTGCATCCGTACTTCCACAGCGGTTCACCAATGCCTTCTCCGGTCTCTTCCGGACATTCCAACCCGCCGAAGGCACGTGCAGATGCGTTGGACCCTTTTATTTCTATGGCTGTTGACGGCTTGCTGCGCTGAAGTTAGTTCAGCGGATGAGAACACGTTTCGCGTTCTGGTCCTCCCGATTCTGCAGAAGCGATGCTTCGAATGCCATTCACATTCGAGTGGCAGTATTGAAGGGGGACTGGCCCTCGACTGGAAGAGCGGCTGGGAGCAGGGTGGCAGCCGGGGGCCTGCCATTGTGCCCGGATCGCCTGACAGCAGCCTGATCATGAAAGCCGTTCGGCATACGGACCCCAATTTGCGGATGCCGGAACAAAAGCTGCCGGAAGATGAAATCGCCATCCTTCAGGATTGGATTCTGAAAGGTGCATTTGACGATCGGATCGCGAAACCAGGTAATGACACAAAGCTGCAGGAATGGTGGTCGCTGAATCCGCTCATTCGTCCTGAACTCCCGGCTTCTGCAAGCAAGTCCAGCAACCCGATTGATGCGTTTGTGGAACAGCGACTGTCGGCCGATGGTCTGGATCCCGTTCCCCTGGCCGACCGGCGTACCCTGATCCGCAGGGCTTATTTTGATCTGACTGGTTTGCCACCGACATTTGAAGACGTCAATAACTTTGTTCTCGACATGAGCTCGGACGCCTGGGAGCGAGTTGTCGATCGGCTGCTGCAGTCACCTCGTTATGGCGAGCGATGGGCTCGACACTGGTTCGATACGATTCACTTCGCCGAATCACACGGATACGAACACGATATCGGCAGGGACAACGCATGGCCGTATCGGGATTATGTGATTCGGTCTTTCAATGACGACAAGTCCTGGGACCGTTTTATCCGCGAACAACTGGCCGTGGACGCATTCGAACCGGAATCCACCCATCTGCTGCCAGCACTCGGGTTCATCAGTGCCGGCACATTTGACTTGAGTACCTACAGCACCGGACCGGTGACGTTCGACTATCTGGATCGCGATGATATGGTGACTCAGACAATGGCCGCCTTTACAAGCACAACGGCCAACTGTGCCCGTTGCCACGCGCACAAGTTTGATCCCATTTCGCAGGAAGACTACTACTCACTGCAGGCTGTGTTTTCAGGCGTACTGAAAGGAGACATCGCGTACGATACCGATCAGCAAACGGCTCGCGAGAGAGTTCGTCTCAATAAACTGCTGTCCGCTGCGCAAGCCAAAGACCCGAAGGTGCTTTTGCTGCCGTCGGTGCAGGCTGACGTTGCTGAGTGGATCGAGGAACATCGGCGCGGGGTCGATTGGCATCCGCTGCGGTTGACAACATTCGTTTCTTCCGACGGTGCGACGTTGACACGGCGGTCCCGGGATTCGAACTCCCAGGTGGTGCTTGCTTCTGGTGAAGCGCCTGACGTCGATACCTATACCATTTCCGGTACTTCGGATCTGACAAGTGTTACGGCAATCCGCCTCGATGTTTATCCCGATAGTTCGCTTCCGATGAACGGACCTGGGCGTTGTCACAACGGCAATCTTCACCTGTCCGAGATCTCAGTGCATTTGTTTTCCCCCGGAGCGCCCGAAGGACGCCGCATTGAACTTGCGAAGGCAACTGCGGACTTCAATCAGGAAGGCTGGGGCATTCATCGAGCCATCGATGGGGACAATAAGACCGCTTGGGGAATCTATCCGAATGTCGGCATGCCGCATCATGCCGTCTTCGAATTCACTGCTCCGATTACCCTTGCTCCCGACAGTGTCCTGACAGTGACTCTGCGTCAATTGCACGGAGGATCGCACCTGATCGGCGCATTCGGAATCTCGACGACGGATGCACCGGCTGGCCAGGTGATGGCCATACCGGAGGAGATCAAATCGCTGACGCAGATGCCTGCTGAGCAACGAAACGAGGAGCAGCATCTGAATCTGAGCGCGTTCATTGTCGATGGGCTGACGCAATCAAAGCTCAATGCCCTTCCGCGTCCGAGTCAGGTATATGCGATCGGTCAGTCTGTGCGGATTCCTGCCGGAAATGGCACGTTTCAGGATGGTCGAATACCTACCCCCAAGCCAGTACACATATTGCGCAGAGGTGACATCAACAAACCGGACAAAGAAGTGTCTCCCGGTAGTCTCTCCGCCTTGACGTCTCTGCCAGCCCGGTTTGAATCTGTCAAATCCGGCAACGAATCGTTACGCAGAGCAGCACTCGCCGACTGGATCGCCCATCCGGAAAATGTCCTGACCTGGCGCAGCATTACCAACCGTGTCTGGCACTACCATTTTGGCGCGGGGATTTGTGATACCCCCAGCGATTTTGGGCGAATGGGAGGCATTCCAACTCACCCGGAATTACTGGACTGGCTGGCCATCTGGTTTCGCGACGACGCGCAGGGTTCTCTGAAGCACCTCCACCGTCTGATTCTGACGAGTGATGCATGGTGTCGCGACTCTTCTGTCCGGGCGCGACCAGCAACCGTCGGGACGATGGCTGCAATCGACAGAGACAGTGATAATCGGCTGATCTGGCGACATCATCGCACACGTCTGGATGCGGATCAGTACAAAGATGCCGTCCTGAAAGTGTCCGGTTCGCTGGACCTGAAAATGTTCGGCCCCTCGGTGCAGCATTTCAGTCAGAGCCCGGGACCGCAGGCAACGCCCACGCTTCGTTATTCTGATTTTGACTGGACAGCGCCCGGAGCCGCCCGTCGCAGTATCTACCGATACGTGTGGCGAGGCATTGCGGACCCATTTATGGAAGCGCTGGACTTCCCGGACCTTGGCCTTTTAGCACCTTCACGCGGCAATTCCACTTCTTCACTGCAGGCGTTGGCAGTGTACAACAACTCTTTCGTTCTGCACTTCAGTGAGTGTATGGCCCGGGACATTGCAATGCAGTTTTCGGATCCCGACGCTCAGGCCGAAGAAGCCGTGAATCGCACCTGGTTGCGACCGACAACTGCCGGCGAAAAGCAGCAGTTTGCAGACTTTATTTCCAGCTACGGACTGCCGGCTTTTTGTCGAGTGCTGTTGAATTCCAATGAGTTTCTGTATGTCGATTAGCCCACGCCCATTTCAGAGATAGTGAATATTGTCCAGCTTACGTTGGCTCGTCGCGGTCCGACTTACATTTTCAAGCATGCACGCACACCGAAGTATCTGCCGGAAATCATTCTGAGCTAATAGCGGCTCGTCATATGCCTGATGACAAATCCCAGAATTCTTTGCCAGGCCGCTCTAATGTCGTCATTCCAATCCGGATCGAATTCAGACGCTGCCTGCAGAATGGCATCCAGCCAGAGATCGTAAAGTTCCGGGCCGATATTCAGATGGACTCGGTCGTGACTTGCAGCACGTTCGTTCAGCTCCCGAAGCCCGTCCGGTTCCCCATCCGTCGCCGCCGCGGATAACTGAAGAGAGCGCAGCAACATTTTCTTCTGGTGTTCGAAATCCGTGTTCCGAAAACGGAATCGAATCGTCGCTGACGAATCCATGAACAGTTGGTAGAAACGATCAATGAACCCGTCATTTGCAGCACAGCGGTCGAGACTTGCATGAAACACAACTCTGGGCGATGGAGGACTCATTGTTCTGATTTCTTCCTGTTTGCTGCTCACGGACTCTGATGCAAAGCAATCTAGCCGATTCCGGCTTTGCATAGGAGTTGTTTTTGGCCGCACCGCACGCCCCCTTCGATTCGGGGAAATTCTGGCGGGTTCCACAGCCTCACGACAGATTTCGGGCGACTACGTCACAGCGGTCGGCAGAACTGCACTTAACGCAGGGGCCTCCATGGCGATAAACTGCCGAGTCGCAACCCGCGGGGTTGAAATTGGATTCGGTTGCGCATCTGTCTCTGGTGAAACCTGCCTGGAATGGAATCGATGGCACACACTCGTTCAACGACGTATCCCAAACCACGCCGGCGTATTGTTGCACCGTTGATCCTGACGACGCTTATTTCGGCAATGAATCTTCCAGTGGCAGTGTCCTGCCCGTTCTGTTTGACGCCGCCCAGAACATGGTCGCAGTCAATCAGTGATGCCGACATTGTGATTCTGGCACAGCTCGTACAGGTTGAAACCTTTCAGGACAAGAGTACTCCGGAAACGACTTTCCGAGTGCTTCATGTTCGCCGCCCGGCTGTCGAACAGAAACGAGTGCTTCAGCTGTCTCGTGCCCCGCTGTCTCGTGCCCCGCTGTCTCTGAAGTCATCCCCCAACGCCTTGGCCCTGCAATCCCGGGTTCATTCGGACGTTCCAGCCAATCATGATCTGTCTGTCGCTGGTTCAATACTTCTCATGAAAGAATTCGTCACCGGAATTCCGGGCGATTTGTTCATCCTGGTGGGCCATCGAATTCGACCAGCTTCGAGCGATAACAGATTTACGTTTCAGTCTGGTGACGACGATATCGAATCCCCGCAAACGGCAGTCGTCAATGCCGGAGGAGGACCGCTGAATGGTGGCGACGTCCAAACCGTATCTGCATCAACCGAACTGAACACGACAGCTAATGAAAGCATTTTCCATTTGTTGCTGAATGAATCTTCGCCGGACCATCGACTGCAGACAGAGCTGATCGAATGGGAAGCTCCCTCTGCCGTTTCTCAAGCAACCGCCCTTTACATTCTGAACGCTCCTGATGGCCAGATCCCGGCCTCACTGCGGCTGCCTTACTACGTCAGATTTCTGGAATCGAACGATGCCGAGATCGCCGGAGATGCGTGGGCAGAATTCGCTCGGTCTGACTATGAAGACGTCAAAGCGGTCCGCAGCCTGCTGTCATCTGATGACCTGAAAGCCTGGATTGCTGATGATCAAATGAGCCCCGAACGGCTCGGTCTTTACGGCATGATGCTGGGGCTTTGTGGGACTGCGGAAGATGTTGAGTTCCTTCGGGACACCATCGGAGAACCCAGGTCTGACAGTGAATTTCGTTTCGGTACAGAAGGGCTGATGGGCGGGTTGATGCTGCTGCAGGGGCGTGAGGGTCTTGAGTATCTCAACGAATCCCGCATGACAAACAGCCATGCGTCCCTCTCAGAGCTCAGCGCCGCGATGCAGGCGATCCGGTTTATTTACAGCTACGAACCTGGTCATCTGGATTCCGAATTACTGATGGCTTCGCTGCGCAATTTGCTGGGGAATCCATCCATGAGAGAACTGGCGCTGACGGACCTGACACGCTGGAAAGACTGGAGCATCGCACAGAGACTCTCAGACATGTTTGATTACGCGAATGACGATCCAGGATCGCAAAGGGCCATTCTGATCTACATGACCATGCTACAGAAGGACGCTGCCACGGGTTCGGAATCGGCTGTCGCGCAATGTCCGATTGCTGATGCCCTGATCGAGCATGTAAAACGCGTTGCCCCGGAACTGCTTCAGTCACCCGTTAGAAATGCCGTATTTCGTTAGACCATCGATTCGCGGTTCCAACGACGCGGTTAGGTTCATCGGAAATGAAAGGCAGAAAAATCCGGTTCACGCATCTGCCGTGCGTAGGCACCGGCTGAACCCCACCAATTGTTGACGATGACACCGTCCGCTGATTTGTACCAATTGGAACAGTCACCCGCCCAGACCGACGTAGCGAGCCGTTCCTGAACATCTTTGTCATAGTCTTCAACGGCAGCGGCCGTCACTTCAACCTCGGTGCACCTCTGTTGCTTCATGCGCTGCAGGCATTGGATGATGTA
The DNA here is from genome assembly GCA_041398825.1 of Planctomycetaceae bacterium. NCBI lineage: Bacteria > Pseudomonadati > Planctomycetota > Planctomycetia > Planctomycetales > Planctomycetaceae > Planctomycetaceae bacterium. Next base: position 62,340 of record JAWKTX010000004.1, on the reverse strand, counting down.
TCGAACCTGCTGTTCCACCATAAAAATGATGGAGTTGTGCCCAAGATTTGTATTTGGTCCGTACAGCAGAAAGAAGTTCGGGAAACCGGGTGTCGCAACTCCCAACAGAGTCCTCGGGCGTTGGGCCCATGACTCATGTAACTCCGCGCTGTTGCGGCCCACAATCTGCATGGGCTGCAGAAAACCAACTGAATCGAAGCCTGTCCCGAAGATTACGGCATCGACCCGAACCGATCGTGAGTCTGTGCAGACTGAATCTCTCGATAAAGACGCCACAGGCTCCGTGATGATTTCCACCTTTTCCTGTGTAACTGTCTGCAGGAAATTACTGGACAGCAAGATGCGTTTACATCCCGGTGCATAATCGGGAATCAGTGTCTCCCGGAGTGATTCAGGGATATGTTTTTTCATCTGGCGTTTCAGCCACCATCGGTAGATTCGATTCGCGAGGCTTCCTTCCCGAAACGCAATGATGCGCCATTCACACATCAGGAAGATCCACAATCGGTGCAGCTTTGAAGCATACGGAACGTTTCGAAAACACCATTTTGCCCACGCCGGGTATCGGTAGTTATTCAGCGGATGAATCCAGCTGGGCGTTCTTTGGAAAAGGTGGATTCGAGCGGCCAGCTTCGCTACTTCCGGGACAAACTGAATCGCGCTTGCTCCGTTTCCGATAATGGCGACCGTCTTACCTGTCAGATCGTACTGATGATTCCAGCGAGCACTGTGCCATGCCTGTCCCTGAAACTCATCAATCCCGGGAATGTCCGGAATCTGCGGGCGGTTTAGCTGGCCGACCGCACTGACAAGAATATCAGCGACAAGTTCTTCACCTGATTCGGTCTGAACTTTCCACGATGTGGCTTGTTCATCGTACTTCGCCGATTTCACCGCCGTACCGAATCGAATGAGTCGACGGACATCAAAGTGATCCGCGCAGTTCTTCAGATAATCGAGGATCTCCGGCTGCCGAGCATACTTCATGCTCCATTCATGATTCGGGGCAAACGAAAATGAGTACAAGAATGATGGCACGTCACAACCCGCATTCGGATAGCTGTTATCCAGCCAGGTTCCGCCAACTTCGGGCGATTTCTCGAGAAGTGTAATTGAAGTGAACCCTGCCTCCCTGAGTTGAATTGCCAGGCATAACCCACTCATTCCCGCACCGATTATGATGACGGAAGGATTTCTTCCTTCATCTACCGACACAGGCCAACACTCCAACGGCAGTTCGATGTAATCTCATCTGATATTTGTGCCTTCGTTATCTGCCGCATCGCAGCGGACATACTTGCTCGAGTCATTTCCGGGACTGACACTGAAATCCACGGTACACCAGCAAACAACACGCTGACGCTGATATCCGTTCCGGTAGGCATGCTTCAAACATGACACCCGTGGAAGAACACATCGATCGCTTGCCGGGCTGGACCCGGCGGGACAGAATCCTCCACCATACACGACGTCGCAAGTGCTGCAAATGGAGAAGACGGCTTGAGAGAACACTTTCTTGAAGTGCACGGTCATCGCATCGCCGCTATTGAACATCGTTCCGATTCCATGCGAACCCCGATCATTCTGATTCACGGGATCACCATGTCTGTCCGGATGTGGCAGCCTGTCCTCAATCCCTCATTGATCGAAAGTCGAACATGGATTTCTCTGAGTTTGCCGGGCCATTTTCCCTCGACCGCACCGTCACAATTCTGTGAGCCGCAGATAACCCCCACTCTTTTTTCAGACATCGTCTGTAAGGTGATACAGGAGCTATGCGGCGGTGAGCCAGTTCATCTTGTCGGATGGTCAACCGGAGGGTTTACAGCGTTGGCGACCGCGATTGCGCATCCGGAGCTGGTTGCGAGCGTCGTCAGCATCAGCGGCTTCGCAAACGGCCAATGGGGACATCTGCTGGGATTCATGCAGACGCTGGCCTCGCGAACATGGACCAGACCACTGTTTCAAACCATCTTCCGGTTGCTTCAAATGCGACAGAGGTCACTGCAGCTGATCATCCACCTGTTTGCCGGCGAAAAAAAACTGGACATGCAGATGTCGACTGAAGTGGCCGACGCTGTCTTCAGCGACTTCCGGCAACACCGCACCACTGATCTGGCGATGTTGTTCTCTGCACTGCGAATGGTGTCTATTGCGGATCAATTGAATTCCATCAGGGTGCCGGTTCGCATTATCGGCGGAACAAATGACCCGGTGATTCCGTTTCGGGAGACCCGGAATCTGGCCGACACGATTCCCAATGCCGACCTGCAACCCCTGCCAGGAATTGGTCATTTGTTCTATGCAGAAGACAACCAGCATGTGCAGCATTTGCTGCTGGACTGGATTCGCCAGCACTCCCCGTCCACCTGAGTGTCGCAACGCAATTGACTCAAGCGACGTAAGACAATTCGGAGCTTTTGTTCAGACTCGGATCTCTTGTTAAGCAACGGGGCGATCAGCCTGTCCCACGCGTATGCGTTTGGCCAGTCGTGTGCATCGAGGGGAAATGCGGGGCGGCAGGGCCTCTCCGCGATCAACAGCAAGAAGACCGTTCCGCCTCAACGATGGTCTCGACGCCATGTCACTTTCGTTTGCTGCGGAATCGCTGAGAGACGCCTGAAGAAAACGAAGTCGGTTCGACTAAGGGTCAATCAGCCCTTCGCGAATCGCCCATCGGCACAGATCAACTCGGTCCGTTGCGCCGATGACTCGCATGATGCGATACTTGTGCGCTTCGACAGCCTTCTGAGTAATCTGCAGAGCTTCGGCGACTTCAGCGACGCGATTTCCTTCGGCGATGCGAAGCAGTACATCCCACTGCCGATCAGTCAACTTCCGCAGTTGGGCGGTGGACACACATTTAAATTTTCCGTCCGCAGCCAGTGTCACCCGGTCGCGGAGTTTTTCTGAAAGGACATTCTGTCCGGCTGAAACCTGAATCAGGTGGTCGCTGACGGTTCTCATGCAGTCCTGTCGTGAGACCAGACCGGAGACTTTGTTGTTGACAACCAGGTCGAGTTGTCGATCCGTGAGCCCATCCGCGAAGCAGACGATCCGCGTTTCTCCGAGTTTCACCGCAAGCTCAGAAAACAAATCCCGCATTGCCGCGGTCAGAAGACGTTCGCCAATCAGGACGACTCGAGGACGCTGACTCCGAATGGCCGACAGCAATTCACCTGAGGTACAAGCTGTCCCGACGTTTCTGAGCCCGCCATATGCATTCAGACACCAGGCAAAGGATTCGCAGGAAGCACGGCTGGAATCCGCAACAAGGGCATCTGCCGAGGCGGTCGTGCTGGATCCCGTTTCAGTGTCAATTGTGGTCGCGAACATCTCTTCCCTTCCGTGGAATTTAATCCCATTTCTGTGTTGCACCGCTGCGGCCCGCAGCAATAACCATGCAACGAGAGGGCTTTTAGATTTGTTCCGAGAGTTTTTCCGATGGGATATCCCCGCTAGGGATTTGCCCGCTGGGTGTTTTCCAGCAGGGGGTGTACCCGCATTGGGCCAGATTCTCTGCACAAAATTCGCGATTGCAGAGGCTGTTTCCCTCGAATGAGGCGTCTCGGTACTTGTGGTAGGGGAAACACTCATGCAGAATTTGCCGGTTGCCGTGTTCCTGGAGGGGTGCGGGTGCTCACAGGGTGGGTAGGATGTTTCTTGCAATCATTTTCCCGAGCGTGAAAACAGTTTCAATGGAAGGATCTATCTGCTGATGAAATACACACACAAGCGATTCTGCCTGACCGCAATTGCGTTGCTGCTCGTGCTGCGGTTCGTCCCGAAGACATCTGCGGACGAGATACGTCAAAAGGTGCCCGTTGCGAGTGTGATCACGTATCTGGGTTACGAGAAGGCAATTGAACTCCGCAACGATTCAACACGGGTCGTGCTTTGTCCGGAAGTGGGTGGCCGGGTTCTGGAGTACTCCCTCAATGGAAACAACATCCTGTATATTTCTCAGGATGAGAGGGACTGGAAACCGGGAAAGAGGCCCGCGTCATCGGCTGGCCGGTTCGACATCGGCCCGGAACTGGTAATCCCCGAACGGAGAGTCCTGTGGAGCGGTGAATGGACCGGACAAATTACTGGTCCCGGCAGCGCCAAACTGATCAGCCAGCCGGACCACTCAACCGGTGTGCAACTCGAACGGACATTCACCCTGGCGACTGATTCGTCCCGATTGCAATGCACTCAAACGATCATCAACGTCTCAGGTGAAACCAAAGAGTGGTGCCACTGGAGCCGGACTTTTGCGGTGGGCAAAGGAATCTGCCTGATCCCGGTGACGCCGCACAGCCGTTTCCCCAACAACTACGTGATGTATGAGGAAGGATCGCTGATCAATATGAGACCAGAGGACCCGGGGATTCGAGAGCGAGAGGGAATGATTGAAATCTTCCAGATACCGCGAAAGCCAAAGCTCGGGTTCGACAGCACTGCGGGTCTCATGGCCTACGTCGCTCCCACCAACCTCTTGTTCGTTAAGCGGTTTGCAGCTGACCGTGATCGAGTCTACAACGAAGCTGCCGGACTGACCGTCTCGGTCTGGTACCCGGACAACCAGATGATTGAACTGGAGCCAATTGGTCCGCGCGAAAGCCTGAAGCCAGGTGAGCGAGCCAGCTTTACGGAAGTCTGGTGGCTTGCTGACCTGGAATTCCCGGAAACCCCGAGTCAACTGGACCTGTCCCAGCTCAAAATCCGGATGGAATCACTCAAATAGGCGGCATCAGAGAAAATGGAACTCAGGTGCCGTTCAGTCAAGGCTCGGTGATTGCTTTCGGTCGGTCGTTGCACTGGGGATCAAACTCTGCACGTATTGAAATTCCAGGAACTGACTACGATTGTCGATACTTTGGGGCGTTTCTGATGTGGCATGGCTACCGTGTTGGATCGCTCTCGGATCACGCGTAGAATTCTGCTGCGACCGCGAACCCGTGGCGGTTTCGTCCCTCTGGTACTGTTTATCGATGGATCTCCAACGATTACCTTGAATCGAGTCAGGAATTTCAGCCTTGCCACTCCAACCAATCGAAACAGCCATCGCTGCCTTGCAGCGAGGCGAGATGATCATCGTCGTTGATGACGAAGACCGCGAGAACGAAGGTGACTTTATTTGTGCGGCAGAATGCATCACGCCGGCGCAGGTGGACTTCATGCTGCGCGTTGGAAGAGGAACTTTGTGCGTTCCGCTGACGGGTGAAGAAGCAACCCGACTGAAACTGCGTCCCGTTGTAGATGAGTCCTTCAATACCGCCCCTAACAAGACCGCTTTTCTTCGCGCTGTCGACCACGTGACGGCGGGAACTGGGGTCAGTGCTGAAAACCGCGCCCGAACCATTCGAGCGCTGGCGGATGCTTCTGCCAATGCCGAAGACTTTTTGCAGCCCGGCCACGTCAACCCTCTGCTGGCAATGGATGGCGGAGTGCTTCGGCGTGCAGGGCATACAGAGGCCACCATCGATTTACTTCGCTTCGCCGGCAGGACTCCCGTCGGTGCGCTGATCGAGATTTGCAGCCAGCATGGCCATGGTATGGCGGACTATGCCGAACTGCAGCAGATTGCGGAAGAATACAAGATTCCCATGATTTCGATCGAAGAACTCATTCGCTATCGACGCACCCGCGAACAGCTGGTATCACGCGTTGTTGCAGTGCAGATTCCAACAGCTCACTACGGTGTCCCCACGATGGTTGGTTATCAGGTGGCCCACGAAGCACAGGAACCCCTGGCAATCGTCTGGGGCGACCTCAGCAAGGTTGACGCACCACTGGTTCGTATGCATTCGTCCTGCTTCACAGGTGACGTTCTGGATTCGCTGCGCTGTGACTGTGGAGACCAGTTGCATCTTGCCATGCAAATGATTCATCACGAGGGCGCTGGTGTTGTTGTGTACCTGCCGCAGGAAGGTCGAGGGATTGGACTTCTCGCGAAACTGAAGGCCTATCGTCTTCAGGATGAAGGGTTGGACACCGTTGAAGCTAATCACAAGCTGGGTTTCAAGGCCGACATGCGCGACTACATGGTTGGTCTACAGATTCTGAAAGATCTCGGGCTGACTCGGGTTCGTCTCCTTACCAACAATCCCAAGAAGACAGAATCGTTTGTTTATGCGGGAGTCGACCTGCAGGTCGTCGAACAGGTCCCGATCATTGCCCCGGCCCAGCAGGCACGACAACAGTACATGGCCACGAAACGCGAAAAGATGGGGCACATTCTGCCAGATGAGGCCGTGACACCGCCCATCGGATGCCGAGATGGCGAGATGCACCATTGACTCTGATTGTCTGCCCTGATTTGGGCATGCCATCGAAATCGCTCAAGTCCCTGTCCCTCGGAAATGCAGCGGGATTCTCACGAGTTTTGACACGAGTCGTGGTGCCAGATCCAGGACGTCTCCGGTTGTATCGGCTTACCGGCGGACGCTAAAATTTTCCGGGGGCGGGAGGCGGCGGCTCCAACGTACGGATGGAAAACGTTCATCGTTGTCGCACAGTAGCTGGAACTGGAATTCAGTTGGCAGCCTGCCTTTTCATCTGCGTTACGCCAATTCATCTCGTGTCGTTTTGACACCTGTTTTCATCTGCGTTTTTTCATGTGCAGGCAGCAGGGCAACGACCAGACCATTCGATTCTTATAAGCCCAAACTCAATGTTGCGATCTGGAACGATTCCCTTGCAAATCTCCACGACAGCGCTCCTGCTGCAGTTTCTTTTGCCCGTTGCTGCCGTTGCAACGACACCCTCCAGTGATGTCAGTCCCATCACTCGACCAAACATTGTCATGATCATGGTGGACGAACTGGGGTACTACGAACCCGGTTTCAATGGTGGCCGCAATATCAGGACGCCGCATCTGGATCGGATGGCTGCAGAAGGAATGATATTCCGCAATATGCTGGCGGGATCATCGGTTTGCGCACCAACTCGTTGCTGTTTCCTGACCGGAAAACACAGTGGTCATACTTCGGTGCGAGTCAACGGTGGGGGGACGCCACTGCGAGCAGACGAAGTAACGGTTGCATCCATGCTGAAACCGCTTGGCTATGCGACCGGCGGATTTGGCAAATGGGGAAACGGTGGCCGCGATTCATCCGGAGTGCCTGAGAAACATGGCTTTGATGTTTTCTTTGGGTATTACGATCAGGTTCATGCGCACAGCTATTATCCGCCGTATCTGATTCGCAACAGCGAAGAAGTCCCCCTCGAAGGTAACAATGGCGGGTCTGCCGGAAAGACGTATTCGCATTATCTGATCCACGAAGCAGCGATGGACTTTATCCGTCAGCACCACGATCAGCCTTTCTTTGCCTATCTGCCTTACACGCCACCGCATGGCATTTTCAGTATCCCCGACGAAGACCCTGCGTGGCCGCTCTACAAGGATGAGCCATGGCCCGAAGATGCTCGCCGCTATGCCGCCATGGTCAGTATGGTCGATCGTCAGGTGGGTGAAGTCCTTGGGCTGCTCAGGGAACTGGGGCTTGAGGAGAATACTCTGGTTATCTTCAGCGGTGATAACGGGGGAGCTGATTATTTTTCGTCGAAGGAGTATCCGAGGGGCGTGCACTCGGCAAATAAGAACCCTGAGACCGGTGTTGAATATCGGGGAAAGAAGGGCACGCTCTACGAAGGCGGACTACGGATCCCGTTCATTGCCCGATGGCCTGGCCGAATCAAAGCCGGCACGGTATCGGATTTTCTGGGATACTTTCCGGACTTGATGCCTACATTCGCAGACTTGGCCAGGACCAGTCCCCCGGCAGATACCGATGGTGTTTCCATCGTGCCAACGCTGTTCGGTGAACAGTCGGACAAGGCTCAGAAACAACACGAGTATCTGTACTGGGAAATGGGAAATGCCGCTGCAATTCGACAGGGCGACTGGCGCGCGGTCAGAAGTGGCAAACAATGGGAACTGTTCGATCTGAGCAGTGATCCTTCTGAATCGATCAACCAAGCCGAATCGAATCCGAAAGTCCTCGAAAAACTGAAGCAGCTTGCCGCGGCCGCCCATGAAGACGCCGTTGAGGGGACGTTTGAGCGGACCGATCGCCACCAGCGAGATCGTCGGGCCAAAGTTGGGACGCATGATGATCCGTCAGCCCCGGATCCATTGGCTCCAGCACGACGACGAGCAAAGCGGGCTGCATGGGCGCCCTCTGACGGGATGATTCCAAACAGAAACTTCAGCATTGTCCGGGTGAGCAGCGAGAATGCAGGCAATGGAAAATTCGCAACGAACATCATTGATGGGGATGCAAATTCTCACTGGCACAGCCGGTTTGCTCCTCAAAAGGACGAGTTTCCTCATGAAATTATCGTTGATTTGGGGGCCGAGCATTCCGTCCGGGGCTTTGTCTGTCTGTCTCGACAGGACGGAAGCTGGAATGGAGCCATTCGGGATATTGAGATCTCGGTGAGCCAGGTGCCGGACAAGTTCGATTTGATTTCTGCAGGGACAACTCTTGAAAAATCACGAGAGCTTCAAACGATTCCATGCCGTGGGACAAAAGGTCGATATATTCGAATCAAGGTCCTGTCCGGCTACAGCGAATCCGGACTGGCCTCTTTGGCAGAGTTTGGTGTCATCGGAGAATAGCGGCAAGTGGGAAAAGGCCAGCCAGGCCGTGTCACGTAAGCTCAATGCCTCTGTTGATCGAAGCTGGTGCTGATCGAAGCCACCGTTGATCAATCTTTGTCAGTCATGTTTGATTCAGCGGGTGTCCACCAGGGTCAGCCGCTCCTTCAAGAAAACTCAGTCTTAAGCTTCTGCGTTCATCGTTTCATTCATCCGGAAAGCATTTCACCATGCCCGTTGTTCGTATCGCATCGTTACTTGCTGAGGGTCAGCCGGAAGCAACAGTTGTTGCCAAGGGCTGGGTACGAACACGCCGTGATTCGAAGAACGGATTCTCGTTTATCGAACTCAACGACGGCAGTTGTATGAAGAACCTGCAGATTGTCGTTGATTCTGCGGTTCCGGGGTATCAGGCGATCATCAAAGATATCACGACCGGTGCCAGTATTTCTGTCGAGGGGACTCTGAAGGAATCGCCGGGTAAGGGGCAACGGATTGAACTGCATGCGACTTCACTGGATCTGCTGGGCATTGCCGATCCAGCCTCATTTCCGCTGCAGAAGAAGGGACACAGTATGGAGTTCCTTCGAGAGATCGCTCACCTTCGACCACGCACCAATACTTTTGGAGCCGTTGCACGCGTGCGTAATCGCATCAGTCGCTCGATTCATGACTTTTTTCAGTCGCGCGGTTTCCTTTACATCAATACTCCAATCATTACGGCCAGTGACTGCGAAGGCGCAGGGGAGATGTTTCAGGTTACAACGCTCGACCTGGTAAAGCTCGCACAGTTGAAGACGGAGATTGACTGGAAGCAGGACTTCTTCGGCAAACCCGCTTCGCTAACGGTAAGCGGTCAGCTGGAAGCGGAGATTTACGCGACATCGGTGGGTGACTGTTATACCTTCGGTCCCACGTTTCGGGCTGAAAACAGCAACACGACGCGACATCTGGCCGAATTCTGGATGGTGGAGCCGGAGATGCCGTTCTACGAATTGCCCGACAATATGGATCTGGCAGAGTCCTTCATCAAAACCATGATCAATGATGTTCTGAACGACTGCGGCGACGACATGCAGTTCTTCAACGATCGAATCAACAATACTGTCCTTTCCACACTCGAAAACATTCGCAGCAACCAGTTCGTTCGACTGCCCTACACAGAGGCTATCGAGCTGTTGAAGACATCGGGTCGTCAGTTCGATTACGCTGTGGAATGGGGCTGTGACCTTCAGACGGAACACGAACGATTTCTGACGGAAGAACACTTCAGGCAGCCTGTGATCCTTTTTGATTATCCCAGGACACTCAAGCCATTTTACATGCGTTGCAACGAGGATGGCAAAACGGTTCGTGCCATGGACGTTCTTGTGCCGGGAGTCGGCGAAATCATTGGTGGCAGCCAGCGTGAAGAGCGACTGGATGTACTGCTCGCGAGAATCGAAGAATGTGGCATGAATCCAGCCGATTACTGGTGGTACATCGAATTGCGAAAGTTCGGTAGCGTGCCCCATTCAGGATTTGGTCTTGGGCTCGAACGCGCGGTCCTGATGATCACCGGCATGACCAACATACGCGACGTGATTCCGTTTCCACGGACACCTGGCCACGCAGATTTCTGACACCTGCAAAGGGGGATGTCTCGTTATGCCGACCAGTCAGGCGATTCGGTCCGCAAGCGGTGGCTGTGCATTCTCACTGACAGCTTCGCTGGCCGTATTGGGCTGAAGCATGGATTGGATCATGAGCATGATCGCGCCGGTGACGAGACAGATGTCTGCGACATTAAAAATGGCCCAGTCGAACGAACCCAGCTGGAAATGGAAAAAATCACGAACCGCTCTGGCTGGCACATCCTGTCCAGGCAGGCACACATCGTGCATGCCGAGGCGATCGTAAAGATTGCCGAGCGTTCCTCCGGTGACGAACGACAGCGCTACGGTAAGCCACAGGCTGACAGCGGCTTTTCGGATGAAGAGATAGTAGATGATGCCGACAAAGGCTACGACGCTCAATGCTGCAAATACGCCGGCAAACCCCTGCCCCATTCCCCAAAGCGCGCCCATGTTCAGGTTTGTGTGCAGTTCGAACTTCACCCAACCGTCCAGCAGCCACCCGGTTCGATTGAATAGTCCCAGTTCCGCGAAGACGCGATCTTTCGACCAGAGATCCAGCCAAAGGCTGCCACTCGAAAGAAATCCAAAAATGAAATAGCGGTTTCGCGGGAGACGATCCATCAGAATCCTTCTTCTCGCAACCTCTCACACTCAACACAATTGCGAGCATAGGGGATTGCCTGAAGTCGAGCTTTTGGGATGCGCGCTTTCGCTTCGCTCACCCCTTTTTCGAGACATCCTTCACACAGACCAAATGTACCAGCATCCAAACGCTTGAGCGCTGCTGAGATCTCTTTCATGACTTCCTGATCGTTTTCGACCAGGTGGAGTGAGAAGTCGAGATCCCAGGCATCAGAGCCCATTTCCGCCATGTGATTTGAGGAACGCTGATCATTGCCCGAATTAGAACCAGAAAGGGCCTCCTCCTGCAACTGCTCTACGTCACCGCGCAGGCGAGCCTGAAGCACATTCAGCAGAGTACGGAATTCCGCAGTATTGTCAGATTTCATGGACTGGTCTCATTTCTGGATGGTTGCATTGCGGGCGTTGATCAACCCGCGGCGGGGGTGGGATTATGGAACCCGTGATGGACACCGTCAAGATTCCCGAACGCCTTGATACCAATCTCGGATACGCATAATTGAGCAAATTTGCCTGAAAACTAAGATTCGGATTCAGAACTTCGATCAAAGAATCGATTTCATCGTTCATCTCCCCGCCGGGAAAGACAATGCACTGGCCAGACGAACAGTATTGTGGGTGTGTACGTATTGCCATGTCTGCTGCTCACTCTGCGCATTTATCGCAGCGATTCATTTCGCAATGCGACTTCAGTGGCAGTCTGTCCGCGACTTGCAAGCTCGATCGGCGAGCCCTGAGAAACGATTTGACCTCCGCCGCCACCACTTTCGGGGCCAACATCAATAATCCAGTCCGCAGACCGCATCAGATCGGTTTGATGTTCGACAACCAGCACGCTGTGACCATCTGTCACCAAACGCTTCAGAATGGCAATCAGCCGATGGACGTCTGCCGGATGCAGTCCCGATGTGGGTTCATCGAAGATATACAGAGTGGCCGCTGATTGTTTGGTGGCAAGTTCTGTGGCCAGGCGAACTCGTTGTGATTCGCCTCCCGAGAACGTGCTGGAGGGCTGTCCCAGTTTCAGGTATCCCAGTCCCGCATCCTGAAGCGACTGGAGCACTGTCACGATGCGATTGAACTCAGAGAAAAACTGACAGGCTTCGTCGACGCGAAGGTTCAGTACATCAGCCACATTCCTGCTGTTGAAGCAGATGGATAACGTGGCTCGGTTGAATCGCTGTCCCCGACACGTGGGGCATGGAACGGTTGTTTCCGGCAGGAAGCTCATGTGAAGATTTTGAACACCTGTTCCTTTGCAATCGCCACAACGCCCGTCGCCGGAATTGAAGCTGAATCGATTGGAGGCATAACCACGAGATCTTGCCTCGCGGGTCTTCGTAAACAGCTGCCGAATGATGTTCCAGACGCCCGTAATCGTCGCAATGCACGACCGTGAACTTCGACCAATCGGACTGCTGTCCAGCGAAACCACTCGGTCGATACGATCCAACCCTGTAATGGCTTCGCACTTCACGTCCGAAAGGATCTGCGCCAGCGTCTGGAGGTGTTTCCCGGAGGTGGCCCCTCCCTTGATATCGCAACAGGCCGCAGCGTAAGGCAGCAGCGTCTCCATGATCAGCGAGCTCTTTCCGCTGCCGCTGACTCCTGTGACACAAACGAGCTGCCGGAGCGGAATTTCAACAGACACGTTTTGCAGATTGTTCAACGCAGCATTGTTGATACGGATGACGCCGAAATCTCCTGGACCCTCGACAGGAAACAGGCTTCGTCGATTCGAATTTTCTGCGTGGGTTCTGAATTCCGGCTGGCCTGACGGGACGTTCTTCAGTCTGCCGGCGAGAAAATCTCCTGTCGGGGAGTCGACGGATACGGCGTCGGCCGGTCGGCCCGAGAACAACAAATGCCCGCCATCAATACCGGCCCCGGGCCCCAGATCAACGAGCCAGTCGGCATCCCGCATGATGCCCCCATCATGCTCGACGACAACAACTGTGGCACCAGAATCTCGAAGTCGATTCAGCGTATTCAGCAGGCAAGCCGTATCGCGAGGATGCAGCCCGGCCGTCGGTTCATCGAGTACAAAACATGCACCATTCAGACCGATACCGAGGCACGCAGCGAGGCGCGCTCGCTGAAATTCGCCACCGGATAAAGTTCGTGTGGCTCGATCAAGGGACAGATAATCCAGACCGACATCCAGCAGGCATTGTAGTCGCCGCTGAATATCCGGCAGTGTCCGCGATGCGACCAGTCGTGATTCCTGCGAAAGGTTTTCGAACGCACGCTCATCTTTCGGCGAATCCGCACTGGCCAGACATGCGCTCCATTTTTCGATCGTGGCAAAGGCGCTGGCAATGGATTGACCTGTGAATTCCGAAATGGTCACGCCGAAGAAGGTGACGGCGGCAGGAAACTTCTTTAGTCGACTCCCGTGGCAGTCCGAACAGGCCTCACGCAGAAAGCGAATATTGGCACCATCCTCTTCGATGGCCCCTCGCGCTCCATGGCCTTCACATTTCGGACAGGCTCCCCAGGCAGAGTTAAAACTGAACGAACGGGGTTCGGGGGTCGGAAAACTGAGGTCGCATTTTGCACAGCTGAATCTGGTGCTGTAGAAGGCCTCATCCCAGTGGTCATCTCTTTGAAAGCAAACGATGCACGTGCCGTCACTTTCGCGACACGCCAGTTCAACCGATTCACGGATTCGTTGCTCAATACCCTCTTTGATAATGATTCGATCAATTACAGCTTCGATTGTGTGGTTGCGTGTTTGAGCGAGATCCTGAATGTCAGCAAGATCCACGAGTTCTCCATCGACTCTGGCCCTTACAAATCCATTGCGGGCAATGCGCTCAAGAATTTCTTTGTGTGCTCCCCGACGGTCTCGAACCATCGGAGACAGGATCATCAGTTTCGTGCGGTCGGGAAGTTGCAGTGTGCGCTGGACGATTTGATCAATCGTCTGGCTGCTGACAGGTTGTCCGCATTCCGTACAGTGAGCGGTTCCTGCACGTGCATAGAGGACGCGAAGGAAATCATAGATCTCGGTTGTAATCGCCAGGGTTGTACGAACCGGAACGCTGTTGGTCCGTTGGTCGACGCACACTGTGGGAGGCAGTCCGGAAATGTCATCGACATCAGGGCGAGGCAGTTGTGAAATGAAGGATCGTGTCTGTGCTGAGACGCTTTCCAGATAGCGACGTTGTCCTTCAGCAAATAAAGTGTCGAATGCGAGACTGCTCTTTCCGGAGCCGCTGACTCCTGTCATCACGATCAGCTTACCGCAGGGCAGATCGACATCGATGTTCTGAAGATTGTGCGTTCTCGCGCCGCGAATACGGATGATCGATCGACTCTCCCGGCTGCCGTTGGCTTCTTCTGAAATCATTTTGCGGGAACAATTTCAAGCAGGACGGGCGTGTTCTCAGCCGGGATGTGTTCTGTCCAGGCTTCATAAGCCTGAGCACCGTCACTGGCCGAACTTTCCTCACGAACATCGATCATGGAATCACCAAAATTGGCAACACAAATCAGGTAGCCTCCTTCCGCCTGATAGGTCCTCAGATTTGTCTCCGGATCCGTATAAAACTGACTTCCGGCAAAGACAAAGTCAGCTTCCATTCGGCGACTCTTTGAATCAGCATGAAACGACCGAATGGCATCCTGAAACTTAACGTTGTCCCATTTGCTCAGCAGATCGTCTCGATCAGTATCTGACAGGGGGCCGTACCACAGAATTTCGTTATTGAATTTATCCCAACGCAGTTCCTTGTAGGGCAGCTTCAGACCTGGTGGGGGCGAAGATAACGGGGCTGAATAGTAACGATGGATGTTATGACGAACCCAATCTCGAACATCTTTTCGCTGGAGTTTCCCGTCCTCATCGACCCACGCAGCGTAAATACTGAGCTTCGTACCGCTTGGCGGTTCAAACTGTGGAGAAAACCGCGCAGGTCTGCCGGGCTCTGCCCCCAAAGCGACGAGCCCGGTATGAATCACGTAAGCTTTCGTTTTGACTCTAAGAATGGTTTCATGCTCCTTGATCCCTTCGGGCACGCAAAGCATCTCAAGAATACAGTTTCGGCAGGCAACCTCGGTCTTCACAATCAGCCGTCCGCCTTTCAGGTCAAGCATGACGGTCTTCTCTGGATTTAACGCAGTCGCTGATTGCGTGAGCTTCAGCAATTCGGCTGGCAACTCTGTTTTTTTCTGTTCAGCCTTCTCCGGTTTCGGAGCCGGAACCTCCTGAGAATCCGACTGCGTCGTTGTCTGCTCAACGATTTCGGATGCGGAGGGAACTGTGTTTTCATCTGCCCTGGCCGCGATGTGCATGACGAGAATGGCTGCCATTGCTACTGCCATCGCGGTTGCAAGTTTTCCTGGGCGGCGGCCGAATCGTTGGCTTCTCATGGCGAGGTTTCCGCTGTTGATGGTTTGCGAAGCTTCCAGATAATCATCGTGGAGATATCCCACCGTTCATCCAGTTCCCAGCCTTCGAAGATTTCGAGATCTGTCTTTGCCGGGGTACGCAGTATGAGAACGGCATCGGGGGAGCTGATCGATTCTTTTGATAGTCGTCGAAGGCTCTGGCTAAGAGGCTTGCCCGGCAACAGTTGATTGACGTCAGCATAAGGCGGATCAAAGAAAATCAAAGAATACGGAAGGCAGTCTTCTCCTCCGTTCGGTCGAAATGAAGTCCGGCGAATATCCGTTCGCCAGCAGATCGACCTTTCATCCGGCGCAATGGCCTCGAGGTTTTCTTTCAGTGATGCATGGACATCCTGGTCACCTTCGAAGAATACGCACGATGAAGCCCCTCGACTGAGTGCTTCCATCCCCATCGTGCCGACGCCCGAGAACACATCCGCCACACGAGCAAACTCCACAATGTCGGATATCCGGTCGAAGACAACCTGTCGAACGCGATCCGTGTATGGGCGAGTTGACAGGCCGTGCGGAGTTCTCAACAAACGTCGTCGATATTTTCCAGCGATCACTCGAAGTGCCATAAACAGCCGCATCCAGAAAGAAAACCTGCAACACCGAAAGTTGTGTCCGATTTGAATCGATGTGTGAATTGTAGCTATCCGCTTCGACAAAGCCGAGTGCATGCATGGGATGGCAGGGCGAAGAAGCAAACGCGATGCTCGCAATTCGCCTGTGCTGCGCTTTCAGATCCCTGACCTGGCGCGACATCTCCGACCACGGCGGTCGCACTTTTGGTGTGCAACATCAACGCGTGAGATTCTCTGAACTCCGTCGACATCGACGAAAGACGTAAAAAACCTGAAAAACTCAGGGAATTGAGCATTTTCAATACGACGAACGATTGACAGTTTTTACGAACAGATCTTTACTCCGTGCAAAAAACACAGGGGATTTCCGGCACTGCCGGTGCTTCCCTGCCAAACGGGATGACTTGAAGTATTACAAACCAAACTAACAGGGAGCGAATTGAAGATGGCAAAGAAAGCTGCAAAGCCGATCTCAAAGACGGAGATTCTGAATGCACTGGCAGAAGCAACCGGCCAGAACAAGAAGGATGTCAATGCAGTTCTGGAGGCTCTGGAAGCTCTGATCGAATCCAACCTTAAGAAGGGTCCTGGCATCATCAATCTGCCCGGCCTGATGAAGATCTATGTGCACGAACGCCCTGCCACCAAGGAACGCATGGGCAAGAATCCAAAAGATGGCACACCGATGCTGATCGCTGCAAAGCCAAAGACGAAGGTTGTCAAAGTACGACCACTGAAGAAGCTGAAGGAAATGATTTAATCATACCGCTGGCATCCAGCGTGCCAGCATCATTTTCAAAGTCGAGCTACCGCTCGAATTTGTTGTGTCGGTCCCGTTAGGCGTTCGCCAACACCCACAGCTCGTTCGGTACAAATAGCAGCGGCTTTTGCCTGAAATCGGCGAAGGGAAACCTCCGCCGATTTTTTGTTTCGCTGTCAATCCGCTCCAACAGGGTCAAACTGCTCCAACACGCTCAATCCGCCCGTACAAGGCCAAACTGCTGGAACAAGACAGTATCCCCCAACTGCTGAAGCGGTTACTTCAAGGACAGCAAACAGGTACTCACAGATTCGTAGAGCCTATCTTGACAGGCGATTCAGAACATTTCGTGTGATCTGCACAACAGCAGGATCATTTCCTCGAAGTCCATGTGACCAATCTGTTGCACCACATGTGAAAACCGTGCCGCCTCGCGTGTAGATCCCCATGACGGCGGCTCCGACGCGGTCTTCGGGAAATCGTTCATAGAATAAGCTGTCGCCGGGATGCCACTTTGCCGGGCAGGTTCCGAGAATCGTAAACGATTCAGGCGTTCCATCTGAATGCGTTGGAAACGGTAGTCCATCTTTCCAGACCATTTCGCAACCGTCACATTCGTAACCGACAATCGTGTCCTTCCCCCCGAAACGGTCATCGCGTGCAAGATTCGTCCCTTCATAAACCCAGTGATCCGGGCGATGGACGATATAGGATGCCGGGCCGTCCATGAACTGACCATGGCTGCGGTGGTAGCCTCCCCAGAGAAACCCGACGCCAGTGAGTTCATTTTCCGGACGGCCGATAAGATGGTGGCTCCACAACGTCGCCAGCAGTTTTTGATCACCAACGCGATACATCGGATCGACATTGTACCACTGTTTCCAGCAGGTCAGTGAGCGGCCGTTCGAATCACTGCGAACCTGCCAGCAGCAGGTGTTTCCACTGAAGAACGCTGCATTGCCGCCCTCCGCGATGAATGCCTCCAGATGATCCCGCATCGGCGATGACCAGTATTCGTCGTGTCCGACACTCAGCACCAGCTTGTAGTGTCTCAGTATTTCCGGATGAAACTCCAGATCGCTGTTGGCTGCATAGTCGATGGAGTACCCATTTGATTCGGCCCAGGCCACAAATGGGCGTTCCCAATTATTGAATTGTGAAGTCACGGGACGATCAAACGACACCTGATGTCCCTGGAGTCCATCACGATCGTGGTACGCATAAAGGCTGTGGCCGCCCCAGTTGGTGTAGGCGTTATAGGTATTGGTGGCCAGCTGAATCAGGATCGACGTGTCTCTGCCGGGAGCTGCCGAACGAACGATGAAGAACAACGTTGAGGTCGCCGTTTCATCCTCTTTTCTACCGCTGAGCGTCACCTGGTAATATCCGCTCTTCCAGTCTTTCGAAACGAGAAACGTTGTCGATGCTGGCCAGCCGCAGCCGTCCGATGATGCGCGATCCGGGATTCGCTGTTCGGTAACGACAACATCCTGCTCTTCAAGGACCGTTGTTGCCTCCTTTGCAATCCGCTGGACGAGTATCGATGCCGACCCGCAGTTGGATGAAAGATGCAGATGGACTGTTTCACCGGCCACATAGCTGACTTTGTCTGAATACCCGGCCACGTAAGGTTTGGCGGGAGGAATCTGGTCGGCTGTCAACTCACAGCAGCTTCCAGCAGAAACCGTGCAAAACACCAGAATTCCAAAGTGCAATCTCGCGTGCATCTGTTTAACTCCCACAGCAATTCCCTGGTTGTCTCAGCCGATGAGGGCGTTGAAGAACCAGAAGAATAACTTCAGATGACTGGCGGGAGAAGCAGCGCTGGGGAGCAGGACTGATTGAAGTGGCGGTCCCGGAGATTATTTTGTCGGATCTCTCACAATCCAGCCTAACATGTCGCTGACTCGGGGCGTCTTGCCCTGCCAGAGAATACCAACACGATAAATTCGGCTGGCGAATGTCACTCCGATCCATGTGGCCGCGATCATCAGGAACACGCTTGTAACAATCTGCCAAATGGGTATCGTCGCTCCCGTAGCCAGCCTCAGTGTCATCATCAATGGCGTGGATGGCGGAAAAAATGATAACGTGGTGGCAAGCGTACTATTGGGCTCTCGCACCACGTTAAACCAGACCATCATCGGAAGCAGCATAACCATCCAGACGGGCAGTAACAAACTTTGAGCTTCTCGCAACTGTGAGACCGAAGCGCCGATGGCCATAAAGACCGAGCTGAACATCAATACGGCCAATAACTGATAGACAGTGAACCAGGGCAGGATATGAAATGGAATCCGATCGCTCTGTCCGTTCAGATTGGCGACGGCGTAACCTCCAGCCGCATAAAGGGCGAAAACCGTCAATGATCCGCCCACGTTACCGAGCAGTTTGCCGGTCATCAACTGCCTCGCATTGGCTGATCCCAGGAGCACTTCCGAAATCCGCTGCGTCTTTTCTTCCAGAACACTTTCAAGCATGGGCTGAGCTGACATCATTACAATCATGAACATCAGCATCATGATGCCCATCGGCAGTAACATTTGTGTAATCTCATCGGGCTTATCTTCGCTGACGATATCGCCAGCATCATTTCGTTCGAATAACCCGGAAGCCTTCAGTGGCGTCTTCCTTTCGAGTTCCAGCAGTACAACAGGAGACACACCTGCATCTGCCATTCTCCGCGCCTTGACAAGTTGATTGATTGCTGAGCCAAGCCAGCGTTTCGCATCAGACAATGCGGCGTCCTGCGCGCAGTACGTCACAGCGGGCAACGATGATGATTCAGGATGGGCTGGATCCATCGCAGGGGCAGTCAACAGATCGGCGGGGATCTCCAGGAATGCATAGAGCTTTCCGTTCCTGATTTCTTCAGACAGTTCCAGTCGCTGCTCGTCCCCAAATCCTTCCGTCGGATGCGATTTCAGGACGTAAGTATTGATGTCGTTTAAACCCATTGATTCCAGGGCCTCACGTCTGTCCCGGCTTTCCTTCGATTCCCTGGCGGTCACGGCATCATCGGTTGACTCACTGCTTTCGCTGTCTCCTGCGCTGACAGCAGGTTTGACAATCGCGTTCCGTTCATCAGTAATCTTCTGAAGCAGCGGCAGCATTTCGCCACTGTGGTCGATGACGGCAATCGTGCGTTCGCGCGATTTCTCCAGCCCTTTCAGCATCTTCGGCAACCACATTCCGCCAAGCATCAGGACGGGCATCATGGCCATCCCCAGAACGAATGCTTTGGTTGCGACCATTGCCTGATATTCGCGGCGAGCGATTGTCAGAATCTTATTCATTGGAAGGCCCCGCGATGCGAACAAAAATGTTATGCAAAGATGGTCGCACCAATTCAAAGTGTTCAACGCGACAGGAATTCACAAGGGTTTGCAGCAATTCGTCGAGATTTGCATCGGGCGACAGCTTCAGCAGAGAAAACGACCCCTGTTTCTCACGTGAAATCACACCTCGCATCTGGCCGGGCAATTCAGAATCGCTCGAAAGCCTCAGCTTCACCTGATCGGCCGGATACTGAGCCTGAATTGAAGCCACCGTACCGTCCAGACCTTATCGCCGTTGTGAATCATAAACACGGTGTCACACAGTCGCTCTGCGTCCTTTTCGTGGGTGGAAAAGATGATCGTCGTGCCTGCTGACGCACCTCAAGAATAGCGTCTCGCAATGTTTCCAGATTGACCGGGTCGAGTCCGCTGAACGGCTCGTCCAGTATCAGCAGCTGCGGTTTCGCGATGACGGCGGAAATGAATGAGATCTTCTGAGCCATTCCTTTGGATAGTCCCTCAATCTTCTTCTCTCCCCAGTCACCTGCACCGAGACGTTCCAGCCACCGTGTAATCTCGTCATCGCAGTCTCGAAAGCCTTTGAGGCGGGCGTAGTATCGAAGGAGTTCGCGAACTTTCATTCGGCGATACAGACCACGTTCTTCGGGCAGGTAGCCCACACGATCATCTGCACAGTCCCCGACCTGCTCTCCGAGCACGCTCACCAGACCTTCATCCGGTCGAAAGATTCGCAGAATCATCCGGATGGTGGTTGTCTTGCCGGAACCGTTAGGCCCAATGAAGCCGTAAATCGAATTCTTTGGAATGCGCAAGTCGAGATTTCGAACCGCAGTGTGCTTTCCAAAACGCTTGGTGACATTCGTGAGCTCCACAGCCCAAGAATCCGCTTCACCAGATGTCATTGTGATTTACCTTCGTAGACAGGATGCCGTGTAGTCCTGAGCGATGCTGCCGCAATCAGAGTCTGATTCGTTGTCGAGCTTAATTTCCTGGGGACTGTTCCGAAAACACCGCAGTGTCTCCTTCAGGGGTCGCCTGTGCCAATGGTCGAACTGCGAGTCGCCCCCGACCTGCTCAGGTGATGTCATCGATTGAGTGCCTTTTCAGTCGCACAAAAGACTCAAGTTCAGTTGCACAAAAGACTCCCGAGACACAACGCCAGACAGCTTTGGTCAACTCAATTCGTGCTTTTTCACGTCACTGCACGGGGCGAATTGAACTGCGAATCGTGGGACAGTTCCACCGTGGAGCAACGCATTCATGCAGAAAAATCGGAACAAACGAACCCGTTACTACGCTCCCCGCCCATACAAACCGGCAACATCTGCTGCCCAGTCGCCACACGAGCGGCAATTCTTGCAGATTTTTGGTGACTCCAGTCGAAACTGTTCTACGTTCGATTGCCGAAGGACGCACGGCGTCAACGGAAACGTGTATTTACAGCTACCCGGACGCATCTGCCCTTTGTGGGGCGGGGCATTTTAGAAGAGTGAATCGGGTCGCAATCATTCACGATGAAAGATTGACCAGGGACTGGACATGTTAGTACTCAGCCGAAAAAAAGATGAGAAGATCGTAATTGGGGACTCCATCACTCTGATGGTCATTGAGATCCGCGGCGACAAGGTGCGTCTGGGCATCGAAGCTCCTCGCGACGTCACTGTTCATCGTGAAGAAGTCTACGAAGCGATCAAACGCGAAAATACCGACGAGAAAAAGAACGCCTGAGAGTTCTTTTCTTTACCGAAGAAACATGGGCCTGAATCATCTGTTCTGGCCCCGGCGTGGTCGGGCGCGCCTACCGCGGGAAATGATCGATTTTTCTTCGACTGTGTGATCGCCTCTCGAAACGGGATGGCTTGATCCACTTTTGCTTCCTCTCATCTTCCCCCCTATTCCTCCCGTGCGGAATTCCTCATTCTCGGATTTCCTGCTTTTCGAGCATTGCGCACTTTGACGGTGTATACGCCCGCTGAGGGTCGCTATCTTTTGCACTTTGGCCAGGCGAGTTTTTCCTGCCATTCTGCCGTTTTGACGATCAGAGTTATCTGGATCGATTGAAACACCAGCCCTCGAGAGATCCTGCCCATGCATCGTGCAAACTGTCACCCCGTGGCATTGATTGCTTTCGCAGCTGTTATGAACGTCGGTCCGTTGTTGATCGCGCAATCGGTCGTCAATACGAAATATGCTCAGCCGGATAAGTTTCGGCAGCTGGAAGAAATTCTTCCGACACCGAATGACTATCGCACCGCTTCAGGAGCCCCTGGTCACAGGTATTGGCAACAGAAGGCGGACTACGATATCAACGTCGAACTGGACGACGAAAAGCAGCGGATCGTTGGCAGCGAAGTCATCACGTACCAGAACAATTCTCCCGATTCGCTTCGGTATGTTTGGTTGCAGCTGGATGCAAATCGGTTTCATCCTCAATCAGCCGCCAATCGATCACAAACCGCGCCGCGTCTGTCTCCATCCATGTCGTTCAAGGACATGGATTCCCTGGTACTGGCATCCCGATTTCCCGGAGGCACGAAGATCAGGGATTGTCGCGACGACAAGTCCAATCGTGTTCTGCGCCACACTGTTGTTGGAAGCAACATGCGCATCGATTTGAATGACGAGTTATCTCCCGGGCAATCTACGTCCATCAGGATTGCGTGGGAATACAATATTCCTGAGGTGAATCGTCTGCGAGCTCGCGGTGGTTGCGAGCATTTCCCAAAGGACGACAACTATATCTATGAGATCGCTCAGTGGTTTCCTCGCATGTGTGTCTACAGCGATGTCACTGGCTGGCAGAATAAGGAGTTTCTGGGCAAAGGTGAGTTCACGCTGGAGTTTGGTGACTATGTCGTACGGATCACGGTACCGGAAGACCACGTGGTAGCGTCCACCGGCGTGCTGCTGAATCCAACGGAAGTGTTGTCAGAAGCCCAGCGTAAACGCCTTCTGGACGCGAAGACCTCGAAGAAGCCGGTATTCGTGATTACACCTGAGGAAGCAATGGCGAATCAGGCAGAGAAAGCTGAAGGGAAGCGAACCTGGGTGTTTAAAGCAACCAATGTCCGTGACTTTGCCTTCGCGTCTTCACGCAAATTCATCTGGGACGCGATGGGGCACGATTCCGACGGCAATCAGGTAATGGCGATGTCGTTTTATCCGAATGAGGCTGAGCCGCTGTGGAGTCGTTATTCAACACACGCCATCGTTCATACCCTGCAAGTCTATTCCCGTTACACATTTCAATATCCTTACCCCACGGCCATATCGGTAAACGGTCCTGTTGGGGGTATGGAATATCCCATGATCTGCTTCAATGGTCCTCGCCCAGAGGAAGACGGAACATATACCGCGCGAACCAAGTACGGATTAATTTCCGTCGTGATTCATGAAGTTGGCCACAACTACTTCCCCATGATCGTGAACTCGGATGAGCGACAGTGGACATGGATGGATGAAGGACTGAACACATTCCTTCAGTATCTGGCCGAAGTTGAATGGGAGGAAGATTATCCATCCCGACGCGGCGAACCGAAGGATATTGTGGAGTACATGCGAAGCACTAACCAGGTGCCGGTGATGACGAATTCAGAATCGCTGCTGCAGTTCGGCCCCAACGCCTATTCAAAGCCTGCCACTGCTTTGAATATTCTTCGTGAGACGATTCTTGGACGCGAACTGTTTGACTTCGCGTTTCGCGAATACGCACAACGATGGAAAAATAAGCGTCCTTACCCCGCCGACTTCTTTCGCACAATGGAGGATGCCAGTGGAGTCGATCTGGATTGGTTCTGGCGAGGCTGGTTTTACAGTACTGATCACGTAGACATCGGCATCTCCAATGTTCGGCACTACACCATTAATGACGGCAACCCTGCAAAAGACAGCGAGTTCAAACGGGCTGAACGGGATGCAAAACCCGAGACAATGTCACAACAACGCAACGAAGGAATTCATAAGCGGACCGACGATTTCCCGGAGCTGAAAGACTTCTACAATTCGTTTGACGACCTCGAGGTGACTGACGCAGAGAAAAAGAAGTTCGATAAATACCTGAAAGACCTGCCAGAGGATGAACGGCGACTGCTTGGGCAGAAGACGAATTTCTACATCGTTGACCTGGAAAACATCGGCGGCCTGGTGATGCCCGTTATTCTGAAGCTTCACTACGCCGACGGGACAACTTCGGAAGTGCGGCTGCCTGCCGAAATCTGGGCTCAAAACTGCGAGGAGACATCCAAACTGATCATGAGTCCGAAAGAGATCGAATCGATCGAGCTGGATCCACATCTGGAAACAGCGGATACAGTTCTCTCGAACAACGTATTTCCGCCCCGAATTACGAAAAGTCGTTTCAAGTTGTATCAGCAACGCAAGGAAACGAATGAAATGCAAAAGGCAGGTCTGGGCAGCAAGAAAGAAGCTAACGCAAAAGGTGATGATTCAGAGAAGAAGGAAAAGGCGTCTGAATAGCATTCATTGGGCAGCCGTCATCCAGGACGGTGACAGGCGGCAGGCAGCCTGAATTCCTGCCCGCCGGGCATTCGATTTGAGCTGACAGATCGCCAGCAGTCCGCATGGCGATTGTTGCGACCTGCTTACCTAACGAACCGACCGTTGAAAAACCGGGACAGGCATGCTGGACGGCTGGAAACCGTGGTGTTTTAAGGTCTCCTGCTCGAGCCGGTCCCGTTCTTCAGCAGGCTGCTAACTCATGATTTCCTGAATCACCCGTGTCGGCTTGACGCCGATCAATTTTTGATCGAGCCCCTGAAAAGGGATGCTCAGCCGCTGGTGGTCAAGACCCAGCAGGTGCAGGACGGTCGCGTGGAAATCTCGCAACGGAACGGGATCGATGGCGGCTGAATATCCAACCGGGTCTGTTTCACCGAATGTCATTCCCCCTCTGACACCGCCTCCGGCCAGCCACATAGTAAAGGCTTCCGGATTGTGGTCGCGTCCCACAAATTTCATTTCGGTACCACCTCGGTTTTCGCGCATTGGGGTTCGACCAAATTCACCGCTCCAGACAACCAGCGTGTCCTGAAGGAGTCCACGTTCTTTCAGATCCGACAGTAAGGCGGATATCGGCTGATCGATCTGCTGACACTTTTTCCTGAACCCTTCGTTCAGAGCTTCGTTCTTGTCAGCTCCGTGTGAATCCCAGCCCCAGTCAAACAATTGAATAAAACGAACATCGCGTTCTGCAAGTCGCCGTGCGAGCAGGCAGTTGTTTGCAAACGATTGTTTTCCGGGTTCGGTGCCGTATTTGCTGTGGATGTGCTCGGGCTCATCGGAGAGGTTCATCGCATCAGGCACGGCAGACTGCATCCGGAACGCCATTTCGTACTGCGCAATTCGCGTCAGCGTTTCCGGGTCCCCGAATTCTTCGTAGGACTTCTGATTCAGGCTGCTGAGCGTATCGAGCATTGCTCGACGATCTTCACGAGAGACGCCCTCCGGATTAGAGATGTTCAGGATAGGGTCTCCCTGAGATCGGCATTGCACACCCTGATAAACGGATGGCAGAAATCCAGCGTTCCAGAGCGCATTGCCGGCTCGAGGCGGTCGGCCACCAGACAGGAGGACAATGAATCCCGGCAGTTCCGAATTCTCCGTTCCCAGTCCCCATGTGACCCACGATCCGACAGATGGATATCCCATGCGGGCCTGGCCGGTATGAACCATCAACTGGGCTGGACCGTGATTGAACTGATCTGTCTGCATTGTCTTAATGAAGCACAGGTCATCCACATGCCGGGCCAGTTTTGGAAGTCGATCCGAAACCCAGGCTCCG
The DNA here is from genome assembly GCA_041398825.1 of Planctomycetaceae bacterium. NCBI lineage: Bacteria > Pseudomonadati > Planctomycetota > Planctomycetia > Planctomycetales > Planctomycetaceae > Planctomycetaceae bacterium. The sequence goes on along the minus strand of JAWKTX010000004.1, from coordinate 36,657 downwards.
CACTCTCCATGTTGTCGAAATGGATACTGCGGCCCAAGCATCAGAGCTGTTCCCTGAATGAAGGCAAATCGTTTGCCTTCCAGAAATGATTGCGGGCACGGCTTCCCGTTGAGTTCTTTCAGGTCCGGCTTGAAGTCGAACAATTCCAGTTGGCTGGGAGCGCCCACCATGTGCAGATAGATCACACGTTTCGCTCGCGCCGGCAGCGGCGGCTGAATGACGCTTAACGGATTGGAAGCTTCGTGAAGCGGTAGCGCCCGATCAGCAGCCCCGGCACCATTCATTGCCAGCCAGATCGCCCCCATGCCTGTTGTGCAGTGACGAAGAAAATGCCGCCGCGTGGACTGCCGCAACGCAGTTAGATGGATTTCGTCGCGAAGATTCAATGGATGACGCAAGCTGTTTCGCCAGTCGTTTCGGAACTTCTGTTCTGAACGTTTCATGTCATTCTCGTCTGGATTCAATTTTCAATTTGGACGCGTGCCATTCATAACAGCGGGATATCCGGTGTGGCACATCTGAAAGCATACGTGTCGTCAAATCCTATTTTGTCTGGACTTCATCCAGATTCAGAATCACTGCTGCAACGGCCTGTAAGTCGCTTTGAGGATTCTTTGAACCAGAAGACTCACAGAGCTTCATCAATTCCTTCAGTTCAGTCGGACGAATGTTGCGACAGGTTGCCAGCAGGAAGCCGTGTTGGATTTGTTCCTGTGGCGAAGGATGGAATGACGCCATGCGTCTTGCCAGAGCCGAGGTGCATTCGACGAATACAGCGTCATTCAGCGTCATCAGAGCCTGCACCGGTGTATTCGACGGCAGGCGTCTTGGCGTGCAGAATTCTCGTGATGGTGCGTCGAAGGCGGCAAACATCGGGTACTGAATGCTGCGTTTGGTGTATGTGTAAATGGAGCGACGGTAACGGTCTTCATTGCCGGGTTCAGGCGTTACCCATTTGTCTCCGCCTGAAAACGGCATCCAGACACCGTCCGGGATTGGCGGATGAACCGGCGGGCCGAACTGTTTGTGCGAGAGGAGCCCGGAAATGGCGAGAGCCTGATCACGGATGAGTTCGGCCGACAACCTCTGCCTCGGCCCGCGCGCCAGCAATCGGTTTTGAGCATCTCTTTCCTGCAGCTCCGGACGAATGGCTGAGCTTTGCCGATACGTTCTGGATAATGCGATTTCACGAACAACACTCTTGAGTCGCCATTCGTAATCACCCTGAAATCGAATCGCCAGTGAATCCAGCAGCCTGGGATGAGACGGAGCTTCGCCGGATGAACCGAAGTCTTCTTCAGTGGCTACGATACCCACACCGAACATTCGAGCCCAGACTCGATTCACAGCGACGCGCGCGGTTAGTGGGTTCTGCGGGCTGGCCATCCAGTATGCGAGTGTTAATCGATCGACAGGCTTGTCGGCAGACAACGGAGGAAATGATTCTGGAGTGGCAGCTTTGACTTCTTTGCCTTTCGTCAGGAACAATCCGCGATCAAAAACATGCATCGGCCGAACCAGCGATTTCGGGCGTTCGGCCAACACTGGCACGGACGTCGACGGGATTCCGCCGCGTTGTTTCTCCAGAATGGCAAGCTGTCTGCGTTGTTCCTTCAGGTCCGCGTTGGTGAGTAATGCGGTGAACTCCGGAGCATCGGAAACCGCCAGATGCCCTCGCCTCGCAATCAGGCTAAACGCTGCCAGAATGAAAACCCGATGTTTGAGGGTCACCCGGATCGACGCTCCTTCGGGAACATCCATTGGCGACTGGAGAATGAACGCTGCCTGCCGCGGATAATTAATGCGAGTGTATGCCGCAAATCCACTGTTCGACTTAGGGTTGAGACTCTCTTGCGGATCATAAAACGGATTGGGTTCATCGATCACAACGCGTTCAAATTCAATCGCCTTCGTCGCCTTTTCATTTGGCACAACGACGGCGGCTTCAAACTGCGACAGGACAAATCCCCATTCGGAATCAGAAACCGCCTTTTCCGGTTCCAGAGGCATTCCCGTGAATCGAATGGCTGTCAACCTTCGGATCCCCGGGGGCAACGGGGCTTCCAGGGTCAGGTCTGCATCGCGGCTGACCGTTCCAACGGTATGAAATTCGTCATGACCTCCCTGAGGTTCGACCGCCAGCTGAGTCGCATTGTTGCTGGACGCTTTTAATCCCTTTAAAGGCTTCCAGAAAGACGATTCCTGCAGTGCACGGAACTCCTGCTGCCAAATGGCATCCCGCAGGGATCCTATCTGCTGGTCCAGTTCCGATGCCTCAGCATACTTCGACGGATCAATCGGAGCCTGCACGATTGGCCAGTCCTGGTCGAGGTCGCAGTCCTTCGTGTTATTGAAGAATGCCGCAAACTTGTAGTATTCCGAATGCTGGATGGGATCGTACGGATGATTGTGACATTGGGCACACCCAAACGTTAACCCCTGCCATGCCTGCCAGGTTGTATTCACTCGATCCAGGACGGCTGCGACGCGAAACTCTTCGTCGTCCGTTCCGCCTTCCTCATTGGTCTGTGTGACCCGATGAGCCGCAGTCGCAATAAGATCTTCGATGGAAGCGTTCGGCAGCAGGTCGCCGGCAATTTGCCGAATGGTAAACTGATCATAAGGCAGGTCGCGGTTGAACGCATCGATCACCCAATCGCGGTATTTCCAGATGTTGCGTTTTCCATCGAGTCCCAGTCCTTTGGAATCGGCATATCGGATCTGGTCCAGCCAGACAGTTGCCCAACGCTCACCAAAGTGCGGTGACATCAGAAGTCGATCCACCACCTTTTCGTAGGCCGCTTCTGTTTCTGCCGACGACTTGCGTGTGTGCGCTGACTCAGAATCGGGGGCCGTGTGGGACTGGCCGAGATCTTTCAGGAAATCTGCCCGTTCTTCGAGTGTAGGAGGCAGACCGACCAGGTCGAGAGAAACGCGACGCAGCCATCGTTCAGGATCGGCATCCGGTGCAGGTTGAAGGTTCAGCTTCTCGAGCTTCGAAAGGACAAACGTATCCAGCGGCTTTCTGGCCCAGTCTCGGTCCTGCAACTCTGGCTCAGACGGCAGGATGGGAGCCGTCAGAGCCCAATGCTCATCCCACGGCGCCCCCTGACGAATCCATTCCGTCAGCAGAGCGACGTCCTGTTTCGACAGAGCTTTCCCGTGGTCCGGCGGAGGCATGCGAAGTTCGGGATCATCAGACGTGACACGTTCCAGTAAGACAGATTCTTCCGGCTTTCCTGGTTCCACTACCCAGCCATCCGGAGGGAGTACCTGATGGCGATACACAAAAGAAAGATCACCTGCCTGTTTCACGCCTCCGTGACATGCAGTGCAGTGTTCGGTAAAGATGGGACGAATTTGCTCACCAAATGAAATATTCTCCGGTGCCTCCTGTGCCTCTGCAGACATCGAGGTCACAACGATGAAAGCGACGAAGATCCCGGGGCGAATCAATAGAGTCAGGGATTTCATTGGCCATCTCCCGGGAGTGTGGTTTGTTGCGTCGTGTCTGGATTCTGGGTTCGAATCAGTTCGAAATGTCGTTGAACGTCATCAGACGTCAGAGCACGTCGGTAAAGTGCCACTTCATCCAATGCACCAGAGAATGGGCGATGCGTGTTTGTTGACATGCGCAGTTGTCCGAGAATTACGTGAAATCTGCCCTCGCAGTTTTCCTGCTCAACTTCGACGTGCCCGGCAGCCATTCCATTGAAGTACAGCTGAATCTTTCCGGTATCCCAGACTGCGACGACATGCTGCCATTGCCCGGGAGTGACCAGACCAGGTGTGAAGGCATTGACTCCGAGAGCAAAATCATGTGCGGGTGGAGATCTCACGAGAAATCGAATCGCCCCTGGTTCATGTACCAGAAATGTGTCCGTAGCAACCTCCAGCACGCTCAAATGGTTTCTACCCGGATCGGGGTCATCGTGAATGAGACCCAAACAGGTGGAATGCTGCAAATCGTCCGGGCGCATCCAGAGCTCCAGAGTCATTGGGCCTCGACCGAGTCCGTCGATGGGCCGATCTGTCAGGACGTACCGGGAGCGGCGCTGGTCGCGGCGGAAGCGAATGTTACCATCGCGGATGACAAGCGATTCCGGTTCTGATTTGTTGGTCACGGTCGCCTGGACCCCGCCATCGATTTCATTCAATACGGTTAAAGCGTCCTGTTGCTCGAATCGCCAGTAGATTTCCGGCCCCAGTGAAATCACGTCATTCACATATTGCAGACTGACATGGAGTGGCGGTTCCGGCAGGTAGCGAGCCTGCAGCGCAGTGTGGCTCTTATCGAAGGAAATATTCTGCACTTCACCATTCAGCCCGTTCAAACGAACGGCACCGGATTCAACTAATCGCTGACTGACCAGTGTGTTGCCATCGTCACCCAGCATCGACAGCTCAATTTCGCCGTTCGAGACGGCCACTTCCGTGACGCTGTGGTCGTTTACATTGATCTCGAACTCCGTACCCAGATCAACGATGGCAGCACCGGGGGCATTCAGTACAAATCCACGCGCACGTGGCGGCACATACGTCGCAACTCGACCGAAAAGCAGCGTCGCTTTCTGAGATGATTCAACTCGTAAATTCGCAGGACCTTCAATCGCCACCCTCGCACCATTGAAAAATTCAAGGTGAACAACCCCCGTGTCAAATTCAAGGATGCCCGGCCCAATGCGCTGGCCGGTCCGGAGGCTGGGATGCACGTCACCACTCACGCTGACAACCACTGCCACGGACGGGGCATCGAATCGATCTGGTTTGTAAAACGGTGGCTCATCCGGGATGGTTCCGACCGTGTCGTGGTCCGCCCGATTCAAACGAACGTTCTGCGCTTGCAGGATCAGAAGCAACGCAATACATGCGGAAAGCACTATGATTGTCATCAGGGGCCAGTTACGGCCGGAAACATGGACTGGTTTTGCCTGCGGGGCAGTTCCGCAATGTTCGTAAAGCTGCGATTCCATGTGCGACAATTTGACGTAACGCACCCGAAAGGCCGGGTCATTCTTCAGCCGGGCATTGAATGCGCAGAACTCTTCCTTCGACAGCTGATCATCCAGTTGTCGCCTGATAAGGCGGTCGTCTTCAGGTTCATTCCCGCATTGAATTGACATCGTTCGACTTTCCCCCATCGATTTGCAGCCCCGATCAGCCCCAGTGCAGAAGCGCCCTCCTCAGATCGAACAAGCGATCCCGCTCCCATCAAGTGCCCAACCGTTGCGAGGCCTGGCTTCAGAACTGCCCCGAGGCCTGTGTCTTTCGATCAATACACGTTGCCAGCAATTCCCGAATCCTGTCCAGACGCCGGTACAAAGATTTGACCGTACGTCCTGTTTCTTCGGATAGAGATTTGATTGTCGCCTCCTCACTGTAGCGACGTTGTAACAACAGGTGATCTTCCGATCCCAACTCCGAAAGACATTCCTGCAGAATTGACTCTCGAAACTGTAGTTCGACAGAAAGTTCCCTTTGAGTATCCGCCAGGGCCTGCATCACGTCCTCCGAGTAGAAGACTCGGCTTCGAGCCCGTTCCTTTCGATAATTCAACACCTCAAAGTAGGCAAACCGAGTTGCCCACGGCAGGAACTCCCGACTGGTATCGAATTCATCAAATTTTTCCCAAAGTGCTGCCGCCGTCTGCTGAAGCACTTCCTCCACATCTGCTCGGCGTGGAAGGAATAACGCGATGTACTGCCGAAGACTGCGGTCGTGTGCCACGAGTAATCGTGCGAAAGTTTTTCCATGATCCTGCATAGACAGTGTGCCTGAACGCCTGGTGAGACCGCTTCCGAAATCCGGCCTTTCAACAATCTCCACAGGAGACGGCAATTCCCCCGCGAAGTTACCTGAAAATATCTCATTCGATTTTTTGAGACGATGTCAGGGCTGTGCCGTGACCTGCCTGAAAACCGATGATGCTGGGCAGATTTCGATTTGTCCGCAGTCGGTTCTCTAAATCGTTGGGAATTCTTTGATATTTCGAGGGGAATTTTGCTTTCCGACGGAGAGAACACCGAGTTCGTCCTGTGTCTTAATTCTTTCGGAGCAGCAAATGAGAACTCAACCGTCGGCCCGTTCACGCGGCTTTACACTGATCGAACTGCTTGTCGTCATCGCGATTATCGCCATTTTGATTGCCTTGCTGCTGCCAGCAGTTCAACAGGCTCGCGAAGCTGCACGTCGGACTCAGTGCAAGAACAACCTCAAGCAACTTGGGTTGGCGATGCACAACTACCACGACGTATTCAGCACATTCCCGCCAGGGGCGGTGCATTCCAGCGTGCCAAGGTCTGGTTCCGGAAACACGAGCTTCGGACCAAGTTTTTACGGAATGCTGTTGCCATATGTTGAAAGGGCCACGCTTTACCAATCGATGGTTTGGGTTGGGCGATCACCGGGTTATATCAATGAAAGTTCTCCCAGTGCGGGGGCGACAAATCATGATATTGTCCTTCAGGCGGGGCCCATGTCGTTCATGCGTTGTCCTTCTTCGCCGGGACCAGTCAACGATCCGACATTTTCAGCCGGCCGCGATCCATTCGCCCATTATGCCGGAATCGGCGGTGCTGTCGACCCAGTCTCGTTTACAGAGACTCGCTTGTATGACGATGGAGTGCTGGGTTTGATTTCGGGGGGAGGTATGGCCGTAGCAAACAAACCTATCCGAATTCGAGACGTCACTGACGGGACCACCAACACAATTCATCTGGGTGAAATGTCCGGGAATCTGCTTCGACTCGACGGAACATACTCCTGGGTGGCGGGGTCCGGCACTGTCCACGGATGGCTCATGGGTACGCGAAACGCGGGTACACCGCCAAATCTGGATACTGGTACCTCAGGCGGTGATCAGCGTTGCTTCAATATGGTTTCCATTCGATATAGTCCCAATCAGGAACCGTTTGCCAATCAGCTGTTTCCTGGCATGGGAAGTAATCAGGGCGCGAATAATCCCCTGAATTCTGAACACGTTGGGGGAGTGCAGATTCTGCTCGCCGATGGCTCTGCACGATTCCTTTCCGAGAATATTGACCTGGAGACTCTGAAGAAGCTGTCGACTCGTGACGACGGGCAGGTGATTGGAGAGTTCTGATTGGCGGCACTCCCAACGAATTCTGCATCACGTGACTGTCCGGAAGTCAGCTTTCGGAGCTCACAGGCTTTTGCTTTTCTACATCCCATTCTGTCCACCGAATCCGCTCGGTTTTCCAGAGGATCGTATGCGTTTCCAATTATTCTGCGTCGGCATCATTGCGTTTTCTACCTCGATCATTGGCTGTGGCGGGACAGATTTCGGTCCCATGGGCAGCGTATCCGGTCGATTGACCATGGACGGGCAACCTTTGGCTGAAGGTACACAACTGCTGTTCATGCAAATGGAGAAGGGATATGCCGCGTTTGCCAGGACAGACGCTGAAGGTAATTACAAACTTCAGTGGATGCGGGAAGGTAAGACCTGGGATGAAGTGCCAACGGGCATGTACAAGATTCTGGTGCAGCCGCCAGAAGTAAAGAATGTGGAAGAGCTCGACGCTGAAGCAATGCTTGCCGGAGCCGACCAGGATATTCAGCCCGCCGCCGCTGTATTTCCCCGGAAATACCAGCAACATTCCACCAGTGGCCTGCAATTCGATGTGAAGGAAGGCACGAATACCAGCGACATCAACCTGGATTCAAAGTTCAAATAAGACGTCTGGATATCAGATCGCGGAGACCTGCGACAGTTTGGACATTTCAGCCGAAGACTCTCATACGCCGCTTCCGGTCATCCGGAAGCGGCTTTTTTTGATGCCCGAAGCCTGAAGAATCAGGAGAATTTTAAGCAGGCTTCGATCCGGGTACGACGAGTTCGCTTGCTCGCCCACTACCGGTTTCTGTTCATTTGACCACGCAATGGTGAGATTCCGTCGGGAAATCGTTCCTGACAGCAACTTTTAATTGTAATGTTCAAATGTTTGAATACGACAATTACTAGATCCTGCTGACGCCTGACCATGAAACCGTTCTCTTCGTTTGCCTGGTGGTTCAAACGGAGATTGCTTTCGTTGGTTCCCAGTCAAACAGACGGAAAACGAAACCCATCGCGCGATCGCTGAATCCGGGATGTTTTTTGAAGGGGCTGAGTATGCCGCACCGTGATTTAGTAACGAAGGAGCTTGCCGATTTCCTGAAATCGCTTTCACACGCGCATCGGATTCGAATTATCGAAGAACTCAGAGACGGAGAACACGATGTGAATTCACTCCAGGATGCACTCGGAATCAGTCATTCCGGGGTTTCACAGCATTTGATGGTGTTGAGAGCCAATCGAATTGTTGCCGAACGACGTGAGGGACGTCAGGTTTTCTATCACCTGCGGCAGCCGGAGATTTCGGCATGGCTGCTCGAAGCGACAAAACTTCTTGAGCGAGGCGCAGCAGAAGCAACTGCACTCCGAAAGGCCATTGGAAAAACCAGAAAAGAGTGGTCCGGAAGCTGATTCGGGGCATTCATCGCAGACATTCATCCAGAACTTCCAGAGGCACCACGCACCAATGCAGAAACTCATTCAGGGAATTCATAAGTTTCAGAATGAAGACTTCCGTCCACTACAGAATCTATTTGAGCAACTCTCGAAAGGACAGAAGCCTGAAACGCTGTTTATCACGTGTTCCGATTCTCGTATTGATCCCAGCTTACTGACGCGGACTCAGCCGGGCGAACTGTTCATTCTTCGGAATGCCGGAAACATCATTCCTGCCCATGGGGAGGCCAATGGGGGTGAGGCGGCGACAGTTGAATTCGCCGTGGCAGCTCTCGGGGTCAAAGACGTGATCGTTTGTGGGCATTCTCACTGCGGCGCAATGAAGGGGTTACTTGATCCGGATTCCGTCAAATCTCTTCCCGCGGTTTCATCCTGGTTATCGCATGCAGAAACCACCCGGCGGATCGTTCTGGACAATTACTCGCATCTCAGCGGCGCAGAGTTGGTTGCAGCGACTGTTGAGGAGAATGTTCTGGTACAGCTGGAGAATCTCAAGACTCTGCCAGCAGTGGCGTCACGGATTGAAGGGGACGACCTGCATCTGCACGGCTGGGTCTACATGATCGAAACAGGCGAGGTTTTTGCCTACGACGCAGACGTTGAGCAGTTCGTGAATGTTGCGCAGTGTCAGTCTCCCGGTGCCGCATCATCCCGGCAGACAAATGTGTCGATCTGATTGCTTCAGCATCAGAAGAACGTCCTGCCGGTGTCTATAACGTTAACTCCCAGTGATTTCTTCCCGTTTGACTACCAAAAGAGGCTGTCCAGATTCTGGGCATGGGATCCATGACCGTAAATGAATTAAGAAGCGTCGACGATGGTTCATGGGTGCTGGAGCAGCTTTCGCTGTTGATACCGGACGTCGAGATGGCGGCCGCCAGACGGGCATGGCATGAAGCGAGGCTCGCTCAGCCGGGTGAACCTGCTGGCTGCTGGTGGAAATGGTTGTCGGTGGCTGCACACAGCATTGGCATGCGAACGCTGGCCATTGAATGCACAGTAAAGGACGCTGTGCGACTCGCAATGGAAGGTGCGCGAGTCATCTGCTTCGACGTTTCGGCAGATGGCGGGTGGCTGATGGCATCGCCATCAAAACATGGCCGCGTGCAGGTGATCCGCTCCGAGCATTCTGCGGAAGTCCGGGTGCTTGCGAAGCGACCGTTTGAAAAACTTCTGAACCAGTACATGGATGACGGTCGCCTTCGATGCGTTGTCGTGCGATCAGATTTCAGTTCTGGGCTTGCTCAGTCCGTCTCCCGCCAGCCATTCGCTCGCCTGATGGCTTTGCTTAAACCGGAATGGTCAGACATCTGGATCGTGATGGTCTTTGCGTTTGTGGTTGGTCTGCTGACACTGACGACCCCAATTGCGGTGGAAGCGCTTGTCAACACTGTGGCGTTTGGCAGGTTCCTGCAGCCGGTGTTTGTTCTGGCTTTGATCCTTTTAACGTTTCTGGCATTCGCGGCTGCAATGCGAGGCCTGCAGACTTACGTGGCGGAACTGGTTCAACGACGACTCTTCGCGAGGATCGCCGGGGATCTTGCGTTTCGATTGCCCCGGGCTCTGACAGAAGCGACTGACTCCGTCTATCTGCCGGAATTGACGAATCGCTTCTTTGACGTTGTCACGGTTCAGAAGGTTTCAGCTCAACTCCTTCTGGACGGCATTGCGCTGGTGCTGAGTGCTGTGATTGGGATGCTCGTCCTGGCGTTTTACCACCCGTGGTTACTGGGCTTCGATGTTGTCATGATCATGGCCATCGCGTTCATCATCGTGGTTCTTGGACGTGGTGCCATCAGCACAGCCATCAAAGAGTCGAAGAACAAATACTACATGGCGTCGTGGCTTGAGGACATCGCGCGCTGCCCGACGCTTTTCCGCACCAACGGCGGGGCCGACCTGGCCCTGGAACGAACAGATCGCCTGATTCATGAATACCTTGAAGCACGCCAGAAACACTTCCGTATTCTGATGCGTCAAGTGCTTTTCGCACTGGGGCTGCAGGCCGTCGCAAGTACCGCATTGCTGGGAATTGGGGGATGGCTGGTGATTGACGGTCAGCTGACACTGGGGCAACTGGTGGCAGCCGAGTTGATTGTGACCGTCATCGTGGGTGCGTTTGCAAAACTCGGTAAACATATGGAAAGCTTTTACGACCTGCTGGCGTCGGTCGACAAGCTCGGCAATCTATTCGATCTGCCGATTGAACCGCAGGATGGACTGCTGAGCCTTCCCACTGCGAAGGCCGCACAGGTCGTTGTGAATGAACTGCGTTACGAAAAAAACAACTCGGCCATGGGCCACCCGGAAATCAGTTTCAATGCCGAACCGGGGCAATCGACTGCCCTGCTTGGTGGCTCGGGGAGTGGATCTGATACTGTTCTGGATTTGATTGACGGTCTTCGCGTGCCAACGTCCGGCTACGTAACAATCGATGGCTTCGATCCTCAGGACATCCGCACGGATGTTCTGAGAAAGCACGTGGCTCTTGTTCGGCGGGAAGATGTCTTTCATGGAACCATCGAAGAAAACGTCCACCTGCATCGTGTCGATGTGACGTCCGCGGATGTTCGAAGATCCCTGGCGGAGGTGGGTTTGTATGATCGAATCGTGTCATTGTCTGATGGGTTTGAAACCAAACTCCTCGGCAACGGACGACCGTTGTGTGATTCCGAACTGACACTTCTGTCTCTCGCACGAGCCATTGCCGGAAACCCCAGACTGCTCCTGATTGATCGTTCCCTGGATGGCCTACCGGACGCAGATCTCGATCGGGTCATGAATGTTCTGGTTTCCACACAGCGTCCATGGACGCTGATCGTTGCGACAGGAAAGAAAGTCATCGCGCAGCAGTGCGATCAAACCGTTGAACTTAATCGTGCCACAAGAAGCGTGGGCTTACCTGCATCTGACACAGGATCATCAATCGGAGAAGGCCAGTGATTTCCAGAGATGAAATGATCAGACTATCCGTGTCAACTTCTCCACGAATGCTTGGCCCGACAGCTTACAGAGAATCTTTGTTGCCTTCGCTTCGACTGGCCCGTTCATCACGTGTCGCTCGGCGACTTGGCAAAGCTCTGCTTTTGCTGCTCGTGATGGCCTTTATCCTCGTGGCTTTCGCGCCGTGGCAACAGTCGGTGACGGGAAGTGGAAATGTCGTGGCGTTCGCTCCCATTGATCGACAACAGACAATCGAGGTGCCTATTAAAGGTCGCATTCTCCGATGGGGAGACGGAGTCTTCGAGAATGCCTATGTGCGGGCCGGTGATTTGATTGCGGAAATTCAGGACATCGATCCGCTCTTGATGCAGCGGCTTGAAGACCAGGTCACGGCTTCACTGAACCAGGTCCTGGCGATGGAAGAACTGGTTGAGGCCAATCGGCGCAATCAGGATGCTGCGAAAACGGTTGTGCATTCGTTCGAATCCCAGCTGGCAGCCTACAACTCAGTTAAGCAGCAGATCGTCGCGAGTGCAGACGCCGCGATTGCCAGTGCAAACAACAAGGTAGAAGCCGAGCGGCGGCAACTGCAGGAATACGAAGCCACGTTGTCACAGGCGGAGGCTGATTTTCTGCGTCAAAAACAACTACAGGAAGAGGACATCATCGGCCTGGGTAAGTTTCAACAGGCTGAGCAGAAATATCTGGAGGCAAAAGCGAAAGTTGAACGAGCGAAAGCCTACGTCGATGCAGCCCTCAATGACCTGAAGGGCAAGCAACGAGATCGAGATGCCAAAGAGCAGAAGGCGAATGTTGACATCGACTATGCCACCGCATCCTTCCGGAAAGCCGGCGCTGATGTAGCGAAGGCAGAGAGTGAGGTCGCGAAAGCTCAGTCAGAATTAACAAAAGCTCGCAAGACCCTGCTGGAAGCGGAGACAAAACTATCTCGACAGCAAAGCCAGATGGTGATGGCTCCCTTTGATGGCTTCCTGACTCAGATTCTTCCGAATCAGGGCAGCCAGATTCTGAAAGAAGGGGACACTTTGTGCGTTATTGTCCCTGATACTGCGGACCGAGCGGTTCAGATCTGGCTGGATGGAAACGACGCATCACTCGTCTGGCCAGGTCGACATGTCCGGCTGCAGTTTGAAGGTTGGCCTGCGGTTCAGTTTGCCGGATGGCCGTCGGTAGCTGTAGGGACTTTTGGAGGAACCATCGTTTCTGTCGATGCTACCGATGACGGCAAAGGGAAGTTTCGAGCGTTGATTCAACCAGACGATGATGTGCATGAATGGCCCGAGGATCGATATCTGCGTCAGGGGGTTCGGGCGAACGCATGGGTGCTTCTGGAACGGGTTCCGCTTTGGTACGAAATCTGGCGAAGCATGAATGGCTTTCCGCCAAACGTTGATCCGTCAGATGGCAAGGATAAGACGAAGAAGCCGAAACTGCCGAAGTAGTCGTACCCGAAAAGCTTCGTTAATCGGACCACCCCGCAAAGGTGGTCCGCGCTTCATGCATACCGTGCGTCAGTTGGTTGATGGCAAAAACATGCGCATCCTGGCGATCCGAAGATTAGAGCAGGAGACGTTCTCGACACGAGACAAAAAGCCAAAGGAATGGCGCAGCCGTGCAAGTACCCACGTATCATTCAAATGCCCCGGAACACCCACCGGCAGAGCAGAGCAGACCTTCCATCTGCCGCCTGATGGCTATGCTGTTGCTTGTCGTCGGGACCTCAGGCTGTCACGCGACGAAGCGTTCGGTTACCAAACTCGATTGGCGAGCCGACTCTGAAGTCTCACGGCTTCACACGAACGACTCCATCGATTCGGGTGATGTGCAACCCGGGGCCGGTCATCAGATTCGCTCACCAGAAGTCGCGGTGACGGCCAACATTGCCAATCCGGACACGCCGGACCCAAGCATCCCCAATTCGGATGTCGAATCATCTTCGGATGTCGAATCATCACTGTCAGTCATTCGAGTTGTCAGCGCATCCTCAAGTGAAGTCGCTGGGTCGCCGTCGGTCGTTGCCGATACGGCAGATTCCGTTTCGGATCCGGAATCTGTGGCTCTGATGACCGAATTGCAAACGTCATTCACAGAGTCCACAGACGCGAACGGAGTACCATCACCGATCACTCTGGAGCAGGTAATTACATCGCTGCATCAGTCATATCCTCTGGTCGCAGCCGCCTATATGGAACGACAGATTGCCAACGGAAATCAACTCTCTGCCTGGGGAGAATTCGATACGAAATTGAAAGCGTCCTCCGAGAATCAACCGACTGGTTTCTACCAAACCTACCGAAATAGTGCCGGCATCTACAAACCGTTGTATGGTGGTGGCGAAGTTTTTGGCGCGTATCGCTACGGAGACGGAAGCTTTGAACCGTGGTACAAGGAACGCGAAACGGACGAAGGAGGAGAGTTCAAGGCGGGTGTTCAGTTGCCACTGATTCGAAATCGTGAAATCGATGCGCGTCGTGCGCAGCTTTGGAGAGCGACCTACGATCAACAACTGGCCAACCCTGTCATCCAGGCCAGCCTGATTCAGTTTTCACGGGATGCCGCAATGGCGTACTGGAAGTGGGTTGCGGCAGGGCAGAAAGTTCGACTGGGAGAACAATGGCTCGAAATCGCGGCCAGCCGCAACGAAGCGATTGAGCGACGTGTTGAGCTGGGGGATCTGGATCCGCCGGAACTTGTCGACAATAATCGCGCTGTCGCGAAGCGGCAGGCAAAGCTGGCCGATTCCACTCGGGAATTTCAGCAGGCAGCCGTCAAACTCTCTTTGTTTCTTCGAGACGGAAGTGGTGTTCCACTGGTCCCATCGATTGATCAGTTGCCGGTCTTTCCGGAGTTGCGAAATATCGCTGAGAACCAGGTGAATGCAGATATTCAAAGAGCCCTTCAGAATCGGCCCGAACTGACTGCACTCGACGTTCAGTATCAGCAGTTGCAGGTGGACTACTCGGAAGCCTGCAACATGACACTACCGGCACTGGATGCTCGTCTGACGGCCGGCCAGGATGTGGGAGCACCTGCAAGTTCCAAGCGGGATAAGTCACAGTTTGAAATGGAAGCAGCCGTGTTCTTCGACGTTCCGGTTGAGCGGCGTAAAGGCCGCGGAAAAATGCACGCTGTGCAGACAAAAATGGCCCAGGTCGCTGCAAAACGCAGAATGACGCGGGACAAAATCACGGCAGAAGTTGGGACAGCCTATGCAGGCATGATTCAGTCCCGTCAGGAAGCATTGAATGCCCGAAAAGCCGTTGAACTGGCGACACGGATGGCGGAGATTGAACGACGCAAGTTTGAAGTGGGTGACAGCGATCTGCTGAAGGTCGCACTGCGCGAGCAGTATGCACTGGAAGCAGCTGAAGAAGAAATCACTGCCACCTGGAATCACTTTGTCGCCTATACAGATTACATGGCAACACTCGCAATTGATCGCCCGTCAGAAGCAGTTCTGGATCACGACTAAACAACCGCGCTGTACCTTTGGCCTGGCCTTCGCTCTCAGGCAATTCATCATTGGAAGCCGACTGCAGATGATTGTTCCGGAATGAGGAAACGGACCACTTCTCTTGCCAGCGGACCGGCCGCGTGACTTCCTGATCCGCCGTGCTCCAGGACGATTGCAAAAGCAAATCGGGGCGCATCCGCCGGTGCGTATCCCGCAAACCAGGCATGGTCGGGCTTGTCTGGAGCTGATTCTGCCGTGCCCGTTTTTCCGGCGATGCTGACGTGGTCCAGGTGCACAGATTTGTAGCCCGTCCCCCAAGTCTCTTCGCAGACCGCAACCAAACCGCGGTGCACGGCTTCAATGGACTCAGGGGTGAGGCTTTCAATCCGCATTCGAGGGAAACCGGGACGTCTGGAACTCACGTCGTCGGCGCGCCTGGCAAATCCTTCCTCGCTGACAACATGCGGCGTCACCAGCCATCCTCCATTCGCTATTGCCGCCATCATTCGAACAAGTTGAAGCGGAGTCACCGTAAGTCGTGACTGTCCAATCGCATACCCCAGCGCCTCTCGCTGAAAGCGACGCAGTGTCGTCTGACTGACCATTTGTTGAGCTGATCCATCATCAGATTCCCCGACACCGCCATTCGCGGTTGCTGCCATCGCCAGCCGGACAGTATCGGCTCGGACTGGCAGCGTCCCCGACTTCTCGAACGGAAGGTCAATCCCCGTCTTTTCGCCGAATCCAAATCGCTCCGCCCATTCAGCAATCGGCAAAATGCCCATTCTTTGTGCGGCATCAAAGAAATAAACATTGCACGATTGTGCCATGGCCGCGGTGAGCCCGACATTCCCATGCCCTTGTCCGAATTGCCGAAAGATAAGGCAGCGATGTTCGTTTGGACTGGTCAGAAATCCCTGACAGAAAAACGTTTGTCGGCTTGTAAACGTACCTGTTTCCAGCGTTGCGATCGCACTGAGTGGTTTGAACGTGGAACCCGGCGCCAGCGCCATCGCGCTGAATCTTGAAACAAATGGACGTCGCTGATCATTGTTGGCGGCAGTCCATGCGTCTGCAGACCCGCCGGTAAACAACTGAAGGTCAAATCCTGGCCCACTACTGGCGGCGAGCAATGCGCCTGTTTCGACATCAATAACGACGATGCTGCCACCCGTCGGGACAACTCGAGTACCATCATCTGCTGTCGATTCCTCCGTATCGGTATTATCACGGAGGGCATTCTCTCGCCCGGCCGTAAGTTGTGCCGGACGATCGGTGAGAGCCTCAGCAAGGAGCTGCTCGCAGAAACGCTGCAGACTAACATCAATGGTCAGCACCACA
This sequence comes from Planctomycetaceae bacterium, assembly GCA_041398825.1. Lineage (NCBI taxonomy): Bacteria > Pseudomonadati > Planctomycetota > Planctomycetia > Planctomycetales > Planctomycetaceae > Planctomycetaceae bacterium. The sequence continues at coordinate 20,365 of JAWKTX010000004.1, read as the reverse complement.
TCCAAGCCGCTCACTGGATTGCGGGTGACTTCTGAGCGGACGATCTGCTGCCGTCGATTTCGTTCAATCTGACGCAGGCCGAATGTTCCCTTGATTCGATCGCTGTAACTGAGCTCGACTCCGAATCGACCGTGTCGAGGTTGCTCTGGCAGTTCAGCAAGGACAGTCTGCGGAATTCCATTCTTCTGTGCCAGGGATTTCAATTCTTCGTCGGACAGTGTTGTTTGTGCGCCCACAATATGGGCGGCCAGCTGGTGTTCCGGGTAAGTCCGTCGAGTTACAGTGACGGCACGGGCACCAGAGAAACGTTCCGGCTGTTCCGCAATCTGTCCGGCAATCACCAGGGGCAATTCCGAAGCGATCGTGTGCCATGTTTCTTCTTCACGAACGATAATTCGTTGACGTGTCTCACGGCGTGGAGGAGTCGTGAGTGCATTTCGAATGGCGGATGCGATATGCATGGCCCATCCAACGTTTCCTTCCGTGTCGTCGCTTCCTTCGTTCAATTGCCGGTTCATTGGCGAAAAATGGCGACGATTGACAGAATCCGCAATCCGTTGCACACGCGTTTCGATGGCCTCACAGGCCTTTTCGAAATCTTCGTTCGTCATGCCACAAAGACTGGCAAGTTGTCGCCGGGTTTGAGTTCGTTCGAGAAGGATCTGCTCCCGGGTTCGTTCGACCAGCGCAATGTCACGGCGTTCCTCGCGAGTAAGACGCGAACGAATCTGCCGAGTGAGCCAGTCCTTGTCGGCGTCTTTCTGAATCCATCGGTAGTGCAGCTGAACAGCGTATTGTTCCACATCAGCCGCAAGGACGAGTCCCCCGGAAAGAATTCGCCCATCCCGGGACGGTAGGATTTCGGTTTCTGTTGTTGTTGCTTTCAATGCAACCAGATAGCGTCCCGGCAGAATCACCTGAACGTGGGCAAGTCTTGCGAAAACAACAACCAGCCCAATCGTAAATCCAATGCCTATCAGGCGTATTCTCCATACGCTGGCCGCCGGGATCAGATCGTCATCTGAATCCGCTGCATCCTGAGAAAACAATGAAGTCAGAGGGGCGTTGCGCATCCTTGAGTTCTGATCCTCGGTTACGTCTGTCGACGTTTCAGAAAATCAATCCATCCGTGTATCAAACAGGCTTGGTCAAAGGAGATAGATAAGTCGGCCGCATTCTCGACAGGCAATCAGCACGTCGGTGTTGATACGGACAACGTCCTGTGAGGTGATCCGGTTGTTACAGGCGGTACAGCATTGATCTTCAACCGATGCCAGTGCGGCCGCTCCATGAGCACCTCGGAGACGGGCATATGCGGCGGAATGTTCGCCCCACTTAATCGTCTTCTCTGCGGCGGCGACTTTTTCGCGAAGTTCATCCAGCTGCTGGCGCAGACCTGATTCTGCAGCAGCGACTTCCTTTTGCACCGTTTCAAGGTGCTTCTGGGCGTCAATCACACCGGATTCGACTGTCTTCAGATGCGCCTGGCTGACGTCAAGGGCTTCCATTGCAGCCAGAGCGGCATCTTCCAGCGTTGCCAAGTCCTGTTTCGCGCTGGCGATCTGGCCTTTGAAGATATCGTATTCTTTGTTCGACGAAGCCTGATTCAGTTGTCCTTCAATCTTCCGCAAGTCGGCTTCGCGGGTTCGCAATTTCAGGTTGCCTTCATCGGCAGTTTTCCGGCAGTCTTTAATTGTCTGTTTCTGTAATTCGACCTCGTCTTTCGACGCTTGCAGCTTGCGTTCTGCCGCCGCAATCCTTCGGGGGCCGTGAGCCAGTGAACCTTCGACATCTTCCAACTCAGTCAACAGAGAATGCAGCTTGTGAAGGGCGATCGACAGCTCTGATGGCATTCTGAAGGGATCCTTTTACGGGAGATGGTCGATGTTGGAACGCCCTGGATTCTATTTCTCTTTGCTGCTACGGGATACCGAACCGAACGCGGCAAAAACTAAAACCTCGGAATCAGGCACAACCCGCCTGAAGATGGTGAGTTTACCCAGGACTGTGAACCGGGGCAGAGCAATTGTGCAGGGAGACGTGTGCCTTTTCGAAGCGAGATCAGAGCAAAAGGCGTTTGCGGATTCGTGCAGAAGGAAATGGCGTGAGGAGGATCGACTCCGGTCTTGTGGCCCTTTCCAGACTTCGAACTTCGCTTTCGTTGACAGAACGGTGATTCGTGAAATGAGACGACAGTTGTGAAATCGTCGCGTACCATGAGTCGCCGATTCGAAGCAACCGGTGTTGGTACGCTCGCATCATGCGAAGAGGAAGCTGTGTGGGAGCGAACCGTGCCAGGCTTGAACGGGCACCACCGCAGGCTGCCTGAATCTGCAAGGATCAGGCCGGGAATGTTTCAGGGACAAAAGAATTTCGTTGGCGGCTGCCAAATCCGCCGAGCGTTCGTTGAAGCAGCGAGGCCGCAAACCGTAGGCAACGCCGGAGATCGGGGGGAACCTGCACGCAGGCCTGACAACACTGGAGTTGTCAGCGCTGGGGGCCGCCGCTTCGAAATGGGAATGCTCTGAATCGGAAAGGGATCAGCATGAACGCGGGGCGGAAGCGGGATGGGAACACTGAATTCCAGCCTGCGTTCAGATTCGATCAGATTCACACAGCGAATTAGGTCCGCGGACTGAATCACGCGGCGAAAATCCTGTACGAAGGCAGTCGCCGGTAACGACATGTTTCTCTGACACGTGGCTGCTTCAATGGCAGTGACGCATTTTCGTGGGCGATGTGTTCGCGAAGATTTTTTGGCGGCGTCCGTAGCCGCAAGGATGGTCGCGACAGGCTGAATCGACAGGCAGCAATCAAGGCCGTCAACGAAAACAGGACCGTTGGGCAAACCAACCTGCGGCGCTCGATCTTCGAATGATGCGAATCCAATGGGACACTTGCGCTTTGTGCCAGCCCGAAAAGGCCCAGGAAGCTCACAGATTCGCTCTCCGCCGGGCTCCGGTCAGCGGCACCGCCGCTCATTCAGGCGGGTGGTCAGGGTTTCTTGTGAGAGGGCGGTATTGGCGGTTCATGCGTCCGCTGCCAAAACGGCTGATGACTGCCTGGTTATGGCCCCACCTGAAAAATCGGGGATGGTATAACATGTTGTCTATAATCACGTTATGGCTTTTCAGTCCTGCGTGGCACGTTGTTTGCATTCTGGGGCGGCATCCTGTTTTCTCTGCCAGATTGAATCCGTAATGCAGGTGCACTCGGGTTGGATGGTTTGAACAGATTTGCGTCGTGTAGAAACATTGAGGAGAAGCCGTGGCTAAGTTACTGACGTTTGACGAAGAGGCTCGGAAGAGTCTGCTGTCCGGCGTTTCAAAGCTATCGAAGGCGGTCGCAAGCACGCTGGGCCCCCGTGGTCGCAATGCTGTGCTCGATAAGGGCTGGGGAGCCCCTAAGGTGACCAAAGACGGTGTCACCGTTGCCGAAGATATTGATTTGGAAGATCCGTACGAGAACGTAGCTGTCCAGCTCGTGAAGGAAGCTGCATCGAAGACAAACGATGTTGCTGGTGACGGGACGACCACCGCGACGGTTCTCGCAGAAGCGCTTTATCGATCCGGGTTGAAGTACATTGCGGCTGGTGCGGATGCGATGGCCCTGAGCCGCGGCGCGCAGAAAGCAGTGAATGCGGTCGTTGAAGCTCTGGCGAAGATGTCCAAGTCAGTGAAGTCAAACGACAAGGAATCGATTGCTCGCGTCGCGACCATTGCCGGAAACAATGACCCGGAAGTTGGCCAGATTCTGGCCGATGCACTGCTGAAGGTTGGCAAGGATGGCGTGATCACTGTCGAGGAAGGTCGGCATGTGACAACAGAGGTTGACCTTGTTGAAGGGATGCAGTTCGATCGGGGTTATCTTTCGCCGCACTTCATCACCAATGAAGACGAGCAGGAAGTTATGCTCGACAATGTTCGAATTCTGATCTACGAAGAGAAGATTTCCAGCGCGAAGCCGCTCGTTCCGCTGCTTGAGGCGGTATCGAAGGCTGGCGTCCCGCTCCTGATTATTGCTGAAGACGTGGAAGGCGAAGCACTCGCTACACTTGTCGTAAACAAGATGCGAGGCATTGTTAACGTCGCGGCCGTGAAGGCTCCTGGGTACGGCGATCGTCGCAAGGCGATGATGGAAGACATTGCAATCCTCACGGGTGGCAAGGCCTTCTTCAAAGATCTTGGGATCAAGCTTGAGAATATCCAACTGTCGGATCTGGGCAAGGCGAAGCGGATTCATGTTGACGCTAACAAGACGGTCATCGTTGAAGGCGGCGGCAAGAAGGCCGAGATTAACGGCAGGACTGAGCTGATTCGTCGGGAAATCGATTCCACTGACAGCGACTATGATCGCGAGAAGTTGCAGGAGCGTCTGGCGAAACTGGCTGGCGGCGTTGCTCAAATCAAAGTGGGTGCGGCCACCGAAACCGAGATGAAGGAACGGAAGGATCTGATTGACGATGCTCTTGCCGCAACCCGTGCGGCTATTGAAGAGGGTATTGTTCCCGGCGGTGGAGTTGCATTGCTGCGTTGTGCGGCTGCTCTGGACGAAATTTCCGTCAAGGGCGACGAGGAGCTGGGAGTGGATCTGGTTCGCGGTATTCTTGAAATGCCGTTGCGAATGATTGCCAGCAATGCTGGTTTGGATGGTGCTGTCGTCGCGAACCGTGTGAAGAAAGAGAAGAAGGCCAGCTACGGCTACGACGCGATGAATGATCAGTACGGCGACATGTTCTCCTTCGGAGTGGTCGATCCGGCAAAGGTCGTTCGGACTTCACTGCAGAACGCTATCAGCGTTGCATCCCTGCTGTTGACCACTGACTGCATTATCGTTGATGAGCCAAAAGAAGCCGAAGACGGCCATCACGATGACCATCATCACGACATGGGCGGTATGGGAGGCATGGGCGGAATGGGTGGCATGGGAGGAATGGGCGGCATGCCGGGGATGATGTGATTCCGGTGCTGATTGCCGTTCGTTGACTTGCGGGCACCGTGCCCGTTGTCGTTGAGAATCAAAGTCGTTGAGAATCAAAATCTGAAAACAAAGTCGAGTTCGTCTCGCAATTACCATACGGAGTAAATCAATATGAAAATTAATCCTCTTGACGATCGCGTAGTTGTACGCCCCCACGAAGCCGAAGAGAAAACAGCCGGTGGCATCGTGCTTCCGGATGCGGCGAAAGAAAAGCAGCAGCGTGGTACCGTGATTGCGGTTGGTCCAGGCCGACTGCTCGATAGTGGAGAGCGGTCAGCGGTCAGTGTTCAGGTCGGTGATGAAGTCCTGTTTGGGAAATATGGCGGAACTGAAATCGAAGTGGATGGCGAAGAGGTGAAGATCCTTCGTGAGAGTGACATCCTGGCAAAGCTTGTCTGATCTTTCGTTCTTTGAATTCAGTTCTGTTTGTGGCAGCGAGTAAACGCTGAAGGAGCCTTTGAAGTGGCAAAGCAACTGTTGTTCGACGATAAAGCCCGCATCAAACTGCAGCGCGGCGTGGAAACGCTTGCCAAGGCGGTTGCGGTAACGATGGGCCCAACAGGTCGCAACGTGATCATTGACAAGAGTTTTGGCAATCCCGTCGTGACAAAGGACGGTGTGACGGTCAGTAAGGAAGTTGAACTCGACGACCCTTACGAGCACATGGGGGCGAAGCTGGTCAATGAAGTTGCCAGCAAGACGAGCGATCTGGCTGGCGACGGCACGACAACGGCCACGGTTCTTGCTCGCGCTATCTATGAGCAGGGTCTGCGAAGTATTACGCTGGGAGCGAATCCCACTGTGGTGCGACGCGGGATTGATCGTGGTGTGGATGCTGCTCTTGAGTCCATCGCCAAACTGGCAAAGCCAGTGGAAACCAAGAAGGAGATCGCTCAGGTTGGAGCGATCTCGGCAAACAGCGACAAAGAGATCGGTGACATGATTGCCGATGCGATGGAGCGAGTTGGCCGGGATGGAGTGATCACCGTTGAAGAAGGCAAGGGAAGCTCGACGACGCTTGAGTTCGCCGAGGGGATGCAGTTCGACAAGGGCTACATCAGTCCTTACTTCGTCACGCAGGCTGAAGACATGAAGGCCGTTCTGGACGACTGCCTGATCCTGCTATACGAAAAGAAGATTTCAAATCTTCGTGAATTTGTGCCGCTGCTGGAGAAGGTCGCCCAGACCGGTCGCCAGTTCCTTGTGATTGCGGAAGACGTTGACAGCGAAGCGCTGACCGCACTTGTGGTGAACAAGCTTCGTGGCATCCTGAAAATCTGTGCCGTCAAGGCACCTGGTTTCGGCGATCGCCGAAAAGCGATGCTTGGTGACATGGCGGTGCTGACCGGCGGAACGTTGATTTCAGAAGATCTGGGAATCAAGCTGGATTCGGTTGAGCTGAGCCACCTGGGGCAGGCACGCCGAATCGAAGTCATGAAAGACAGCTGCACCATCATCGAAGGTGCGGGCGAAGCGTCTGCCATTCAGACTCGCGTTCAGCAGATTCGTGACCATATCGAGAAGACCGACAGCGACTACGATCGCGAGAAGTTCCAGGAGCGACTTGCGAAGCTGACCGGTGGTGTTGCAGTCATTTCTGTTGGTGCATCTACAGAAGCAGAGATGAAGCAAACCAAAGCTCGAATGGAAGACGCATTGCATGCGACTCGTGCTGCTGTGGAAGAAGGAATTCTGCCTGGTGGCGGCGTGGCATTGCTGCGTTCAATTGAAGCTGTCCGTAAGGTGAAAGCTAAGGGCGACGAGGCGATTGGCATCGAAATCCTGGCGAATGCTCTGCAGGCTCCTCTTCGTCAGATCGCAGCCAATTGCGGCAAGGACGGGGCGGTTGTTGCTGACGAAGTGCTTCAGCTGCAGGGTACGATGGGCTACGATGCGTCAAAAGACGAATATGTCGACATGCTGAAGGCTGGTATTCTCGACCCCGCAAAGGTGGTGCGGAGTGCTTTGTCTCATGCAGCTTCGATCGCTGGATTGATGTTGACGACTCAGGTTCTTGTCACGCGTTCAGACGATGCAGACGGTGGAAAACGCCCAACAGTCGAAGGCGCAATTCACTAGTTTCGACAGGATCTCGGCCGCGGGCGGTGTTCTATTTCGCTCGCCCCGGACGGTGGTTATTCACTCGGGGCACCAGTAATGGTGTCCCGATTTTTTTCCGGTCGTTCGGCTGGTTGCCAAAGCCTCGCAGACTCTGCAAGTTTCTCGTCTTCTGCGTGGCCGGTGTGAAGAACAAACGGTGGGATGTTGTTCCGGCGACCGTTGTTGTCGTTCTGCAGAATTAAAACGGATCTGTGATCCCGGTAGATAACATGATGACCGAACAACGATGTTATTACGAAGTCCTGGGAGTCGTTCGGACAGCTTCGGGTGAAGAGATCAAGAAGGCCTACAAGAAGCTGGCTATCAAATACCATCCGGACCGGAATCCGGATAACGAAGAAGCGGTTGCAGCGTTCAAGGAGGCTTCTGAGGCATTTGAAGTCCTCAGCAACGAGGACAAGCGTGCTCGGTACGATCGCTTTGGTCATTCCGGCGTCAAAGGCAGCGGAGGTGGAGGCGCTGGCTTTGGTGACGTGAACGATATCTTCAGCGCTTTCGGCGACATCTTTGAAGGTTTTGGGTTCAACTTCGGGGGTGGTTCCGGAGGTGGACGACGGCGCGGCGGAGCGAGTAAAGGAGCTTCCCTCCAGACCACGATCAGCATTGAACTTCCGGAGGCTTACTCCGGCTGCCGTCGTGAACTCCACATTTCCCGCCACGAGACGTGCCAGACCTGCGCTGGATCGGGCTCAAAACCCGGAAGCAGCCCGATCTCCTGCAGTACCTGCGGCGGCCATGGTCAGGTCATTCAGTCGCAGGGTTTCTTCCGTGTCCAGACAACCTGTCCCACTTGCCGCGGCGCAGGCAAAACGGTCAAAGATCCCTGCCAGGAGTGTCGAGGCGGTGGACGAGTGATGGCGGATGTCGTCCGCGAAGTCGTCATCCCTTCTGGTATTGATTCCGGAATGCAGCTTTGTCTGCGTGGAGAAGGTGAAGCGGGTGCCGGTGGCGGTCCGCGGGGAGACCTTTATGTCGACATCGAAGTGAAGCGGCATCCGCTTTTCGATCGCGACGGATCGGACTTGATGTGTCGAGTTCCAATCACATTTTCTCAGGCAGCTCTGGGGGCTGAGATCGAAATCCCGACGCTTGCTGGTCCGGAAACAATGAAGGTCAAACCGGGGACCCAGCCTGGAGACGTGACAAGGCTCAAAGCTCGGGGAATGCCTGACCCGCGTGGTGGCGGGCGTATCGGAGACCTTCTGGTAGAAATTCAGGTGGATGTTCCAAAGAAACTATCACCAGAACAGGAAGATCTGCTGAGGCAACTGGCTGAACTCGACCACAAAGACGTGACGCCCCACCGCAAGTCATTTTTTGATCAGGTGAAGCAGTTTTTTTCGGGCGACGAATCAGAGGAAAAATAAGAGATGACTGATCCAGAAAACGACGAACAATGCCCGTCACCAGAACCCGCGGTTGAGTCTAAAAGCGGAACCGTTGAGTCACATCCTGAAGCCAGCGGTGATCACGCCAGCGTGAACGCACTGAAGGAGCAGGTTGCTGAATTGCAGGATAAGATGCTGCGAATGCAGGCGGAGATGGAGAACTCTCGCCGTCGAATGCAGCGAGAAATGGAAGATGCCAGAAGATTTGAATCGTTCCGACTGGTGCGAGACCTGCTTCCTGGCCTTGACGGATTGCAGCGTGCAGTGGATTCCGCCGAACAGACAGGTGACACTCAGGCGTTGCTGAACGGTATTCAAATGGTTGCCCACCAATTCCGCGATATCCTGAAGACGCACTCAGCGGAGCCAATTGACGCATTAGGCAAACCATTTGACCCGAACCTGCACGAAGCGCTGACACAGGTGCCGTCGGCCGACCACGATCCAATGACAGTGATGCAGGTTGTGGAAATGGGCTACCGTCTGCACGATCGCGTTGTTCGGCCTGCTCGCGTTATCGTCTCATGTGCCCCGGCTGAAAGCTGATTGCACCGTCGGTCAAGCAGATCATTCCGTCGATGAATCTGTTTGACGTGGTTGCTTCTTTGTCTTGATACTGTTGTTTCTGATTAAACTTGAATTTGTTCTGCAGGATTCAGCGGCTATGCCAACCTACGAATATCGTTGCAATGCGTGTAGTCACAAGTGGGATGAGTTTCAGTCGATCACTGCGAAGCCCACTAAGAAATGTCCGGACTGTGGAAAACTGAAGGCCGAACGTATTATCAGCGCCGGTGGAGGCATCATCTTTAAGGGGTCTGGGTTTTATCAGACCGATTATCGAAGCGATTCGTACAAAAAAGGCGCTGAAGCTGCGAAGAAATCCTCTGATTCATCAAGTAGCTCTTCAAGTTCCACAAGCGAATCGTCTGGCAGTAAATCAGGCAGCACAGACTGACTTGAACGGTCTTCGATTGTGGTGAGCGAATTAACTGCCTGGCAACAGAAGTTGAGCGACTGGGTCCGTACGGCGTGCTACCTGGAGGTATCCGCTCCGAAACCGGGAAACGTGAACCCGGAGTATTCATTTTCATCTCTGGATGAAGCCGGCGTTCCTCGCGATGTCGCAACGGTTGAGGATTTTCTTCGATCAGCTGATGCTATCTGTGATGTCGCCGCGAGAGTAACACCGCAGACCGTTGGATCGACGATCCTGGAATGCATCCGAGCCACACGCCTCGTCGTGCCGCACAATACAAATCTTGGCATTGTGTTGCTGTTGATCCCATTGGCAGCTGTGCCCGAATCATCGTCTTTGCAGGACGGCATCGAACGGATTCTTGACGACCTGACGGTCGATGACAGCATGGCTGTCTACGAGGCAATTCGTCTGGCAGCACCCGGAGGTCTTGGGAACGCTGACGATCAGGATGTCAGTAATTCACCGACACTTCCGCTGAGAGACTGCATGCGACTGGCGTCAGAACGTGACACGATTGCCATGCAGTACGTGAATGCCTATCAGGAAGTGTTTCGAGCTGTCGATTGGCTGGAGAATTCTCCATGGATTGATTCAAAGACTGGCGGAATGGAATCTGCTTCGACGTGCATCACATGGCTTGCCCTGCGATTACTCCAGTCGATACCTGACACGCTGATCATCCGAAAATGTGGCGTCGAAGTGGCAACGGAAGCTCGGAGACTGGCTGATCAAGTGCTGGTCAACGGATGGCCCGAACAACCATCATCCGAGGCGGCCTATGAGGCACTGAAAAAATTCCTGTGCGAAGATGGTCATCGTCGCAACCCGGGAACGACAGCGGATTTGATCGTGGCTGCCTTGTTCTGCGGGTTGCGAAGTGGACGATTGCGTCTTGATTAGTTCGCCTCCGCTTCGGAGATCTTACTTCCTTTCGGGAATGACTGTGATCGCAAGGCCAAGCCATGTCGAGTATGCGATCCCTCGCAAAGCAGCAATCAGTTGCGACAGATAGTTGGAAACTTCGGTGCTGGCAGCGTCCTTGATGAATTGGATTTCCGGGTCGTCTACGGGCAGTACCGTGGACTGTCCGGTTTCCGTTGTTGATGACTCTTCCAGCGAACGAATTCCCTGAACTGTACTGATGATCTGGCTGGTAAGCCGGGTGGCTGAAAAATTTGCCTGAAGGACAAACCAAAGAACTCCGACGCACCAAGCCGAGGCGACAGCCTGACGCATGCCTTTTGATTTCGCAGCCGTTGCGACAGGGATCACCATGCCGGGAAAAAGCAGAGCGGCCAGCATGCCCAGCCATGCCGCCTGTGGTAAGTCGTTCGAAAACCAGATGATCATGGCAGACAGCGGGCCCACTGCGACACAAATGCCCGCCAATGATGCTTCCAACCGTTGTTTCGGAGTTAAAGCCAGACGCCCGAATCGATTGGCCATCAAAACCAGGTTAAACAACGACGATGAGGTCCAGGTCATCCACGCAAACAGGATGTATGTCAGGCTGATCAGTACGGCGAACGGTTGCAGAAAGGGCACGGTATTCAGAACTCTGGATAACAGCCCCTGACCAAACATGATGCCAAGCACCAGTAGAATCTGAACACGTGGGCTGAATGAATTCAGCCAGAGAAAAAAACTGAGCATCCAGCGATAGATAAAATGCCGAGCCTTCATCGCTTCGACAATGCCCGCTCTGGCCCATTCATTGCTGGCATCCAGTCGCAGGGCTTCCTGAAAATGCAGCATGGCCTTCTCAGGTTCGTGGCGTCCCAATAGCCGCCAGCCTTCGTTTGCATGAGTAATGGTGTTGTCCGGGTCGCGCTGTAGTGCCTCGCGAATCGTTACGCCTGCTTGTTCGCGATCACCCATACTGGTCATGGCAATGGCGAGAAGGTTTGTGCAGTCAACATCTTCCGGATCAATTTCCAGGCCGCGTTCTGCCGCGATTCTGCAGGACTTCCATTGATTGGCCTTCGCTTCGATCGAGGCCAGCATCGCGAACGAATTTACGTCGGCCGGGTCAATTCGGATGGCCTCGTTGATGGCCGTACGCGCTTCGGTCAGTCGATTTCGCTCTCGCATCACCCAGGCCATCGCATAATGACCGATGGCCAGGTCAGGACTATGGAGGATTGCTTGCTGTGCCTCATCCGTCGCGGCCGCGTGCTGATCACGCTCTGATAAGCACATTGCAAGAAAGGCGTGCGCAATTGCATTGCCGGAATCTTCCGCCAATGCAAGACGCAACTCCGATTCTGCCAGTTCATAGCGTGATTGCTGCATCAGAAACGTTGCACGCCGCAGATGTTCATTCATTTGTTGATTTTCAGGTAGCGAAGGATGTCGTCGTACAATCCACTTTGGTTGGAATACAAGGCGTAATTGCGAGCGGAATTGAACCAATCCTGGGTCGAAGGACGTACTTGTTTCGCCGCACCAATCAGGTCTTTCGTGCCAATTGGTTCGGGGCGACCGGTCCTGAGAGCCGCTGCCAGTTTACCTTCAATGCAAACGTCGACGACTGCCTTTAAGTCTGCTCCCGAGAACTGGTCTGTTTTTCTGGCAACTGCATCATGATCGACGTTGTCCACCGGCTTGCCGCAGAGCAGTAAGCGTAAGATATCGGCCCGGCCTTCTCGATCCGGTGGCGGTACGAAGATTATGCGATCGAAGCGTCCAGGCCGCCGAAATGCGGAATCCAGATTCCACGGGGCGTTCGTTGCTGCGAGAATCAGCACACCGTCATTTGATGATTCCGTCCCATCCAGTTCTGCAAGAAACTGATTGATCAAGTGCCGTCCAGCGCTTGTCTTCATGTCGGAACGAGATGCTCCTAACGCATCCACTTCATCAAAAAACATAACACTGGGCTGGTTGCGTCGAGCAGTTTCGAAGAGACCATGTAGGGCCTTTTCGCTGCTGCCAATCCACATATCAAGGACGTCGTGAATTCCGATACTTATGAACCCAGCCCCGATTTCGCCGGCGGTGGCTCTGGCCAGATGCGTCTTTCCACATCCGGGCGGCCCATACATCAGAATTCCACCCCCAACAGCCTTTCCGTAGGCCTTAAACATATCTGCGTGCTGAAGTGGATAGATGATCTTCATGCGAATCTCTTCCTTCAGATTCGTCATGCCACCCACATGTTCAAAGTTGATCCGAGGCCTTTCCACAACGCGTTCTGTTGCAGCATCGGCTATATTCTCGTCCCCCTGCCATGACGCTCTGACCTTGCCTTCAATCACTTCCGACTGCTCGCTTGAATCAATCCCCAGACGGTCTGCCAGTTCATCATCCCGAAGGGAAGGGTCTTCGCTGATTGCTGCCCGATACTCAGAAATTGCAAACGGCACATCTCCCTGCTGAAAAAGTAGTCGGGAATGCAGCAGGTAAGCCGCTGCGGGGGTGTCACGTTTCGAAACAAGGTCTTCAATGATGACCATCGAAGGGGAGTACTTGCCCTGTTGGAAAAAACACTGGGCAAGTGAAACACGATACCGCGTTTCTGCCGGGTCTTGCCGAACAAGCTTTTCCCAGTGGAGTTCTGCGGCTTCCGGCAATCCAGCTTTCATCAATGATTCGGCAAGGTGGCTCCGCAGGGGAGCGTTGTCCGGCGATACCCGGAGCGCTTCCTCAAGTGCACGAATGGCTGGGTCATTTATCATGGCAATTCCGGGACTGAAACAGCAAAACCTGTACCGACGGGGGATGATGACTCATTCGGGTTCTCGAACGTGACCACTATATCCCAATGACAGTCCTTCCGAAACACACGGGCTGCACAAATGAACCAGCTGATGATCCCGGAAGTGGCCGCGTGGTTCTTCCTCGGCCTGCAAGGCCAGGGCATTCCTCTGGAGACCGATGGCGTTTAGGATTCGCTGTGTTGAAACAGATTTCGTGTCTGGCAGGTTCCGAACAGACAGACAGCTCGCTAACGGCGGAGAAAGCAGTTCGTCGCAACTCTGCCTGCTTTCCGGGTTCGCGATCCGGAATTGCCAACGGACGGTGTTGGGTTCGGGAGACGGCGGAAGTATCGGACGTCGACGGATGCGAATCCGCAACATCTGAATGCTGTTTCTGGTGCTTTTTCTGTTGAGTGGCCGACGGCAAGTGCAACTGTTCGAAGTGATGTCAGGAACATCCGAACTCTGGCAGTCAGGCTGGACGACTTCACCGCTTTGAAGCAACGGCCAGAGCAATGCCACACCCTATGCGTCGATTGGTTTAGGGTGTGGCATTCCTGGGCTGGCAATTGCGAAACATTCAGACGGGTTATCCCTGAGGACCAGCTGCAGTCACTTCACCGGCGACTTGTGCGGCATAGGCTTCAAAATTGCTACGGAACAGACCTGCAAGTTTTCGCGCGGTCTTCTCGTAGGCATCGGTATCTCGCCACGAGAGGCGGGGGACCATCATTTCTGCGGGCACGCCGGGACACTGACTGACGACATCAAGCCCGAGAATGTCGTCGCGTTCTGTCGGGGCGTTACGAAGCTCGCCCGAGTGAATTGCATCAACAATGGATCTGGTGAAACGAAGAGGCATTCGGCTACCGACGCCGTAGGCCCCGCCGGACCAGCCTGTATTGACCAGCCAGACAGCAGCTCCGTGTCGGTCAATTTTTTCTGCAAGCAATTGTGCGTAGCGAGACGGGTGGCAGACCAGAAACGGACCACCGAAACAGGGTGAAAATGTCGCTTCCGGTTCTGTAACGCCCATTTCGGTGCCAGCGACCTTTGCCGTGTACCCACTAATGAAGTAGTACATCGCTTGTTCTTTTGTCAGGCGGGCGACGGGCGGCAGCACGCCAAATGCATCACACGTCAGGAAAATTACGTCAGATGGGTGTGTGGCGACGCACGGGATCTTTGCATTCCCCATGAATTCGATGGGATATGATCCTCGTGTGTTCTGAGTAATCGATGTGTCATTAAAATCGACATGGTGGTGTGCTTTGTCGTAGACGACATTTTCCAGAACAGCGCCGAATCGAAGGGCATCAAATATCTCAGGTTCAGACTCACGAGTCAGGTAAACAGCCTTCGCATAGCAACCGCCTTCAATATTGAAAATGCCATCGTCTGACCAGCCGTGTTCATCGTCTCCGATCAGGTAACGATTCGGATCAGCAGACAGCGTTGTTTTTCCTGTGCCGGACAATCCAAACAGGACAGACGATGTACCATCGTCCTTGCTTGTCGTTGCCGAACAATGCATCGACAGGATGCCTTTCATCGGCAGCAGATAATTCATGTAAGTAAAGACTGCCTTTTTCATTTCACCGGCGTATTCGGTGCCAAGCAGCACGACTTCTCCATGCTCAATACTCAAGTCGACACTTGTTCGTGAAGTCATTCCTGTGGTGAAGCGATTTGCCGGGAATGCGCCAGCGTTGAAAATGACGAAATCGGGCTCCTCGAATGTCTCGAGTTCTGCATCTGTCGGGCGAATGAGCATGTTATGCATGAATAATGCGTGATAGGGGCGAGCACAGATGACGCGTACTTTCAGCCGCGTGTTGGGCTCCCATCCTGCGTAAGCATCAACGCAGTAGATACGATCACGTGTATTCAGATAGTCAATGGCACGTTCGCGATTGATGGAAAAGGTCATTTCATCCAGTGCGAAGTTGACCGGCCCCCACCAGACATTGTCCTGAGAATCCGGGTGCCTGACTACGCGCTTGTCTTTTGGTGATCGTCCCGTCTTTTCACCGGAATAAGCAATCAAACACCCGGCGTCTGAAATGCTGGTTCCGGGTTCGTGGCGGATCGCCTCTTCGTACAGAGTGCTTGGTGCCAGATTACGAAATACGTTTTCGACAGTGATTCCGTGTGAGGCCAGGTTAAACGTTTTCGGCACGCTGAACATCCTTTTGCTTTAAGTATCAGGTAACAACTGCAAACGCACGATAGCACATTCAGGAATCTGTGTCCGTGTTGTGCGGAATCGCCGGTCCATGGTGTTTTGCATGCTCCGAAACGGCCAGGCCGTGCTGATGCACACAACACTGTGCAGTCTGGAGCGTGACAAACGACATCTATCACCGCCGGAGAGCTGTCACAAATTCTGTTCCGCTTGCAATTGTGAAATCCAACGAGAATAGCCCGATCACTTATTCGCGATCGGGCTATGGTCAGGTGACTCTCAGGCTGTTCCGGAGGCAGTTATTCGAAACTTGAACCGGGATAACCGGCGCCGTCCAGGGCCGTCAGCGCTGCTGCGCCATCAACATCGCCGTCGAATTCAATTTTCACTCGGCGGTCATTCACCACCACTTCGTCTTCCTGTGGAACGAGTTCGACCGATTTGACTCCGGTAATCCCTTCCAGAGCTTTCTTGACTTTTGGGTAGCAATTAATCTGACAGGACATTTCAGGGACAGCCAGCGTCGCATTGTCTCCTGCTTTGTAAGCGACCATAACCGGTTCCTGACTCACTGCTGCCGCCGGAGTTTGTGATGCTTCGCCGTCTTCGGAAGTCGCGGCAGGCGTATCAGGATTGGTAGTGACCGTCTCCGTGCCGCTGTCTCCGCAGCCAGCAAGGATTGCAAAAGACAGAAGTCCGATGAGCTTCTTCATTTGAATGACTCCAAAAGTTAGTTTCAGGTGTTTTCGGTATGTACACAGTTTTAGTCGGTTCGCGGGATCCGTCAATGCCCGGTCCTGGTGTCAGTCGACTTGCCAGGAATCTCAACGCAGTTTTCTCAGACTTTGTTTGATTGAGGCAATTTCACCACATGTAACTGAAGCCCCGGATTGCCCGGATTTCTTCGGCCGGATACGTCTCCGGGCCGGGATTCGTTGAAAATCCCTGCCACGTGATGACAAGCTACGGTCAGCAGCTCGAAGAGGGGATAAAGGATGTTGCGGCGTCGACGGAGAGGCAGAATTCGGCAATCAGCTGTGCAGCCTGGGAAAGGTCGGATTCGGCGACAAGTTCGACTGGGCTGTGCATGTAGCGATTGGGTAGTGTCACCAGTCCGGCCGCACAACCGCCTCGAGTCAGCTGAATTGTTGCTGCGTCATTGCTTGCTGGATACCCAAGTGCATTCACCTGATAGGGGATGGAATTTTTCTCAGCTTGTTCGGTCAGCTGGCGAAAGACCTGTGGATTCGCGTTAGCGCCTCGAACGATCACCGGGCCTCCCCCGATCACAATCCGGCCGAATTCGTTTTGATCAATTCCGGGGCAGTCCGTGGCGTGTGTTACATCGACAGCAATGGCAACATCGGGATTGACATGATAAGAACTGGTCGTGGCACCTCGCAGGCCGATCTCTTCCTGAACCGATGAAACGGCGACGACTTTTGCGGTTGGTTCTCGCGCAGCGATCATTCGCAGTGCGTTCATGATGACCCAAACGCCTGTTCGGTCATCCATCGCGACTCCGGAAAGGCGACCATTCCGAAGTTCCCGGAGGCAGGGCTCGGGAGTAATGAAGTCTCCGATCCGCACAACTTCCCGAGTTTCGCTTTCGGAAGTCGATCCGATATCGACGAGCAGATCTTTGATCTTGGGGACGCTCTTACGTTCATCCGTATCCAGCAGATGAATGGGTTTTCGAGCAATGACACCGGGGATTGGTCCTGTCTTTGAGTGGACGAGGACTCGTTGACCCAAAAGAATCTGGATGTCCCATCCGCCCACGGCAGACACGCGGATGAAGCCCTGGCTGTCGATGTGACGGACGATAAGTCCAATCTGATCGCAATGAGCATCCAGCAAAATGACAGGGGAGCCCCCGCGATTTACGGTAGCCATCACATTGCCATGGACATCAGTGGTCACTTCATCAGCGAAAGTCTTCACGTATTCTCGAACGACATCCTGAACAGCCTGCTCGCCACCGGATGTTCCGGGTGTCTTCAACAGGTCTTTCAGAAACTGGTCTGCCATGGATTTGCTTTCTCTGGGAGAAGTGGGCTCGCGGGGTGAAGTACAGGTTGAACCAGGCTGTCAGGAGAATTGGCCGATCTTTCGAATCTCCCCGTCAGGCACTCTCTGCAGGTCAGGACAATTCGTGCTTTTGCGCGACTAGATTTCAAACGACTCACCAAACTTCGGAATAACGGGCGGGTGATCAGAAACATCGCCGACGATTTGCTGCAGGGAACGCATGGAATCTTCTTCTCCATGGACAAGGAAGATCTGTCCGGTTCCTCCCTTTCGGCCCATGCATCAAACCACCAGCGCGGAAGCCTCGGCATCTGCGTGGGCTGACAGCCCATTGATGATCTCGATGCGGGCGTTCAGCGGGTAACGTCGTCCGTAAATGGTGACGTTGTCACGGCGTTCTACCAGTTGCCGCCCAAGGTGTGCTGCCTGATAACCAATAATCAGATGGCTGTTTTCGTCAGCGACCGCATGTTTCAGGTGATGCACGATGCGTCCGTTCTCGCACATCCCGCTGGCCGAAATCACGACGAATGGCCCCCTGGGCTCGGTTCGCCGCGATACTTTCATCCTGCGATCGAATATAGGTGAGTCCGTCGAAATCGAACACATCATCGTCATATTTCAGCGTTTGACGCACTTCGTCGTCCATGATTTCAGCGTGATCGCGGTAAATGTCTGTCAGTCTCACGGCAAGAGGGCTGTCGATATAAACGGCACTCGGCACAAAGCATCTTCATTGCGAAGCTCGTTAAGCAAATAGACCAGCAGTTGTGTACGTCCGAGGCTGAAGGCAGGAATGATCACCTTGCCCCTTCGCCGTGACGCCTCGCAGATGATGCGTTGAAGTTTCGCCTTCACGTCACCCGCTTCCGGATGAACTCGGTTGCCATACGTTGATTCCGAGATCACAGCGTCACAGCGTTCCACAGTTTCCGGATCCGGTAGAATGGGAATGTTGCGTCGCCCCAGGTCGCCGGTGAAAACCAATCTCTTCCATTCTCCGTTTTCTTTAGCTTCCAGCTCGGTAATGGCGGCTCCCAGAATGTGTCCCGAATGGTGAAGGCGGATTCGAACGTCGTCCGAAATCTCCGTCCATTCGTGGTAGCGGACGTACTCAAAGCTCTGCGGAAACCTTCCGAGCATCTTCTTCAGGTATAGAGTGCCTCGAATGCCTCAAAACCGTATTGTTTGGATCGCCTGGCTGAGTATCTGGCATCTTCTTCCTGAATTTTCGCACTGTCACGCAGCATCATCGATGCGATCTCCGCGGTGGCCCGGGTCGCGAAGATGGGGCCATCGAAACCCGCACGAACCAGGCCCGGAAGATTTCCGCAATGATCAATGTGAGCATGGGACAGCACGACCGCGTCCAGAGTCCTGGGTGAACATAGAAACCGAATGTTCTTCGGACGCGTTTCTGACTCGCGTCCCTGAAACAGGCCACAGTCAAGGAGTAACCGGGTGGACCCCGTTTCGATCAGATGCTGGCTGCCAGTGACTTCACATGCCGCACCCAGAAAAGTTACCTTCATTTTGTCGGTGGTCCGTTCAGAGAAAAATGTTGCCAGTTTGAAACGTTTGGGGCATTTACTGGACGAGAAGGATAGCGACCTGCGGCAAATACTGGAAAGGATGTGTGCGCGTGGTCACCCGGAGATGTGAATCATGGCTGAATGCTTGAGAAAGCGACGAACAGTTCTGCATGAAAATGATGTACACTATCAGGAAAGCGATGTTGTCAGTAAGCGGTATGGTTGGCTGTCCTTGGCTGATTCTTCCGTGCCCTACTGCGGCACAGTTTTCGAGTTTCGCTTCCATGAACAGGGAGATTAGGAAGATGCAAAGTGCTGTGGTAGCACGAACGAAGGTCTTCTGGGCCGCATTGTCGATTGCAGGTGCGTTGACATTCAGCTTCAACTCGGATGGGGCACTGCGTGCTGACGAACCCACTGAGCAGGAAGTTTCGATCGTCGAATTTATCAATCAGCAGATTCGGCAGGGCTGGGAAGACAACGAAATCAAACCCTCTTCGGCCGCATCGGACGAAGAATGGCTGCGTCGGGTGTACCTTGATGTGCTTGGCCGAATTCCGACGTTGACCGAGGTGAAGGATTTCCTGAAAGACGAAAGTCCGCGTAAGAGGGCTGTCCTGATCGATTCGCTGACGGATCACGAAGATTTCGTGCGTCACTGGACGACCATCTGGACCAATAATTGTATTGGCCGGGGCGAACCCCGTCGCGTGAGCCGAAAGGGTATGGAAAAATTCTTTCGCGAAGCATTCGCGAAGAATCGTCCCTGGAACGAAGTCGTCATCGATCTGATTACTGCAGAGGGGCACTATGAAGAAAATGGTGCAACCAACTACATCCTTGCCCAGATGCAGAATCGGGACGAAGGAGTGCAGTTAACGGCGATGACGACACGTTTGTTCCTGGGTTTACAGGTCCAGTGCACTCAGTGTCACAATCATCCTTTCAACAAGTGGCAGCAGGACCAGTTCTGGGAATTCAACAGCTTCTTCCGACAGGTCAACAAAATTGATCATCGAAAGACCGATCCGCAGACCGGGCGTCAGGTCGACGATTTCTCGGAGGTTGTCTGGCAGAACTTTTCCGGACCCGTTTACTACGAGAAACGAAGCGGTCTGATGCAGGTTGCCTTTCCGAAATACCTCGGAAAAGAGGTTGACCCGGCCGGTCATGTTGACCGCAGGGCTGAGCTGGCAAAGTTGGTCTGCGAGCCTGTCGATGGTGAATCGACTCTGATCTCACAGGCGTTCGTGAATCGAACGTGGGGACAGTTCTTCGGGTATGGCTTCACTCGCCCCGTTGACGACATGGGACCGCACAATCCTGCATCGCACCCCGAAATCCTGGACCGTCTGGCTCGGGAATTTGTGGACCACGATTATGACGTTCGCTGGCTGGTACGGACCATTATTTCGACGGACCCCTACCATCTGACTAGCCAGTGGGGC